>DASQXE010000060.1:0-3770 GCA_035639875.1 Gaiellaceae bacterium | reverse complement strand
GGAGGAATGTCTTCGCCGATACCCGCCGGGTGTCCTGCCCGGCGGTCGTGCGGATTGCCCGGTCCGAAGAGACCACAGTGACCGGCTCCCGGCCGCGGTGATCGGCCGCGAGGCGCTCGAGAAGATCGTCTGCGGGCTGCGCGTAGCGGACTTCGAGCGGCCCGAACGCGGCGTCGGCCCCCACTCCGTCGAAGACGACGACGCCGCGCGCTCCTTCGAAGGCCACGTGGCTCGCCAGACGGTCGATCAGCTCCCGCCGGTCGCGAAACCGGCCCGCGTGAAGGATGTTGTTCCCGTCGAAGAGGTAAAGCAGCTAGTCGCTCCACCAGTTAGGGATCATCTCCGCATCCTGGGATTCGGTCTTCGGGGCACCGAACGCCAGGAACGCCATACCGTCGTCACCGGCTTCGAAGGACCGGATCGTGTCCTTCCCGACGCGCACGGCATCCCACTGCTCCAGGTCGCGGACGTCGTCGTCGAGCTTCACCTGCCCGCTCCCGTCGACGACCACGTACACCTCTTCCTGCTGCTTGTGATGGTGGCCGTACGGAAACCGTGCGTTCGGCGCCAGCCGCTGGTAGCTGAGTCCCAGTTGCTGGCACCCGAGTGGGTCGCGCGCGAATCGCGCTTCGATGTCGGGCGCGAGCCCGAACTGCTCCGCGGAGTTCTCGACGTCCCGCTTCAGGTTCTTGATCGTGTAATCACCCACGGCCGGCGATTCTAGGGGAGCGCGCGCCGCTGCCGGGCTGCCTCGAAGAGGGCCACTCCGGCCGCCACGCTGACGTTCAACGACTCGACGTTGCCGGCCAGAGGGATGGCGAACGCGTCGTCGCACGCCTTGCGGACGAGGGGACGTAAGCCGCGGCCCTCGGCTCCGAAGACGAGCGCGGCGCCGGTCGTGAGGTCCGCCGACCACACAGGAGTGGCGACATCGCCTGCCGCTGCCCAGACCCAGAGGTCGTTCCGCTTCACGTCTGTGAGATAGCGGGACAAATTCACCACCACGGCCACCTGCACGTGCTCCACGGCGCCCGCGGACGCGCGGCAGACGGCCGGGGTCACGCGCGCCGACTTGTGCTCGGTGATGACGACGCCGGTGGCTCCGGCCCCCTCCACGCTCCGGCAAACCGCGCCGAGGTTGTGGGGGTCCGTGACCTGGTCCAGGCACGCGATGAGGGGACGTTCCGTCGCGGCGAGCTCGAAGGCGTCCGCATAGCGATACGCCTCGCAGAAGGCGACGACGCCCTGGTGGTCTCGCGTATTCGCTGCCGCCGTGAGCGCGGCTTCAGGTCGCACCTGAACCCGCAGGCCCGGCTCCTCGCGCAGCCAGGGCTCCGCGGCGAGGGCCCGCTCGGTCGCGAGCAGTTCGAGTACCTGGCGACGGCCGGCGCGCAGCACCTCCCGCACGGGGCGACGTCCGTAGACGAGCTCCCGCGTCACCGGCTCGGGATGAGGCGGTAGCCCTCGGCGACGTCCTGGACCTCCCAGCCACGCGAGGCGATCTCCTCGCGCAGCCGATCGGCCTCGTCGAAATCTCGGGAGGAACGAGCCTGCTGGCGCTTCTCCGCGAGGGAAACAACCTCTGCCGGCGCCTCCTCGGCCTCCTCGACGGCGAGCCCGAAGATGCGAAGGCCGCGGGCCAGGAGATCGAGTCGACCCGCCGCGCGCCAGTCGTGCAGGATCCTCAGGACGGTGGGGGTGTTGAAATCGTCGTCCAGCGCAGCCGCGAAGTCGTCCCAGGGAGGCGCATCGCCACGCCGCGCCGCGACACGAAACGCAGTGCGGAAGGAATCTGCCTGCGCTTGCGCGGCTTCCATCGCTTCGTCCGAGTAGTCGATCGGGCTGCGGTAGTGAGCGCCGAGGAAGTAGACGAGGATCGCCTCGCGCCCGTAGGTGTCGAGCACGTCGCGGAGCGAAACGATGTTGCCCCCAGACTTCGACATCTTCTCCTCGTCGAGCTGCAAGAGCCCGTTGTGAGCCCACACGTGGGCGAAGCGTCGCCCGGCGCCGCGAGACTGGGCGAGCTCGTTCTCGTGGTGCGGAAAGCGCAGGTCGATGCCGCCGCCGTGGATCTCGAACTCGGGCCCGAGGTGCTTTTCCGCCATCGCGGAGCACTCGATGTGCCAGCCTGGGCGGCCCTTGCCCCAGGGTGAGTCCCACGACGTGTCCTCGTGCTCCTTCGTCGCCTTCCACAGCGCGAAGTCGCGCGGATCCTCCTTCAGGTCACTCGGCTCCTGCGCCATCATTTCGTCGGGATCGGCGCCGGAGAGCTGCCCGTACTCGGGATAAGCAGCCACGCGAAAATACACGTCCCCGGAAGACTCGTAGGCGAGTCCCCGCCCCACCAGCTCCTCGATGAGCGAGACGATCTCCGAAACGGTCTCCGTCGCGAGCGGCTCGACGTCGGGCCGCTCGAGGCCAAGGTCGTCCGTGTCGTCGAAATACCAGCGCGTCGCTTTCTCAGCGAGCTCTGCGCTCCCGATTCCCTCCCGCGTCGCCGCCTCGTAGATCTTGTCGTTGATATCGGTGATGTTCTCGACGAGACGGACGTCGTATCCCTGCTCCGCGAGCCAGCGCTTGAGCCACAGGAAGACGACGTACGGCCGCGCGTTGCCGATGTGGATGCGCTGGTAGACGGTTGGCCCGCAGACGTACATGCGGATCGGACCCGGCGGCGCGGGCAGCGCGACCTTCTCGCGCGTGAGCGAGTCGTAGACCTGCACGCCCCTATCTTTGTCGAGAGTGCGTTCGCCGCGAGCCGAGGGCGCCTAGGGGACGAAGGCGTAGCCCGCCTGCCACGTCACGGCGGCGAGCACGCGCTGGCCCTCGCGAGATGGGTGGAAGTAATCGACCTTCGAGACGTCTTTGAGCTCGAACGGGTAGTTGAAGACGGCGTTGCCGTCGAAATGACAGCGGATGTAGAGCGCGCATCCGTCCGCGAGAACGGTGTTGTAGTCCACGATCCTCTGGCGGACCCGCTGCCGGCGCGCGACATCGGCGGGCGCCGTCGACCCCGGATTGGCGAGCATCGATTTGCAGAAACCGGTCAAACGCCACGCCAAGCGCGCATTGGGATCGTTGTGGAGGATGAGCCACAGGCGGTAGACGTCGGGAATCGAGACCACGTAGACGTACGCCTGCGGCGATCCGCTGGCGAGCTCGGCCAGCGCGCTCTTGTACTGAGCCCGAAAGTCTGCGACAGGCGTCATCGCCGCCTCGCTCGAAGCGCACGCGTCGTTCGCGCCCATGAGGATGGTGACGTAGTCGACGTGCTGCAGGTTCACGAGCGCGACTTGCCTCGAGAGCTCTGCCATCTTTGCGCCGCTGCGTGCGTCGTTGAAGTTGCGGAGGAAGATGCGCGGGTTGACGGCCAGGATGCGGCGGTAATGGCTCGAGACGACGCTGCTCGAGCCCGTCGACCACGAGTTCCACGGGGCCTCGGTCCAGGGAACGGCTCCTGAATTGAACGCACGGGTGATCGAATCGCCCGTCGCAGCCATCGAGTTCGGATATGGAGCCGTCTGGCTCGCAGCAGGCTGCGCAAGGGCGAGAACTACGGCAGCGAGCAAACCGACAAGCAACCGTCGCACGGACGTCTCTTTCCCCCGTACGCGGGGCTCAATCGCAGGTCGCCCGCGGGCTGGTTTAGTAGCCGCCGCCTCCGCCGCCGCCCGCGACGAGGACGACCACGACAATCACGGCCGCGAGAGCAACGAGAGCTGCGCCGATCCAAAGGGCACGCCTCGAGATAGGCATCGAACCTCCTTAGA
>DASQXE010000059.1:0-9762 GCA_035639875.1 Gaiellaceae bacterium | reverse complement strand
GCGGCTCCGCAGCGGGAGCAGAATTTGCGGCCCGCCTTGTTCTCAGCGCCGCATGCCGGGCAGGTCATCGGTCAAGACCCTACTCCTCGCGCTTGCACGCGCAAATAGGGAAGCGGCTACGCCGAAACCCAAGCCGGCCGTCAGATGACCCGAGCATCCACCTCACTGAGGACCGCACGAGCCTGGGCGAGATTGGGGTGTCGAAACCCTCGGTGAACTTCTCGAAGACGTCGCGCAGCATGTCGGCCCCGTCCCGCTGCCTCCCGGCGCCGCCAGAGGCGAGCCAGCCTCGTTGCCGCTCGCAGCTGGGGCATCGAGCTTCCAGATCTTCCGCGACGTCGAACGAGCGCTGGTAGAGAGATTCGGCGCCGGCGGCGCCGGCCCGATCAGGAGCAGGTCACCTCGGAGCAACGCGAACTCGGGATACAAGCGATTGGCGTCACCCGTGATCTCGATGACTTCGTCGATCAGGGCGATCCCGTCCGCCGGGCGACCAGCAAAGGCGAACCCGCGCGCGGACCAAGAGGAGAAGCGGCCAGAAGACCGGCGGCGTCGTCAGCCCTTCGTAGAGGGCGCGCACGAAGACGGAAATCTCTCCCGAGTGGCGATCGGCCGCTACGGTGAGGCCATCAGCCGAGGCCCGTGATTCTGACTCCTGAATTGACCTTGTAGTTGCGGTTCACGTTCAGGAGGACGGCGGTCAACGGCTCCAGCCAGCGCGCGACCTCGAGCCGGCCCGCGTCGACGGCGCGGCCCTCGATGAGGCGCTCGGCGAGTTGCGCGACCACCTTTTTCGCGTCGTCGTCGTCCCCGCAGAGAAGGACGTCTTCACGAAGCGGCTCGTCGGCGCGGGCGAGCGCCCGGGCGCTCACGGTGTGAAAGCCGGCCACCAACCGTGCTCCGGGAGCAGCTTGCGCAGCCGTTTCGGCGAGGGAGATCTCGCCCGGGGCCGCGGCCGGCACACCGCCGCGAAAGACGATCGGGCTTGCGACGCTGACGGTGATCTTCCCCAGGACGTCGCCCGCGAGCTGTCGGCACATGTCCTCCACGCCGGCGGGTGGAATAGACAGGAAGACGAGCTCCGAGCGTTGACAGGCGTCGCGGTTCGAGACGAAGCCGTCGCGCGGGTTCCGCGAGCCGAGCGCGACCTCTTCGCCGATGCGACGGAGGCGTTCCGCGAGGCCCTGGCCGAAGTCGCCGGTGCCGCCGATGATTCCGATCACAGGAGCGCCTCCAGGAGCTGGCGTCCCACCTCCGCTCGCTGATCGGGATCCGCCATCACGATTGGGCAGATCACTGCGCCCGGGATGTCTTCGGCCTGTGCGGCGTCGGCGGGATCGAGGACGATCCTGGTCGCCAACCCGTCGTAGAGGGCAGCGATGCCGGCCGGGCTCGCGCCCACGCCCTGGTCTTGCATCATCTCGGCAAGCGGCCCGCGCAGCGCCTTGCCGTCGATTATCGGCGAGATCGCGACCGCCCCGCGCGCGGCGACGGCGTTACGGATTTCGCGCACCGCGAGGATCGGGAAGATGGACACGTATGGATTCGACGGCGCAATGATGACCAGGTCGGCCGACGCGATCGCCTCGAGGACACCCGGCGCCGGCTGAGCCTCGTCGGCGCCTTCGAAGCGGACGCCGAGCACTCGGTCCGCGTGGCGCCGATGGACGTACCACTCCTGAAAGGGAAGCTCCCCATCAGGCGTCGATATCCACGTCCGCAGCCGGTCGTCGGTGGCGGGAAGGAGCGGCGTCCGAACGCCGAGCGCTTCCGCCAGCCGAGACGAGACGAACGACAGCGGGTGGCCGTGCCGTAAGAGCTCGGTGCGAACCAGGTGCACGCCGAGGTCACGGTCGCCGAGCGTGAACCACGTCGAGCCGCCCAGGCGTCCGACGATGGCCAATGCGTCGGTCGTGTCGTCACGTATTCCCCACCCGCGCTGTTCGTCGAGGAGCCCAGCGAGCGTGTAGAGGACGGTGTCCAGGTCCGGAGAGACGTGCAGCCCGAAGGCCTCGAGGTCGTCACCGACGTTCACGATCGCGGTGACCGCTTCGGGCCCCGCCGCGCGCGCGAGCGCGTCGACGCAGCGCGAGCCGCCCAGCCCTCCGGCGAGCACGGCGATACGTATGCTCATGTCGTGCTCGCGATCGTCCCGTTCAAGGGGCTCGACGGTGCGAAGACGCGGCTCGCCGCCGTCCTCTCAGCTGAGGAGCGCGCGCGGCTCGCGCTCGAGATGCTCGGGCGGGTGGTCGCCGCGTGCGACGGTGCGTCCTCCATCGAGCGAACGCTACTCGTGACCCCGGAGCCGGAGGCGGTGCCCGCAGGTGTCGAGGTGCTCGTGGACGACGGCCGCGGCCACGCGGAGGCGATCGCACTCGCACTCGACGACCCGCGCGCTCGCGGGGGTGGTGTGGTCGTCGTGATGGCGGATTGCCCGCTCGCCGCGCCCGAAGCTCTCGACACGCTCGCCCGCTCAGCGCGCCCCCTCGCGCTCGTGCCGGCGCTGGACGGCGGCGTCAACGCGCTCGCGCTGCGAGATCCGGCGCGCTTCACGCCGTCCTTCGGAGTTCCGGCGATGGAGACCATCGAGCACGCGCGGCGCGCGGGGATCGAACCCTTCGTGCTCGACGACGAGCGGCTGAGCCTCGACGTCGATCGGCCCGAAGACCTTGCCTTCGCATGAGACGCGTCGTCACGTATTCGCCGAAAGTGTTCATCCCGCTGACGAAGCTTTGTCGGGACGTCTGCCACTACTGCACGTTCGCCCGGCCGCCCCGGCGCGGCGAGCGGGCGTACATGAGCGCGGACGAGGTGCTCGAAGTGGCGCGCGCCGGCGCCGAAGCCGGCTGCCACGAAGCCCTGTTCACGCTCGGCGACAAGCCGGAGCTTCGCTACCGCGCCGCGCGCGAAGCGCTCGCCGAGTTCGGCTGCGAGACGACGATCGAGTACCTGGCGCGCATGTGCGAGCTCGTCCTGGCCGAGACAGGCCTGCTCCCCCACCTCAATCCGGGCGTGATGACGCGCGCGGACCTCCAGCTGCTGCGCCCCGTTTCGGCCTCGATGGGACTCATGCTCGAGACGGCCTCCGTGCGGCTCTCCGAGAAGGGCGGCCCGCACTACGGCTCGCCGGACAAGCTTCCCGAACGTCGGCTGGAGACGATCGCGCTTGCAGGCGAACTCGCGATTCCGTTCACGACCGGGATCCTGATCGGGATCGGCGAGACACGCGACGAGCGCGTCGAGGCACTGGAGGAGATCCGCGCGCTGCATGAGCGGTACGGCCACATCCAGGAGGTGATCGTCCAGAACTTCCGCGCCAAGCCGGGCACCAAGATGGCCGACGCGCCGGAGCCGGCGCTCGACGACCACCTCTGGACGATCCGCGCGGCGCGCGACGTCCTCGGACCGGAGATCAAGATCCAGGCGCCGCCGAACCTCGCCTACGACGAGTTCCCGCGCCTGCTCGAAGCCGCGATCGACGACTGGGGAGGCGTCTCCCCCGTCACGATCGACCACGTCAATCCCGAGGCGCCGTGGCCGGAGATCGTTCGCCTGCGGGAGGCGACGGAGGCCGCGGGCGCGGAACTCGTCGCACGCCTGCCGATCTACCCCGACTACGTGGTCGACCTCGAGCGCTGGGCCGACCCGCGGATCGCGCGGGAGATCCGCAGGCACGCCGACGCGGACGGCCTCGCGCGCGACGATCGGTGGGCGGCCGGGGCTCTCGCACCGCCCCCGCCACTGCCCGCGCCCGCCGCGCCGGTTCGCCTCCTGGACGGCGAGCTCGACGAGGAAGCGATCGCAGCGCTCTTCCGCGCTCGAGGACGCGACTACGCCGCCGTCATCGCCGCCGCCGACGGGCTCCGGCGCGAGGTATCGGGCGACACGGTGACCTACGTCGTCACGCGCAACATCAACTACACGAACGTCTGCTATTTCCGATGCGGCTTCTGCGCCTTCTCGAAGGGGAAGCTCGCCGCCAACCTTCGTGGCGCACCGTACCTCGTTCCGTTGGGCGAGATCGTGCGCCGCTGTCGCGAGGCGTGGGACCGCGGCGCCGTTGAGGTTTGCCTACAGGGCGGGATCCATCCCGCTTTCACGGGCGACTACTACCTCGACGTCTGCCGGGCGATCAAGGATGAGCTGCCCGATTTGCACGTCCACGCTTTCTCGGCGCTCGAGGTCTGGCAGGGCGCGGCGACGCTCGGGATCCCGCTCGAGGAATACCTCGGCCTCCTCAAAGAAGCCGGGCTCGCCTCCCTCCCGGGCACGGCCGCCGAGATTCTCGACGACGAGGTCCGGCAGGTCATCTGCCCCGACAAGGTGACGACGGCTCAGTGGCTCGAGGTGCACGACACAGCGCACCACGTGGGGCTGCGCTCGACGACCACGATCATGTTCGGCTCGGTCGAGGGACCTGAGAGCTGGGCACGGCACCTCGTCGAGCTCCGCGAGCAGCAGAAGCTGAGCGGCGGCTTCACCGAGTTCGTGCCGCTTCCGTTCGTGCACATGGAGGCGCCGATCTTCCTGAAAGGACGGGCTCGCCCAGGCCCCACGTTCAGGGAAGCCGTGCTGATGCACGCCGTCTCGCGCCTCGCGCTCCACCCCCGCATCGCCAACATCCAGGCGTCGTGGGTGAAGCTGGGACTCGAAGGCGCTCAGGCCGCTCTCCGGGCCGGGGCGAACGATCTGGGCGGGACCCTCATGAACGAGTCCATCTCGCGCGCCGCGGGCGCGAGCCACGGCCAGGAGATGCCGCCGGAGCGGATGGAAGCTGCGATTCGAGCCATCGGCCGCACGCCGCGCCAGCGCACGACCCTATACGGGAGGCCCGATCCCGAACGCACCGCCCGCTCGTACGGGGCCACCCCGCTCGCCGAGCCGCTGAACCCGCACGTGAACGAAGCCGGCTTGCGGGCCCCGCCGCGCCTGGTTCGGCCGGGGCTAGCCGTCGGGTGAGAGCACTCGTCGGGGTCGTGCTTGCGGTCGCGGCGCTCGCGTGCGCCTGCGAGAGCTCGGAGGCCGTGGTGCCCCCGAGCACGTCGACGGCCGCGCGGACACCGCCGACGGAAGACCAATGGCTGGGTCGCTACGCGCTTTGGGTCACCGACCTGCGTGTCGCGCTCGCCCATGCCGAGCGTCCCGCCCTCGAGCGCTGCGGGAGTACACTCGAAAGCGAGCTCGGCGAGCCGCCGGCTTCACTGCGCGCCCCCGAGGCAATCCTCGCGCGGGCGTGTCGCCGCTTCGCCGACGGGGCGCGGCTGCCCGACCGGCGCGAGGCCTTTCTGGCATGGTCGCAGGGCGCCCAGCTCGTCTGGGAGGCTAACCACAGACTCCCGACGCCGCAGGCGATGGAGCGCCTTCCGCTTCCCGCCGGCCGCGGCCCGCTGTCGGAGAGCCGCGTCGAGCCGTTGCTCACCGAGGTCGCGCGCGACATCGCAGCGCCAGTCGGCGAGGTGCGTTGCTGGTCGCAGGCCGACTGGAGCGAGCTTCAGAAGGAGGAGTTCGGAGCGGATCGCAATCTGGCTGGGTTCGCGTCTCCGGGATTCCAGCGCGTCAACCTCGCGTGGGACATTTGCGATTCGCTCGCCGAGCTCGCTTATACGACGGAACGCCCGACAGGAGCCGAGGAGCTCAAGCTCGCGTTCGCCATCACCACCCTTACGCACGAGGCGGGACACCTGAACGAGTCGGGCGACTTCTACGGGGCGGGCGCCAACGAGCCGCTCGCGGAGTGCTGGGGCATGCAGCACATCCGTCAGGCTGCGATGCGGCTGGGCGCCAGTCGCGCCTACGCCAACGAGCTGGCCGAGCGCTACTGGACCAAGGTCTATCCCACGCGACCCGCGGACTACCGCACGAAGAAGTGCCGCGACGGCGGCGCCTACGACATCCGCAAGGAGAGCTCTATTTGGCCTTAGCCGGTCAGTACCAGCGGCCGCGGGCGAAACCGCCGAAGGCGATCAAGCCGAGCAGGATGATGAGGATGCCGAGCCAGATGCTCCAGAAAATCAGAACGATGATCCCGACGATGACGATGATGCCGCCGAGCGAGATGCCTGCTCCAGGTCCGTAGCGCCGTTCCGGTGTAGCCACTTCCCCTCCCTCCCCCGGGCGCGCGGCCCGGGCTCGCAGATCTGTCCGACCCCCCTGCTACCCGAAGGGGGTGCGAAACAATCGTAACGAGGCGCTCGGAACACACTCCGACCGGGCGCGCATCGAGCGGCGTGCACTCGCGCGGCGCCGGGTGCGGAACCAGCGGCTGGCAGCGGTTTTCGGAGCCTTGGCGGTCGCAGCGGCCCTCGTCGCCGCGCTGACCGTCATCAGCAGCCCGCTCTCGGGACACGCGGCGATCGCGGGGGACGGCGGTCCGCCGGAGCCGAGCCCGGCGGGCGAGCAGACGTTCGACATCGTCGCGAGCGGCGACCTCCTCATCCACGGACCCGTTTGGCAACGGGCTGCGGCGCTCGGCCACGGCCACTACGACTTCCGCCCTCTGCTCGCGCGCGTCCGCCCGATCGTGAGCCGGGCGGCGCTGGCGATCTGCCACGTCGAAACCCCCATGGGCGCGGGCGCTCCCACGGGTTACCCGGTCTTCAACAGCCCACGCGAGCTGGCGCGAGCGATCAAGTGGACCGGCTGGGACGTGTGCGACACGGCGTCCAATCACTCCGTGGACAAGGGCCAGGCGGGAATTGACGCGACGACGCGCGCACTCGACGCGGCCCGAGTCCGCCATACCGGGAGCTTCCGCACCCGTGCCCAGTCGCGCCGCATCCTCGTCGTGTCCGTCCGCGGCCTCCGCATCGCGTTTCTGGCCTACACGTACGGGACGAACGGAGTTCCCGTCCCGCACCCGTGGTCGGTCAACCTCATCTCGACGAGCAAGGTGGTCGCCGACGCTCGCCGTGCGCGCCGCCTCGGCGCCGACTTCGTCATCGCGAACTTCCACTGGGGAGACGAGTACGTCCACGAGCCGAACTTGCAGCAGCGCGACCTGGCCCGCTATCTCCTGGGCCATCGGATCGTCGACTTGATCGTCGGCCAGCACGTGCACGTCGTACAGCCGATCGAGCGGATCGCGGGCCGGATCGTCGTCTTCGGCGAGGGCAACCTGATTTCCAACCAGACTGCGGCCTGCTGCCCGGCCGAGTCGGAGGACGGCCTGATCGCGGTCATCCACGTACATGCGGTCGGAGCAAAGGTGCGCGTCACGGGCGTGGACTACGTCCCCACCTGGGTGGAGCACTCAAGCCTGGTCGTCCAGCCCGTGGGCTTCCGTCTCCGGGAGCTCATCCGGCAGGGCGCGGGCGGGAGCGCGCTGGCGCACGCTCTCCGCACTTCCTACGTCCGCACCGTCGGCTATGCCGGCCGGAGTCGGTTCATCCGCCCCTGGCCACGCCAACTACCAAGCGGCTGAGTTAAGCCGTCGTCGCCGCACGGCCCGCGAGAGCTTCGCCGAAGCGGGCGCGCTTGACGAACTGTCCGTCTCCGGGCCGACCGCTGAACTCGTCGCCCTCGACGATCACCTTCCCGCGGAGGAGGACGATCTCCGTCGTTCCCGTCACCTCGGTGCCCTCGAAGAGGTTGTAGTCGCACTTCGAGTGATGGGCGGCGGCGGAGATGGTCACCTTCTTCTCGGGGTCGAAGACGACGATGTCGGCGTCCGAACCGACTCCGATCGTCCCCTTGCGCGGGAAGAGGCCGAAGTACTTGGCCGGGTTGGTCGACAGGAGCTCGACCATGCGGTTGAGCGTGATGCGGCCTTCGCGAACGCCGAACTCGTGCATCATCTGAAGCCGGTTCTCGAGCCCGGGCCCGCCGTTCGGAATCTTCGAGAAGTCGTCCTTGCCGAGCGTCTTTTGTCCGTCCCACAGGAAGGCGCAATGGTCGGTTGAGACGACCGACAGCACGTCGCCCTTGACCGCCTCCCAGAGGTGCTCCTGGTTCTCCTTCGGGCGCGGCGGAGGCGTGTACACGTACTTCGCGCCCTCGAAGTTCGGCCGCTCGAGGAACGTGTAGTCGATGAAGAAGTACTGCGTGCAGGTCTCACCCCAGACATCCCAGCCCTTCTCGCGGGCGATCGCGATCGGCTCCAACGCCTCCTTGCAGGAGACGTGGACGACATAGAGGCGGCAACCGGCGACGCGTGAGAGCTGGATGGCACGATTGGTCGCCTCCCCCTCGGTCTCCGGCGGCCTCGTGAGGGCGTGGTACTTCGGCTCGGTATGGCCCGCGGCCAGCGCCTGCTTGACGAGGACGTCGATCGCATCCCCGTGCTCGGCGTGCACCATGACGAGCGCGCCGGTCTCCGCGGCCACCTGCATGACGCGGAAGAGCGTCTCGTCGTCGACCATGATCGCGCCCTTGTAGGCCATGAAGAGCTTGTAGCTCGTGATCCCCTGGTCGGGCAGCGTCGCGAGCTCCTCGAGCGTGCCGCCTTCGTTGAGGTCGGTGACGGCCATGTGGAATCCGTTGTCGATCACCGCCTTCCCTTCACGCTTCGAGTGCCACTCGTCCAGCGCCTCGCCGAAGCTCATCCCTTTCGGCTGGATGATGAAATCCACGTGGCAGGTCGTCCCCCCGAAGGCGGCCGAGGTCTGGCCCGACTCGAAGTCGTCGATCGTGATCGTGCCGCCGAAGGGCATGTCCAGATGCGTATGCGGGTCGACGCCGCCTGGAAGCACGTATTTGCCGTTCGCGTCGATGACTCGGTCCGCTTGCACCTCGAGTGACTCGCCGATTTGGGAGATCGTCTCGTCCTCGACGAAGACGTCGGCGACGCGGTCCTCGTCGGCCGTCACGACGCGCCCGCCCTTGATCAGCACGGACATGTGAGGCCTATCTACCACATTCCGAGCCGAGCTGGCGAACGGCTTTGCAAAGCACGCTCGTGTTTAGCTCGAACCAGCCTGACAGGGCATCGGGAACGGGCGGCTGGAGAGCGTTCCGCAAGGTTTCGAGAGCGTCGTCGACGGCCTGCAGGATTGAGGCGCCGTCGTTGAACTCGCCGCGCAGCTCGATGATGTACCAACGGGCGAAGCGCGCAAGGGGAAGATCGTTGATCTTGGTCAGATCGACACGGGTCGTGCCGATTGGGACGGCGACGAAGATGCGCGCCAACGGATAGTCCGCGCGTCGTAGGGCGTCGAGGATCGGTCCTGCCTGGGCACGGGGAAGCGCCGTCGCCTGCCCCGCTCCGGGCAAGGCCGCGAGGAAGACCGAGGAGTACGGGTAGAGGACATCGCTCGAGTGGATGCGCTCGCGCAACCAGGCGGAGGGCGCCGCGAGGGCTTCCGCGGTGCCGAGTTTGGCCGTGTACGTGATGGAGCGCGGATCGTGGATGCCTTGCGGCGAAATGGCGGCGACGACCGCGACCGCGACGACGGCGACGGCGACGGCGCGCGCAGGGATCCGGGAGGCCGCGAAACCGATGAACGCAGCGAAAAAGGGGAGCCCGAAGATGAGGTGGCGTGGCGAGAGGTCGGGCGAGCGCCCCGTGTGGACGAACGTCGAGAGGATCGGCGGGAGCGCGAAGGCGAGGAGGCCCCAGGCAACGAATGCGGGACGCCTGGGTGCGAGCACCACGGCTCCGGCCGCGGCGAGTGCCAGGAAGAAGACGAACGTCCAACCGCTGCCCCCCGCGAAGCCGCGCAGCGCATCCGTCAGCTGATTCCACGCCTCGTGACGGGTCGCCAGCCTGTGCTCTGTTTTTGCCGTGACGTCGAACCGGTTCGCCAGACGGAGGTCGGCGATCACGAA
>DASQXE010000058.1:0-2605 GCA_035639875.1 Gaiellaceae bacterium | reverse complement strand
GCTCGCCGAGTCGGGAGCGATTCTCTGGTTCCTCGGCGAGGGGACGGGCTTCGTTCCCGACGATCCGTACGAGCGCGCGCAGGTGTTGCAGTGGATGTTCTTCGAGCAGTACGACCTCGAGCCGGCGATCGCGGTCGTGCGCTTCTGGGTTGCGTACTCCGGTCGCGCGGAGCAGTTCGAGTCTGAGCGGCCGGCGAAGATGAGGGCCGGCGAACGTGTCCTCGCCGCGCTCGACCGGCATCTCGAGGGGCGGAGCTACGCCGTCGGTGACGCCCTCACGCTCGCGGACATCGCGCTCTACGGCTACACGCACGTCGCACCGGAGGGCGGCTTCGACCTCGAGCCTTATCCCGCGATCCGCTCCTGGCTCGACACCGTCGCCGCCGAGCCAGGGCACGTGCCGATCGATGCCTGACCGCCTGCGCCGCTTCTGGGACTTCGAGGACCTGGACGGCACCGAGCGCCGCTTCCGCGAGCAGCTCGGGCAGGAGCCCGACGAGGCGGGATGCGCCGAGGTGTTGACGCAGCTCGCGCGGATTCAGGCGCTGCGGGGCGACTTCGACGGCTGCGAGGAGCTGCTGGCGCAGGCCGGGGAGCTCGCGGGCGCGAGCGAGATCGCGAACGTCCGCATCAAGCTCGAGCGCGGCCGCAAGCTCCGTTCGGGCGGAGAGGCGCCCGCGTCGATGCCGCTCTTCGAGTCGGCGTTCGAGGATGCGCTCGCCGCCGAGCTCTACTACCTCGCCGGCGACGCGGCGCACATGGTCGCGATCGCCGACCCGGACAAGATGCTCGAGTGGACGGAACGCGGGCTCGAGCTCGCCGAGGCCGAGCCCGACGCGGCCTACTGGGCGGGGCCGCTCCAGAACAATCTCGGCTGGCACTACTTCGAGGCGGGTGACCACGAGGCTGCGCTCGCCACCTTCGAGCGGGCGCTCGAGGCGTACGAGCGCGACGGCACGAATCCCGATGCGCTCGTCTTCGCCCGCGAGGCGGTCGAGACGGCGCGCGAGGCGCTCGGCCGGTAGCGGTTCCGCTAGCGGGCCGTCGTCTCGAAGCGCGCTGCGCCGTCGTCCGGAAGCTGTTCCCAGGGAGCAAGCGACCGGACGAACAGGTGCGCGGCCGGCAGCGTACCGAGCGGTTCCTCGAACGTCGTGATGCGCACGCTGCAGTACTCCGAGTCGGGCCACCCGCCGCCGAAGAGGTTGGAGCCGCACGCGAGGCAGAACGTCTTCGCGCTCCCCTCGGCCGGTTGATAGGTCTGGATCAGGTCTCCGCCCTCGACGATCCGGATCTCCGCAGACGTGGCGCGGATATTCGCCGTCGCGCCGCCGCCGGAGAGCTTCTTGCAGCTGTCGCAATGGCAGAACCGGATCCGGTCGGCAGCCGCCTCCAGCTCGAACTTGACGCCGCCGCAGAGGCAGCTGCCGTGGAACGTCGTCATCGCCGGTGTGGTTCCCACGAGGCCTCGACGATATACCCATCCGGATCACGGCACTTGACGCTGACGTATTCGGGCTCGTCCCACTCCTCGACGATCGGGACGCCGTCCCCGGCGAGGCGCTCGCGGAACGCGTGCACCTCGTCGGGGCTTCCGAGCGGGATACCGAAGTGCATCCATTTCGGCGGCGTGATCTCCTCGTCGGTCGGCCCCAGGGCGAGCGAGAAGCCGTCGGCGTTGTAGAGCATGAGGACGTCGTCGTCGTAGCGACGCGCCGGCTTGGCGCCGAACCCGAAGTACGTCTCGTAGAAGCGGCGCGAGCGTTCCTGGTCCTTCACCGGAATCGCGAGGTGTTGCACGAGCGCGGCGTCCGTTCAGCCGATCAAATGGAAGACGAAGTCGAACTCGGTACCGGCCGGATTGCGGGCGTGAAGCTCCATCGAGCCGCGGACGTTCCGGTAAGTACCCGTTCCGCCCGTGACGGCCACCGTGCTGTCACTCGTGTCGAGAAACGGTCCCTCGACCGTGATCTGGCCTCCCTGCAGGAACGTCGTCCAGTTGCACTCCCACGACTTGCCGACCTCGATCCGGATGCAGTAGCCCTGGTCGGAACCGACCTTGCCGCTGTTCGCGCTGTCGAAGACGTCGTTGTGAAACGTGAGGATGTTCCCCTCGGCGTCTCCGGATCCGTTCGTGACCGCGTCGGTCGTCGCGTGCTCGATCACATGGATCGTGCCGCCCTCCTTCGACCGGGAGCTGCCGGCAGTCGCGTTCACAACCGCGAACGTGAAGACAGCCGCGGCGATGACCCCCACGGGAATCAGTGCCCGCCTCATCTCTCCCTCCTTTGTTCAAGCCCGATTTCAGCCGCCCACTCGGGCGGGCAGGGCTGTGTCTATCATCGAAGTCGTGGCGACGAACGGCAAGCTGACCGCCAAGGACTACAAGACCGACCAGGAAGTTCGGTGGTGTCCCGGGTGCGGCGACTACGCCATCCTGGCCGCGCTCCAGACGTTCATGCCCGAGCTGGAGGTGCCGAAGGAGAAGATCGTCTTCGTCTCCGGGATCGGCTGCGCGGCACGGTTTCCGTACTACATGGAGACCTACGGGATGCATTCCATCCACGGCCGCGCGCCGGCGATCGCCACCGGCCTTTCGACCTCGCGG
>DASQXE010000057.1:0-5165 GCA_035639875.1 Gaiellaceae bacterium | reverse complement strand
TGGCGGCCGTACTCGTCGAGTCGAATCCTGCGGCTCCGGAGGTCGAAACGATCGAAGGAGAGCTCGTCCCCGCGGAGCTCGCAGCATGAAGACCCGAGAGATCGACGACCTGCTGCTCCACATCAGGGGCCTCGTGCTGGTGCGCGAGATCCTGCGGCAGCGCGGCGCCAGCGCCGCCGAGCTCGACGCTCACACCGCCGAGCTCGAGCGGCTCAAGGACCGCCTCGCTGAGCTCGCGGTTCCGGCGACGGTCTCCTAGAACTCGCGGCCGCGGCGCTTCGGCGCCGCGGCCGTTCCTCATCTAGGCCGGCTTGACGGGGCGCCGTTGCCGGCCCCGGAGTGCCAGCCCGGCGGCAGCGATCAGCAACGCGACTTCGCCGGCCAGCGCAGCCTCGGCCGGGCTCGGAGCGGAGATGTCGAAGCCGCCGCCCGAGGAGGGGTGGAACGGCGCGGGCGTCCGCAGCGCGGCTGCCCGCTCGGCGTCCTGCTTGGCGTAGGCAAGCTTCACGGCCTCGGGAGCAGTCGCCCAGATCTGCTGGGCGGTCATGCCCGTCGCCGCGGCGGCCGCCTTTCCGCCGGCCCCGCCGTCGGTCGCCGGTCGCGCCGCCGCGTGTCCGGCGAGCGCGGCCGCTCCGGTCGCCACGACCGCGAGGATTGCGGCTCGCTCGCGCAGGCCGTGCGCCTCGACCTCGTCGTCGTCCGCCAGGATTGCCTCGAGCTCTTCCGCGTCGAACTGCAGGGCGATCTCGTCGCCCTCGTCCGCGGCCAGGAGTTGCTCGAGGTCGTTTCGATCGAGCGCGACGGAGAGGGAGTGAGCCTCGACCTCAGAGTCGCGCCCGGGGGCGCGCGCGACATCGAGTACCAACTCGACGTCCTCGCCAGAGTCGAGCGCGCGCTGAATCTCGCCGCGCGCAAGGGTTGTGGTCAGCTCCCGTCCGTCGAATCGGCCGACGTCGACGAGCTTCAACCGCTTCAGGTCCGCCATGGCGCTCCTCTCGTTCGCGTCGCCTGCCGTTCACAAGACGATTTGGCTGCCCTGGATCTTCCCACCACGTCGAGCAGGAAGCGAGGCATGCCTGCATTTGGGAACAAGAGCGGCCCGCCGGACGCGGGCCGCTCTTGTTCGGCGCTCAACTCTTCCCTAGTACTTGGCCAGGAACACGTCGGGCTGGTTTTCGGTCACGCCCTGGGAAGTGGTGACGATGTTGCGGTTGTCGCCCCAGGTGACGTAGCGGGTGGTGCCGGTGGAGATGATGTTGTTGTAGTCGCCCATGTAGCAGTTGGCGATGATCGGATCCTGGTTCGGATTCGTCTGGATCACCGGGAACGTCACCGCGCTGATCGGCGTCTCGGCACCCGCGACCGGCGCCGAGGCCGGCGTCGCGAGAGTGAGGTCCTCCTTGTCGGTGCGGAGGACGTCCTCCGTCGTTCCCTTGACCCGCTCGTACCACATCGCATGTAGGCCAGTTGCATCAGCGGCGAGCCAAGGCTGGAAGCGGTCGCTCATGTGATCGGTGGCGACGGGGCCGGAGATCACCTGCGGGCTGCTCCAGGTCACGTTGTTGTCGCGGGAGAAGCTCAGGAAGATCCGGGTCGCATTGCTGTTGCCGCCGCCGGGCCCGTCCGGCCGATCGTTCCAGGCCATGTACAGCGTGCCGTTCGAGTCCCTCGTGATCGCAGGGAGCTCGAAGTTGCGGATGTCGTGACCCGGTGCCGTCTCGATCACCTGGCGTAGATCTGTCGGTCGGTTGCAGGCGACGATCTTGTCGCCGTTGCCTTTGACCGGCGCAACGGTGGTTATGCGGTCGACTGTGCCGCTGTTCACGTCGAAGGTCGCCATCATCTCGTTCGAGGCGGTGCCGGTCGGGCTCGCGCAAGCAGCAGGCGTCTGCTGAACCCAGGAGACGAACACCTTTCCCCCGACCGGGAGCGGAGTCGAGCCTTGCGCACAGGCGTCGGCAGCAGACACCCTCGTCGTGCGCCAGTGGATGCCGTCCGTCGAGTCGGTGAGCATGATCGGGCTGGACGGCGCTCGCGAGAAGAACGTCCACGAGATGTAAAAGTGCAGCTGCCCGTTCCCATCAGGCGCGACAGCAAGATATTCCTTGTCGCTGAAGAAGTTGATCTCGCTGCCGACGTCGACCGCGGTCGACACCAGGTGGAACGTGTTCGAGCCGGCCGGCATCTCGTAGAAGGCGATCTCCGAGTGCGTGCCGATGCCGATGGAGTTGAGTGCGAGCGTGGCGAAGTAGAAGTTGCCCGCATCGTCGTGTGCCACTGTCGGGTCGCCGATCGGCAACGTGCCCGGTTCGCTCGGCAGGTCGCCCATGTCAGTGAAGGTCGAGCCGCCGTCGGTCGAGACGGAGTAGCCGGTCAGATTGATGCTGGGCACGCAGCAAACCAGCGAGTCGTTGTAACCGACGACAACCTTCTGCCCGAAGGCGGCGACGGTTGTCTCGCTCTGGGTGTTCAGCGGAGAGCCGTCGTCCTCAGCGCGGCAGTTGACCTGAACGTCCGTGGTTCCACTCGGCTCCGCTTGGCATGAAGTCCCGCTCGAGCGCCGGAAGATCGAGTTGTCGAACTCGCCACCCACGAGGCGCGCGACGAAGTCGCCGGCCTCGTCCAACCGTGGATTGTGCGCCCAGTCCGGGGAGGTCGCGCCGGATCCCGACGCGACCGAAGCTGGGACGCCCGCCGCCAGTGCAAGCACACCGACGAGGGCCAGAAAGGTCTTCCGCACCATTACTCCTTTCCCGCACCGGGCGACCCTTTTACCGCACGGCGCGTTAGGCGACGTGCATACGGGCGAGCGTAGGCTCGTACTCCGTTGGCGCGATGTCAAGCGGGGTCCGTTCTAACCTGCAACGCTCGTTGCTCCTCAACCGCGCAGAAGTGCTCCGCGACCTCAGTTGGTGCGAATGGGGTCGCTTTCGAGGCTCGCGCACCGGGCAGGGCTCGCTACCGAAAGAGTGCTAGATCCCGGAAGCGTCTGCGCGTACGGTGAACGAAAGGTCGCGCGCCCGAAGTGCCTGCGGCGCCAAGCGAGCGAAGCGGGTCGAGGGGTCCTCGAACGTGCCGGTCGTGAAGCGCTGCTCCCAGGAACTCTCGTCAGGCCCCAGATAGCGCACCAGCTTTCTCCGGGCGCGGTCGGCATCGAAGGGGACGATCTCGGCCTTTCCCGCGGCGATCACCTGCAGGACGCGGCCCGTCTCAAGGTCGCAAGTGTCAACCACCAAGGCGGCGCGCGGATCCTCGCGCAAGAGCTCTGAAAGGCGTGCCCAGCGCCCCGTCAGCCACCAGAAGCGGCCGTCCTCCCACAGGTACCAGACTGGTCTGATGGTGGGACCAACAGTCGCAACCCGGGCGACGAGCGGCTGCGCGAGGAACTCTTCAACGTCGAAACCCGGGTCAATCTCGAACCGCACGTCGTTGTGCACTCATCCATTGTGTCGCTTGCGTCGTGCCCGAAGCTCCTGCCGACACGGCCACGGAAATGCCCCCGGCCGGAATCGAACCAGCGCACGCGCGTCGGCGTCGCTTGCGATGCCGACCTCGAGCACGTGCCGGCTTTGCCGGTGCGTGCGTCTAAACCCGGCCACACGGAAATGCCTCGGCCTCACATAATCCGAACCAGACGGCCAGGATCGAGGTAGGTCAGCTGCGGCTGAGTCCGCGCGGCGCACGGCGGGAGACGACGCCTACGGGGCGCGGCGCGCCGCGGTACTTACCCCGGCACGTCGGGGACTTCCTATCGCGCCCGATCGGCGAGCAGCTGCACGGCACGCTCTGACTCTCGCACCGAGTCGAGGCGCTCGAAGGTCGCGAGTGCAGCCGAGAGCTCCTGGTCGGCGTCGACCGGGCGGCATGACGCAGTGAGCGCCTCGCCGACGAGGAGCCTCGACCACGCTTCCTCCCACGGCGCGCCCAGGCCAGCGAATCCCTCGGCAGATCGGCGAAGCAGCGACTCCGCTCGCTCCGGCTCGTTCGAGGCGGTCGCGAGCAGCCCCTCAAGGCGATCCGCGAAGAAGCGGAGAGGCAGCACTCCGCGAGCCTCGGCCTCCTGACGGGCGAGAGCAACCACCTCCTTCGCTCGCCGCCAGTCGCCTCGGACTGCGAGGAGCTCGCAGAGGCCGTCGAGGTTGACGCCGAGCCGTCTCTCCTCGAGGTTGAGGAAGGACTCCGCTTCCTCCGGCTCACCTCGATGAGCAAGCGCTCTCGCCGCGAATGGCTGCCCCCACGTCCCGGCCCCCATGGACCGGAGCAGTCCGAGGTAATCGGTGGTCCGCGCCTCGTCGCCGCGGAGCTCGCTGCAGAACGCCGCGACGCCGTACGCCCGCACGGCGTGCGGGGTCGCGCGCCCGTGCGAGAGCTCGCCCTCCAAGCGCTCGATCTCGTCCTGGTCCGCGAGCGCGTCCTCCCAGTCGCCCGCCATGAACCTGGCCCAGACGCGCCAGGCGAGGCCGTGCAGGTACATGTGCGGGTCGACTCTTCGCGTCCGCTCGATGCAATGGGTCGCGTATTCGGCCGCCTCGCGGTAGCTCCCCACGTGAACGGCGCTCCAGGCAGCCATCGCGTAGGAGTCGCCGATCTCGTTCAGGTCGGTCAGCCGCGGGGCGAGCTCGACCCTCCGGAGGTCGGTCTTGTGGAGCTCGCCATAGCGACCGTCGAACAGGAAGATCGATCCGAGGCCGTCGAGCGCCACTGAGGCGAGATTGGCGTCGTCGAGGCGCTCGGAGATCTCGACAGCCATCCGCGCCGCCTGCTCTGCCCGTTCGTCCCTCTCCCCGTAGACGCGCGCGAGCAGGAACGCCTTGCTCGTCAGGAGCAGGGCTCGCTCGGGCGCGTCTCTCTCGCCGGCCGCCTCGAGAGCCACCTCGATGATCCGCTCGACCTCGTCATCGGGAGGATGCGTCTGCATCGAGCCGCGCCAGCGCGTCGGAACGATCGTCGCCTTCGCGGCGAGGCGTGCGAGGGTCTCGGCGTCGCCTCCGCCCGCGCGAACCTCCTCGATCGCCTCGCTGTAAGCCTGCCAGGCTCCGTCGCCGTCGTAGATGACCAGGCGGCGGTCTCCAAGCGCCTCGAGCGCCTCCACGCGCTCCTCGCCCGGGAGCGAGAGCTCGACCGCGCGCTGTCCGAACACCTGGACCTGCTGCAGCGCGAACCGG
>DASQXE010000056.1:0-3065 GCA_035639875.1 Gaiellaceae bacterium | reverse complement strand
GTCCCGCCACCGGCGCCTTCTACGCCTCGCTCGACGATGCCGGCAAGGCGACCCTGCGCGACACCGTGCGCGCCTCCCTGCCCGAGGGCCCGTTCACGCTGCCGGCGCGCGCCTGGCTCGCGCTGGGAACCGTTCCGGGCTCTAGAAGGTGATCACTTCGTAGCCGTCATGAACGAGCGAGCGCAGGCTCGGGTGCCCTTTGTGATCGCGAAGGAGCGGGAAGCCGATCTCCTCGAGTTGCTCGCGCACCTCGAAGGCGCCGGCGCAATAGTGGCAGGCGCCTGCAACCTTGTCGCGTAGGCTCTCGAACTTCTCGTGCAGCCGGTGGTCGGGCTTTGACAGCTCCGCTGCCCAGCGGACGCCGGCGCCGTCGAAGATGATCGTTACCTCGTCGCGGTGTTCCTTGAACTCGTCGGCGGTCGAAAGCGCGTTGACGAGGCGCCCAAGGTCGCCGTGCGTCTCCGTGTCCGCGAGCACAACGATCGCCGCCTTGTCCATCGAGACTCTCCTCGCTCTGTATTCAGTCCGTGCGCATGTGGGTTTGGATGCGCGCCATCTAGTCCGAGATTCGCGTGGCGGCGAATCTCGGCGACGTACCTCATGTTCAATCGGGCGTGGAGGGGTCATCGCAATCGGGTGTCGTCGCTGCGGCTCCGGATCGTCTTGCTTGGAGACGCGGGTTCCGCGCTGTCCGATGTGCGCCCCACCGAACTGGCGCGACTCGCGTGAATCCAGACGGGGCCTCGCCGCTGTAGCTCGCCGTAGTGGAGGCGAAAAACGAGCGAGGTTTCGTGCCGCCGAGGAGATCGCGCATCAGGCGTTCCAGAGCGAGACTGCGCTTGTCGGTTCGCGGGGGGGCGTCGTGCATCGTTCCGGCCGATCGCTGCATCGAAGGTCGTATGCGGCGCGCTTCGATCCCGGTCGACGCGCCGGGTGACGTCGGGCTCGCCTGGCCACCGTCTCCCCCAATCGCGGGGGCGGTACCCCGCCGCTCCCGCGATCCCCTCCGGGGAGCTCGATGAGCGGACGGAAGGCGAAGCAGGCTCGCAAGACGCCTGGCTGTACCGGATCGCCGTCAACGAGGCGCTGATGCGGCGCCGGCGCAAGACGCTGCCGACGACCGAGCTCCAGGAGACGACCGTCTCGGGCGGCGAGGACGCGTACGCCGCCGCGGACGCGCGCGCCTTCCTGATCGGGCGGCTGCGGGCGCTCCCGATCGAGTACCGGACCGCGGTCGTGCTACGCGACATCGAGGGGCTGTCGAACGAGGAGGTCGCGGGCGTGCTCGAGATCTCGCTCGCGGCGGCGAAGAGCAGGGTCCACCGTGGCCGCATGCAGCTGCGCGCCGAGCTGGAGCAGTGGGAGCGCCCGCAAACCGACGGCTGACTGCTCAGTCCGCGAGGAGCAGGTCGGCCAGGCCGCCGAGCGTTTCGCCGCTCGCGTCTGGACGCTCGAAGAAGTCGGGGTAGTGGCTGCGCTTGCGGTTGAGCCAGGCGCCCCGAAGACCGGCGCGCTTGGCACCGTCGACATCCCACGGATGGGCGGCGACGAGGACGCATTGGTCGGGTGGAACGCCGAGGTCACGGGCGGCGTAGAGGTACGGCTCCGGCGCGGGTTTCCAGCGCTTGACCGAGTCCACCGACAGGCGGCGCTCGACCAGGTCCGCGAGCCCCGCCCGCTCGAGCAGCTTCTCCGCAACCTCAGCGGAGCCATTGGTCAGCGTCGCCATTCGCACGCGCGCGTGCGCCAGCTTGCGCACGCCGTCCTCGACGTCGGGATGGATGTCGAGCTCGCCGACGCCCGAAACGATCTGCTCCGCGGCCTCGCCCGGATCGCATCGCAACGTCTCGATCTGGTCGAGCCGGCCGCGGAGAACGGCGAGCGCGACCGTGCGGAAATCGGCGTAGGCGCCGGCGGCGGTGAGCGCGAAGCCGTCGCGGAGCGTGCTCGCGAACCACGCTTCGAGCAGGTCGCCGGGCGCGCCCACCTCCTCGAACCGCCGGCGCAGCGGCTGCAAGTCGGAGAGCGTCTCGTTCACGTCGAAAAGCACGAGCGTCGGCCGCACGGTCGGACCTCCTTCGTCGGTTGCATCGAGCTTGCCCTCCGGCGCATCAGAGCAGGCGTGGGTCTGCTCGAGGCGAGCTGTGCGGCAACAGGGGAGGCGCTATCCGATCGGCTCGAGGGCGAGCTGCGCGGTCTTCGCCGTCTGCGTGTCTCACGGCACCTGGCCCGCTGCAGCCGCTGCCGCGCCACCCTCGCCTCACTCGCGCGGCTGGTGCGGACGCTGGGGGCACTCGGCGCCGTCGAGACGCCGGCCGAGCATTCGCGCGCCGAGCGTCTAATTGCACGAATGGGTGAAGGGAGGAGTGTGGATGGCGGCGACTGAGCGGAGTCGTGCGAAGGTCGATCGCGACGAGGTCTTCCTCGAGTACACGAAGTCGATCTGTCCGGTCTGCAAGACGGTGGTCGACGCGGAGGTGAACGTCCGCGAGAACCGGGTGATCCTGCGCAAGCGCTGTAGCGAGCACGGAGTGTTCGAGGCGCTCGTCTACTCGGACGCCGAGCTCTACCTCGCCCAGCAGCGGTTCAACAAGCCGGGCACGATTCCGCTCGAGTTCCAGACCGAGACGAAAGAGGGCTGTCCGCTCGACTGCGGCATGTGCCCCGAGCACAAGCAGCACGCCTGCCTGGGGATCATCGAGGTGAACACGGGCTGCAACCTCGACTGCCCGCTCTGTTTCGCCGATTCAGGCCATCAGCCGGACGGCTACTCGCTCTCGCTGGAGCAGGTCGACTTCATGCTCGATCGCTTCGTCGCCTCGGAGGGCTCGCCGGAGGTAGTGCAATTCTCTGGCGGCGAGCCGACAATCCACCCGCAGATCCTCGACTTCATCGAGCTCGCCGGTACGAAGGGGATCCGCGTGGTGATGCTGAACACGAACGGGATCCGGATCGCCCGCGATCGCCGCTTCGCGCGCGGGCTCGGCCATTTGAAGCCGCATATCTATCTGCAGTTCGACGGCTTCGACCTGGCGACGCATCTAACGCTGCGCGGTAAGGACCTG
>DASQXE010000055.1:0-30516 GCA_035639875.1 Gaiellaceae bacterium | reverse complement strand
GCTCGCCGAGCGGCGCCCGCTCGTTCTCGTCTTCGAGGACCTGCACTGGGCGGACGACAACCTGCTCGACTTCGTCGACTACCTCGTCGAGTGGGCAACCGAATCGCCGCTCCTCGTCATAGGCACGGCGCGCCCGGAGCTCCTCGAGCGCCGGGCGGGGTGGGGTGGAGGGAAGCCGAATGTCGCGACCATCTCGCTCTCGCCGCTCTCGGAGGAGGAGATTGGGCGCCTCCTAGCAAGCCTGCTCGAGCAGCCGGTCATGCCTGCGGACGCGCAGGCGCCGCTCCTTGCGCGCGCTGGCGGGAACCCGCTCTACGCTGAGGAGTACGCGCGCATGGTCTCCGAGCGCGGCATGGCTTCGACCGAAGACGTGCCGCTTCCAGAGACGGTGCAAGGCATCGTCGCGGCGCGGCTCGACGCGCTGACGCCCGAGGAGAAGTCGCTGATCCAGGACGCGGCCGTCGTCGGGAAGGTCTTCTGGAGCGGTGCGCTCGCCGCGATGAACGGCCTTCCCCGCTGGACCGTGGAGGAACGCGTCCACGGCCTCGAGCGCAAGGAGTTCGTTCGTCGCCAGCGCACGTCGTCGGTCGCGACTGAGACGGAGTACGCCTTCCGACACGTCCTCGTTCGCGATGTCGCCTACGGGCAGGTGCCGCGAGCGTCGCGCGCCGACAAGCACCGCCGCGCCGCCGAGTGGATCGAGGCTCTGAGCGCGGACCGCGAGGACCGCGCCGAGATGCTCGCGCACCACTATCTGAGCGCACTCGAGTTCGCACGCGCCGCGGGCCAGCCGATTGACGGAATAGCCGATCGCGCTCGCGTCGCCGCGCGCGAAGCCGGCGACCGCGCCTACGTGCTCAACGCTCTCACCGCCGCCGCGGAGTTCTATCGGCAAGCGCTCGAGCTGACCGCCGACGATGATCCCGAGCGGCCGCGGTTGCTTCTCCGCTACGGGAGGTCGCTTTTCCTCGCGGATTGGAGGACGGACCCGACCGGGGTGCTCGAGGATGCGCGGAGCCGCTTGCTCGCGGGTGGCAAGGCGGAAGAGGCCGCCGAGGCGGAGGTCAGCCTGGGAATTTTCCACTGGTACAGGGGCGACCGAAGCCGCGCATTGCCCCATTTCGAGAACGCCGCCTCTCTGGTCGAGAACGCGCCTCCTTCCCGTGCAAAGGCCGAGGTCCTCGCCCAGCTAGCCCGCTTCGCGATGTTCGGCGACCACGATGCGCAGGCGCTCGAGCTCGGGCGCGAAGCGCTCGCAATGGCCGAAGAATTCGGGTTCGCAGACATGCGCGCCCACGCGTTGAACACGTCGGGTGTCGCGCGCGTCAAACTGGGCGATCGCGACGGCCTTACCGATATCGAGCGCTCGATCGAGAGCACTGGGCCGGGCTCGCCGGAGAGACTACGCGGCTACATCAACCTGGGAACGATGCTCAGCGACCTCGGCGAGCTGGGGCGGGCCGCCGAGGTCCACAAGCGAGGTCTCGAAGAAGCCGAGCGAGCGGGGTTGCCGGGGCCCATCCACTGGCTGCGGGGCGAATGCCTTTGGGCCGAATACCTCGCCGGCCGCTGGGACGAGGCACGTAAGCGGGCAGACGCGCTCATCGCCGACGCGGAAGCCCGTGAGCGCCACTACATGGATGCGGCGGCAGTTCTCATCCGCGCGCTCATCCGCGTCGGGAGTGGGGAGGACGCCGCAGCGATCGCCGACTCCGAGCGCGCGCTTGTCCTCGCCAGAGACGCCCAGGATCCCCAGGTTCTCTTCCCGGCCCTCGCCCTTCACGGCCACATCTTGCTGACGAGCGGTCGGCGCTCGGAGGCCGTCCCGTGCTTCGACGAGCTCCTCTCGCGCCTGCGGTCCGCCCGCAGCGGGTTCGGCTCGTACTGGATTGTCCCATTCTCAGCCGCTCTGTCGGAGCTCGGGCGGGCGGACGAGGTCGTCCCTCTCTTCGACATCGCGACGATGGAGACGCCGTGGCTGGACGCTGCTCGCGCCTATACGGCGGGTGCGTTCGAGGAGGCGGCTGAAATCTTGGCCCGCATGGGTGCGGTCCCGGAGGAGGCCTTGGCGAGGCTCCACGTCGCCGAGGCGCTCGTCCAGGCCGGGCGCCGGGCAGAGGCTGACGCGCACCTGCAGCGTGCGCTCGCGTTCTACCGCTCGGTCGGCGCGACGGCATACATGCGACAAGCAGAGAGCCTCTTCGCCGCCTCGGCGTAGGGTTTAGAAGGGCGGCCCGAAGACCGTCGGCTCGTTGGTGTGGGGTGGCCATTTGCCCGCATACGCGGCCAGCAACAGACCGCTCATGAAGAGGGCGAGCGCGGCGGTGAGTAAAGCGATGATCCTGGGGCTGGGAAGCCGCATGACTACAGGACGCGGCAGCGCGACCCTGGCTTCCCCACGTGCCCGGTCCAGGCGCGCGGCTAATCGGAGGGCGCGATCCGCACTGACACCGTGCGCTCCTCGCGTGGCGCGGCCTCTTCTAGGGCCGGCGGACGGTTAACGCTCCCCCGAAGGGTGGTTCACGTGCCGCCGGATCACGAGGCTGGGAGTAGCCTACGCCCGCTGCGATGGCGAAATACGTCGAGCTCAGACGCCACACGGACGCCGACGGGGACGTCCTCACGCCGGACGGCGTGCACGCGGCCCTCGAGATTGGGTCGCGCCTGACAGGTGGTTACGACCTGCTCGTCTCGACCGGCGCGCAGCGGGCGACTCAGACGCTCGCGTGTTTCCTCGCTGGCCTCGGGGAGAAGGTGCCTCAAGCCGTTGTCGTCGAGCCGGGGCTCCGCTCCGGCGTGGAAGACCGCTGGCGGGCCGCCTACGAGAAGGCGGGAAGCGGCGCACTCGAGGCCCTGCGCGACGCCGACCCCGAGCTGGTCGAGGAAGACTCGGCAGCGCTTGCAGCCGCGTTGCGGCGCGTGCTCGACAGGCTTCCCGAAGGGGGGCGTGCGCTCGTCGCCGGGCACAGCCCGACGAACGAGGCGGCGGTTCTCGGCCTGACCGGCGAGTCCGTCGAGCCGATCTCGAAGGGCGAGGGCGTGCTCGTGGTCGAGGAGGAAGGCGCAGTCCGAGTCGAGAAGCTCGACTGAGGAGCCGACGCGTTTCGGTTACCGCCGCGCCCTCATCCCCCAAAAGGGGGATGGCCCGTCGCGAGCCATGAGGAATACTCGCCTTCGCAGCCGGGAGAGCGATGTGAAGGCCCAGAGCGGCACTGTACAAAGCGCCACGAAAGCCGAGCGGGCGGAGACGACCGACCTCTTCGAGCGCCACGCGACGGCCATTTACCGCTATTGCCTGCGCAGGCTCGGTTCGCCGGAAGAAGCCGAAGATGCGCTTCAGGTCACGTATCTGAACGCATGGCGCAGCCTCAAGGACGGGTGCCGACCCGCTGCGCGGAAGGCCTGGCTCTTCCAGATCGCTGCCAACGTGTGCGCCAGCACGTTGCGAACGAAGCTCGGGCCTGCTCGTGTCGAGCTTCGTAATCCCCAGGCCCTGGATGAGCTCCCGGCGCTGGACGGGGCCGAAAGCGAGGAGCTGCTCGGCCTGACCGGAGCTCTACGTGAGTTGCCGACGCGGCAGCGGCGAGCTCTCCTTCTCCGCGACTGGCGCGGGCTTTCCTACGAGGAGATCGCCGCCGACTTGGGCGTCTCCGATGCGGCTGTCGAGACTCTCCTCTTCCGCGCTCGAAACAGAGTGGCGGCGACGCTCGCGGGCGCCGAATGGAGGGCCAAGCTGGCGACCTCAACGCGTGCAATCTTCGTGGCACCGTTCGCATTCCTGCGGATGAAATCGGCGACGATGACGGGTGCCGGCCACCTCAAGGTCGCACTCGGTATCGCAGGTGGAACGGTGGCGCCACTCGTCGCGTTCGGCCTGGTCCAGATTCTTCTCTCGCAGCCGCACGAGGCAACGCGGGCGCACGACCGCGCCGGGGCGGTCTCGCGTGCCGCGGTTACCGAGTTCATGCCCGGGCTCGACGACGGGCACCCCGTCAGGCGGGTGACGTCAACCGCGTCCCGGCCGGACAAGGCCGTGCATGCGAAGGCACCGCACAGGAAGCACGGGAAGCCGAGAGCGCACGCGGGTGCGGGAGGCGCCCCCGGGAACGGGCACCCGCAGCCCAGCTCCCCGGTGGCACCTGCCTCCCACCCGGAGAAGGTCGTTCTTTGTCACGGGACGCACTCGAGCGTCCAACCTCACGTGACGATCGACGTCTCAGAGCGCGCCCTGCGTGGGCATCGCGAAGACGCGCTCGGGGCGTGCGGCTAGCCGACCGGGCCGAACAGGCCGGGAAGGCGGGTGGCTAATTGATCGCGGGTTACCAGTGAAGCATGCGGTCTTCTCCCGGTTCATCAACTAGAGACGCTGGTCACGCCGAAAACTTGCGCGGCCGGAGCTGCGGCTGACGCACCTCGGCGGGCGAGACGCGCTAGCCTCTTCCGAGCGCAAAACGAATCCACGAGGAGGATGAGACAGGCATGACGCTCAAGGCCGGAGACAAGATCGTCGTCGAGTCCGAAAAGGTTGCGCAGCCGGGCCGCGCAGGGGTTATCGAGGAAGTCCTCCGCGAGCATCCCACCAGCGTTCGCGTGCGCTGGGAAGACGGGCGCACGAGCATCCTGACGCCGTCAGCCGGCGCCGCGAGGGTCGTGCAGCGAAAGACGCGGGCGAAGGGCTAACCAGACCTCAGGTTCGGCGCGCTGCCTCTCCGACCCCGAGGGTTTCGCGGACCTTGGCCAGGTCGTCCGCGCCCACGACGGCGTCGCCCGTCCAGGTGGCGTAGATCAAGTCGACGTTGATCACCTCGTCGGCCAAGCGGCGCATGATCTCACCGGTCTGACCGGGGCGGTCGACGAGGTCGACGCCCTGGCGGAGGATGAGCACGTCGCGCTCGTCGCGCACCTCGAGGCCGGCTCCTTCGAGCGCGATGCGGGCGGCGTCGGCGTCCTCGACGAGGATGTGGATGACTCCCTTTCCCCCGGACGGAAAGCCGCACAGGCCGTCGATGTTGATCCCCGCCCTTCCCGTTGCTTCGCCGAGATCCGCAAGCGTTCCCGGCCTGTCCTCGAGGATGACGGTCAGGTCCTTCGGCATAGCCCCACCTCCCTGCTTCGTGTCAGGGGAGGCATAGACCCGATGGGGGCGCAAGTCAAGGTGCGGGCGAGCTCTCGAGCGTTTCCTTCAGCCGGCGCAAGTCGCCTCGAATGCGACGCCGAAAGATGAACGTCACGAGCGGATCGGTGACCCGCCCGAGAAAGAGCCCGCCAAGGCCCGGCTCCGCGTCCAACGACCAGCGAAAGCGCGTGCCGGTACCTGCCGGTTCGAGCGCATAGGTTCCACTCGCCGAGATCGGTCCCTGCAGCCGGATCGACGAGCGATTCGGCGGCGCGTGCTCGGTCACCTCGAGCGTCGATTCGATTCGACGACCGAGGAACTTGTCGACCGCGCGGATCTTCGAGCCCACGCCGATCGGCCCCTCGGTCTCGCTGCGGCGTTCGACCGCGGTCGAGACCCAATCCAGATCGTTCTCAGGCGTGGTCACGAACGCAAAGACGTCCTCAGGTGTCCGGGCGATGACGATTTCTTCTTCGACTCGCGGCATCGGTCATCTCCTCTCGGTTGGTGACGTACCGTTACCCGACGGAACGCGCCCCTGATTATCTGACCTTCGCGGCTAGGCAGGCCAGCCGAAGGGACAGCCCCGGCCGGATCGGCCGGGGCTGTCTTCGTGAAGCGTTTCCTACGGGCCTACGGTCGCCCACCAAGCGTCTGCAGAGAGACTCGTCGAGCCAGACTTGATGTACAGGGAACCGAAGCGGTTCCCGATCGCGGTCAGGCCGAGGTAGTCGCCCGGGAAGTAGCGGCCGCCCGGGGTGGGGAAGTTCTCCGTGTCGAAGCCGCCGTCAACGTGGTTCTCGGACCAGTTGTCCGGATTACTGCAGTCTGCATCTGCGTGGCAGTGCAGGAACCAGTGGTCGGTCGGCAGACCCGGATCGGTCGTGTTGTTCCGGAAGTCGTAGTAAGCGACGCCGACGGTCCCGTCCGCCGCAACGTGCACGGAGGGCAGGAACGCAGAGGTCCCGACCGGCGCCCGGTCGATCTGGACGGTCGGACTCCACGAGTTGCCGCCGTCCGTCGACATGGTGAAGGCGATGTGGCTGCGCCCTGGGTCGAAGCGGCCGTCCTGCCAGACGATGTAAAGGTTGCCATTGGCCGGATCGACGGCGACGTCGGGGTTGAAGTCAGCGGTTCGCACCGCCCGCCCGTTATCCGGGTCGGTGACGGTGACCCGGTTGAGCTTGTCGACGATCTTCGCTCCCGACCACGTCGCCCCCTTGTCGCTCGAGCGGATGAAGCCAACGTTGAAGCCCCGGATCTGATTCGAGTTCTTGAACGTGTAGATGACGTCGAAGAAGTCGAGCAGGTCGCCGTTCGGGCGAACGACGATCTGGTTTCCAATCGTCTGGTTCACCTCGCCCGGGTCGTAGATCATCCGGGCCGACTCCCAGCTCACGCCTCCGTTCGTCGTGCGCGAGAACCACGTCGGCCCCCGCGAGCCGATCGCGTGCAGAAAGACCTGCACGGGATCTGCGTTCCCCGCGTTGTCGAGCCGATCCCAGACGGCGTAGGCGTAGTTCGAGTTCGTGGGGTCTGCAGTGACCGACTCCTTGTCGTTCAGGATGTTCGGCCCGCGGTCCGTTCTGAGCGCGATCGGGTCGCCCCAGCTCGTGCCGCCGTTCGTCGACTTCGAGACGAGTATGGCGCTGTTGGGGAAGCCCGCGGCCGTGATGCCGCCGTTCGCGGAAAGGCTGATGTGGTAGAGGTCGCCGTTCGGCGCGAACGAGAGCCACGGGTCCGACGCTCGCAGGTAGGAGCTGTTCCCCGAGCACACCGACAGCTTCGGGACGACGACCTCGCTCCAATTCTTCCCGCCGTTCGTACTGACCCCGGCGACGAGCCCTCGCGAGCCGCCGTCGGACCAGCGATCCTGCTGCCAGGTAGCCACGATGTTGTCCGGATTGGTCGGGTTCACGTCGACCCAGGGCTCGACCTCGGTGTTGGCGAAGTTCGTCCCTGTCTGCCCCGAGTCCGCCGTGCACGACGCGAAGGGGCTGGCGCCCGAGACCTTCTTCGGCGTGGACGCGGTGAACACGCCGGCCCAGGCCCCCGCTGCCGCGAGCGCGCCCACGACGACGAGCAGCCCGGCGAGAACTGCGAGTCTCTTTCCGGTCATAAAAAACCTCCCGGGTTGACAGCAGTGCCCACCCTAACGCCGATTTCGGTGCCCGGCTCGTTGCATTCGCAGCGAGCGCCTGGGAAGATCGTGCTTGGCTATGTCGTCCAGAAAGTGACTCAGTGCGCCGCGTGACGGCGCGGAAAGGAGGCTGGATGGACGAGGTAAACACCAAGGCCATGCTCGTTGATTCGGCGGGAACTGGAACCGGGCTGACGGTCACGCTTCCCCGCAGCGAGGTCGAGGACGCCTTGCAGGCTGGGGAAGGCGAGTCCGAGCTCCTGCTCGACGTGGTGCGAGCCACGAACGGGGACAAGGAGACGCGGCGTGTAGCCGTGGCCTGGGATCCGGCGGATCTCGAGACGCTCGCTCGCGAGGCAACCGGCGAGCGAGTCACGCTCGCGATCGATCCCGAATCGCTCGCGCAGGCCTTCGATGCGGACGTCGAGGCCCACGGCGTCCGCCAGACGGCGCTCGCGCTGTCAATCGTCGCTGTGACCGCCGGCGCGACCGTCGGTGGAGCACAGGCTGCGGTCGACCAATTCGGTGGAGGCGGGAGCACGTCCGATCCCTATGCCCAGATCGAGAACGTCCGAGCGGATCGCTCGGCCGCGACCGATCCGATGGCCGGGATCGAGAACGTGCGGGCCGAGAGGCAGGCGCCCGAAGCGGCGCCTGATCCCTACGCGGCCATCGAAAGGGTCCGTGGTACCTCCCCGGCGGACCCCGATACGGCGATCGAGAACGTCCGTGCTGCGAGGCAGGCGCCCGAAGCGGCGCCCGATCCAGACACGGCGATCGAGAACGTCCGGGCGGGTGGGTCGGCGGTGCCAGATCCGTACGCAGGCATCGAAGGGGTCCGGGGCCAGTCGCGCGCGCCGGAGACGGGTGGAGGCGGGATCAGCGTCTCCGCACCGAGCGCCGGCGAGGCGGCCGGCCTGGCAGGAGCAGCCCTCCTGACGATCGCCGGAGCAACGTTCGCGTTGCGCAGGCGGCGTCCGCCCGCGCCTGCGTAGACCGCGTCACGGGCCAACGGCTCGATGGGCCGGGTTCGCCCGGCCCATCGGCCTGGTCATTTCCGACTCCGGGCTTAATCCCCGAGCCCTCGCCGGCCGATAGAAAGTAGATGTCGGTTCCGGCGACCTCGCCACGCCGCGCCACTTTCGACGCCATCGCCATCGCGCTCGCGCTGCTCGCGGTCGACGCGTTCGTCGCGCTCGCCATGATCGCCGAGTGGATTCACTGGAGCACGGGCGTCCTGGCGGTGTTGGCGCTCGCTGCCGTCGTCCTCCTCCTCTTTCGGGACGACGTCGCCGACGCGCTGGCGGCCGGCACGCAGAACCTCCTCGCCGCCGACGACGCCGCGGTCCGCCACGTCCTCGACGAGCTTGCCAAGGAGGGCTGGACGGTCGAACACGACGTCTCGAACGCGCGCGGGATCCTGATCGGATCGCTGGTGCAGGGCCCGTCCGGCGCGTACATCGTCGAGGTGCGGAACCGCGCCTACAGGCTCGAGCACCTCCGCCGCGCTCGCCGCGACGCGACCTGGCTCCACGGGCTCGTCGGCGGCTGGGTCTCGCCCGTTGTCTGCCTGGCCCTGCGCGACGACGAGCCGCACCGCCGCGACGGCGTGTGGATCATGGGCGTGGAGCACCTCGCCGACTGGCTTCGCCAGCGCACGCCTCCGCGGGGAGCCTCTTCTGCCGACGATTAGTCCCGGCGCCTCCCGGCGGCGATTGCCTCCAACGCGTCTCGCTCGAGCTGCTCGGGCTTGATCACGGCAACGCGGGCCGCCGTACAAGCCCGCAGCGTGGCGTTGCGGGTTCCTTCGCCGACGATCGCACCCTCGCCGAGGATCGCTCCCGGGCCCACCTGCGCGATCTCCTCGCCGTCCACGACCGCCGCGAGCACGCCGTCGAGGACGAGATAGAGCTCGTCACCGGGGTCGCCCTGCTCGACGAGCCTGTCGTCCTGCTTGAGCTTCCGCCGCGGGAGCTTGGCGCCGCTCTTCATCAGGTCGCGTGAGAGCTTGCGCTCAAGCGCGGTCTCGGCCTGCGCGACGAACGGGTCCGAGTCCTCGTCGCCCCACGGCGTGTGCTCGCCGTGGGCTTCGCGGTACCACGTCTTGAAGTCGATGGTGCCGGCCTTCTGGACGAGGTCGCCGGAGCGGTCGTAGATCCAGTGGCGCGGAAACGGACTCGCCCCGACGAGCTCGTGCTCGGAAGAGCCGTCTGCCCGAATCGTCAGCGCGAGAGTCGTCCAGGCGGTGGCGGAATTGATGCGGAAGAAAGGCCGCCCCTTGACTCGTCGCGGGGCGGGGAAGCCCGCTCGCCCGCCGACGGTCTGCACGAAGCGTGCCTCACCGTCCCGAAGCTCCGGTTCGGGCTGGAGAGTCTCGAAGGGAACGCCCTGGAAGACGAGGTTCCTCGGGCCGAGGCGGAAGGTCGTCGAGCCGACGAGGCCGCGCCCTTCGTGGCCGTAGCGAACGATCTGGCCGTCCTCGACCTCGATCCAGGCCTTGAGCTCGTTGGCCTCGCGGAAGCAATCGCCGTCGCGCAGGCGCTCGAGCTCGCCGATGCCGAGGTGAACGGGCGGGGGAGGGTCGTAGTGCCCGATCCCGAGCTCGAAGGGGATCTTGGGCATGCCTTGGATCGCTTCGGAGGGGATCCAGGAGATGGCGGTGACCGAAGATTCGATGCGCATTTGTCCTCCCAGGTCGACGGCCTAGGCTAGAACACTCCTTCGCGCGTGTATAGAGAGCGCTAGTGCCGGGGCTCGATGCCGGCGCCGATGACGCGCAGGAGCCGCGCGAGCTCGGCTTCGGGGATCTTCGGGTTGTAAAGCGGGGAGGCGGCTGCTTCGCAGAGCATGCGCCGGCAGAGGGCCGCGCTCATCGGCGTGATGGCGACGGCGAGGTCGCGGAAGGCAGCTGAAAGGCGCAGGAGCTCGTCGCGCACGTCGAAGACGCGCTCGGGCCGTACCCACGTGTATTCGTGCAGGCCCGGGCGTCCGGCCGCGGCGGCCCGCTCGAGCCCGCGCGCGAGCCGCAGGCGCATCGTCGGCGCGGCAAGCTTGCGCGCGTAGTCCTCGGCTTCCGTGAAGAGGCCGGCGTCGCCCTGGGCGACGAGCCGCGTCAGCAGGTCGGTACTCTCGACCCGCGCGAGGTAGGCAATGGCCAGGCCGAGCGCAGCGCCGAACCCGAAGGAGAAGGCGAGCTGGGCATGGCCGAACGCGGCCGCGACGGTCGCCGCGACGGCTAGGACGACGGCAGCCCCAACCGTCTCGCGCACGCGACGATGAAGGGCGTCGAGGCGTCCGCGCGCGTGGACGAGATCAACCGGGTCCATGCACGGATGCTACGGATCGCGCGATCCCCGCGCGCCGCTCGGCCTCCGCCATCCCGGCGTCAAGGATCTCGACGGCGCGGTCCACGAGGTCTCGGTCGATCGTCAGTGGCGGGATCAACTGGAACCGGTTGTAGAGATACCCGCCCTTCTCGAAAAGGAGCCCTTCGCGCACGCAGTGATCGAGGATCCAGGACGCCTCCTCCGCGGCCGGCTCCTTCGTCTCGCGATCGCGGACGAACTCGAGCCCGATGAAGAGCCCGCGCGCGTCGATCCAGCCGAGAATCGGGTGGCGCTCTTGCAGTTCCTCGAGACGCGCACGGAAGTACGCGCCGGTCTCGGCCGCCTGAGCGACCACGTTCTCGGCCTCGTACGCGTCGAGGGTCGCATTCGCAGCCGCGGCGGCGAGCGGCGTCGCCGCGAACGTCGCGACATGGGCACCGGGCCCCCAGGAGGACAGGATCTCGTCGAACGCGACGACGGCCGAAATCGGCAGGCCGCTCGCGAGCCCTTTGCTCACCGCCACGAGATCGGGGACGACGCCGTCCCACTCGCAGCCCCACATGCGGCCCGTCCTTCCCATGCCGGCCTGGATCTCGTCGTCGATGAGGAGGAAGCCGTGCTCGCCGCAGAGCTCCCGGAGGCCTCGGAGGTAGCCGTCGCCCGGGACGATGTAGCCGGCGCTCGCCTGCATCGGCTCGACGAGCACCGCGGCCACGTTGGAAACGGCGCGCGCGTCACCGAACGGAGTCTCCTTGCCCGCGAGCATCCGGCGGACGAACTCGAGGCAGGCCTCGGCGCAGTTCTCGGGATCGGCGCCGACCGGGCAGCGGTACGGATACGAGTAGGGGATCTTGGCGTGCCCGGCGTCGTGCGGGCCGACGGGGTAGAAGAAGCCCCACATTGCGCCCTTCGCGGTGGTCGCCATCGTGCCGCCCGTCGTGCCGTGGTAGCCGCCGTATGCGGAAAGGATCGTCGGCGCGCCCGTGTACCAGCGCGCGACCTTGATCGCGAGCTCGATCGCATCCGCGCCCGTGGCTCCGAAGACGACGCGTTTCTTGCCCTCGCCGGGCGCGAGCTCCGCCAGCCGGGCGGCCAGCCGCTCGCGCGGCTCATTCGGCAGGTCGAAGTAGTGAACGAGGCGTTCCGATTGCTCGCGCACGGCCTCCAGCACGCGGGGATGCCCGTGTCCCAGATTCGAGACGGAAAAGCCGGCGAGCATGTCGACGTACTCCTTGCCGTCGGCATCCCAGACACGCCCGCCCTCGCCGCGCACGATCGCAGGCGGGCACTCGAAAAGCGCGAAACCGACCTGGCCGGTGGACTCGTTGCTCACGAGGTCGCGCAGGAGCGCCTTCGACTTCGGCCCGTACGGTGAGCGCTCGACCCGGGCCAGGAGCTCTTCCGGAGAAGCGCGCATCGCGCGCCGCTGCTCGATCACCCGCCGCTCGAAGCTCTTCTCGTCCATCGTCATCCCCTTAGCCGGACACGAGCTGGTAGTTCCGCAAGCCTTTCTTCTGGTCCAACGTGATGAGCGCGCCGTGGAGGACGCCTTCGGCGTACTCGCTGCCCGGATTGATGCAGACCGTCTCCCCGACCTTGACCGCGCCGCGCGACTCGTGGATGTGGCCGTGCAGCGCGAGCGGTGGCCGGTGACGCTCGATGACGTTCCGAACGGCCTGCGAGCCCGCCGCCGTCATCGTCACCGTCCCGCCGCGCACGATCGGCTTGAGCGACTCGTCGAGCGCGGGGGCGCGGTCGATGGCGGTCCGAATGGGGGGGACGTGCAAGTTGAAGACCGTGCGGGACGTGTCGTCGGCGCCCCCGATCAGCTCCTCGAGATGCGCCTCCAGCTCGTCCTCCGGCAGCTCGCGGGGCGAGTTCCAGGGCGTCGGATTGGCATGCCCGCACGAGATCATCTGCCAGCCCTCGCCGAGATCGACGGTGACGTCCTCCGGATCGACCCTGAGCGCGGAGGAGGCGAGGACCTCGCGCAGGCGCGGCTCGTCGTCGTTTCCCAACATGACGTAGAGCTGGACCCCGGTTCCGGCCAGGCGCTCCTCGGCGAGCGCGAGCCAGCTCTCGAGGCTCGCTGCCATCGCGTCGTAGAAGAAGGTCGCGACCGCGCCTTCGTCGTCGCGCGCAGCCGCAAGCTCCTCCTGCGTCGTCACCAGCGGATAGAAGCCGAGGTCGCGAATCCGCTTCTCGACGGCGGGCAGCTCCTCCTCGCCGAAGATGCGTTCGCCCGCGACCTCGCTGGCGCGAAAGCCGCCGTTCTCGCGCACGATCGGCGCCACCGCCTTGCCCGTGATGTCGCCGCCCATGACGAGCACGTCGGCCTCGTAGAACCGGCCCGCGTTCACGAACTTGCGCCAGAGGAGATCGGAGCCGTGGATGTCGGACGCGTAGTAGAGCGTCAGGCTCACCGCACCACCTCCTCCGGAATCTCGTACCAGCGCCTGCGCCGGCCGATCTTCGCCCGGAGCTTCCAGCCGCGCGACTTCGGCTCGTCTTCGAGCCGGCGCAGGAGGGCGTCGATGCGCTCCGCCACGACCCGCCGGGCTCCTTTGTCGGCAAGGTCCGGGAGCAGCCCTCGAATGTTGATCAGATTGTCCGTAGCGGTCGTGTAGAGGCCCCAGTCCGCAGCACACAGCGCGGCGATCCGGCCCGCGTTCAGCTTGCCGGGCCCGTCCTCCTCGGCCGGCTCGTGCTCGAGCAGGAGCATGGCCGCGTCGGCCGCGTCCTTTCGGTTCAGTTCCGCGATCTGGAGCTTCGTCAGGAGAAGCTCGGCGGCGGGGAGGGTGAGCTCCTCGTCGGCGAGATGCGAGCCGAGGTCGAGGTTGTGCGACATCCCGAGCTCGTCCAGGAAGACGTCGACGTGATAGCTCCGGTCGGGCGCGTGGTAGAGGAGGCGGCGGGCGCCGTGCGTCGCGTTGAAGGTGCGTTCCGGCTGGTATCCCAACTGCTCCAGGAGATTGCGCAGCGGCCGCGACTGACTCTTGCGCGCGGCCAGGTCGATGTCCGGGTAGCCGCGGCCGAGCGCCTCACGGGCGCCGTTCGACGAGCGCGCCCAGATGGCGAGCCCGCCGAGGAGACGGACGTCGAAGCCATGGGCCGCCGCCTCCGTGACGAGGCGGCGGCCCTCGGCGAGCAGCGGCGGTTCGGGAGGCACTACTCGGGCGGGATCTCCTGGAAGGTGCGGGTGAGGTTGATGCCCTGCATGCGCCGGTAGCCCCAGACGGCCAGGTACCAGACGACCGCGATCGCCGGCGCGGTGAACGCCTTTACCATCGGCTTCCAGCCGAGGGAGCCGCCGAAGCCGGTGTGGAACGCCGTGTAGATCACAAACGCCCACGCTCCGGCCGAGACCAGCGCGATGAGGCTGATGAGCGGGATGCCGCCGATCCGGCGTGCTGCCCACCGGGGTGCGCCTGCGTGCAGGTCGCGGCGAAGCCAGGGCGTCACCATGGCCGCGATCGAGACGATCACGAACGCGCCGCCCATGACCGCGATGATGTTCAGCAGGTAGGCGCCGAGCCCCTGGTAGATGTTGAGGTAGTTCAGGAGCTCGATCACGAGCGCGATGAACACCGTCGCGACGACAGGCGTGTGGAAGCGGTCGGAGACGTCCGTGAGGCGCGCCGGGGCGAGCCGGTCGAACGACCACGCGAACACGTTCCGCGTCCCAAGCATGAACCCGGTCGGTGTCCACCAGAGGATCGCGAGGACAAAAGCCGCCGCGACCGCGATCTCCATGAAGTGCGGCCCGGCGAGGAAGTTCGCCATCGCCGGCAGGTACGGCGTGAAGGCGAGGTTCGAGTGGTCGGAGCCGCCTCCGAGCCCCATGAAGACGACCGAGCCGAAGAACTTGAATCCGAAGTACTTGTAGACGAGGCCGACGCCGACCATGTAGATGACGGCTGAGGCGACGAGGCCCCCGATGATCGACGTCACGGCCGTCCGGCGAGCGTTACGGATCTCGCCGGCGAAGTAGCCGGTCCACTGGAAGCCCGTGTAGACCTGGAAGCAGTAGACCATCGCGAACAGGGTCGCGCCCCAGGCGATGCCGCCTGCGGTCGAGAAGCCGAGGTGGTGGGCCTGGTTGATGATGCCGTTGTAGGTCGTGCCCGACTGCTTGTTCCACTCGGTCACGAAGTGGTGGTGGCTTCCGAACAGCATCGAGCCGAGCCAGACGAGCATGCCGATCCAAACGAGCCCGAACGTCACCGCCATGTAGCGGGCGACCGAGCGGACGCCGACGATCATGAGCAGCGCGAACGCGGCGGTCAGGATCGTCGCGATGAGCATCAGCTCGCCGTTGGACGGCGAGGTGAAGTAGTGGTTGTGGATGCCGGCGACGTAGGCCGCCGCCGGGCCCATCACCGAGAGCATGAACGTGAAGTTGAACGCCACCCACGTCAGGAAGACAAAGGTGAGCGAGAAGTTCACGAGGAAGCCGAGGAAGGGATGAAGGGTGCGGGACACCCACACGTAGTCCCCGCCCGACCTCGGCATCAGGACGGTGAAGTAGAGGTAAACGAGCCCGAAGCACGCGACGAGCGGAGTCGCGATCAGAAACGAGACGAGCATGTTCGCGCGTGGCCAGAACTGCGGCGCGAAGCCCATCACCTGCGTGATCCCCACGGGTATGAGCACGGCGGAGAAGACGAGGTTGAAGGCATCGAACGCCGTCAGCTCGCGCACGAGCCCGGTGGCGTTCCTCACGAAGAGGCCCTGGCGTCCGACCTGCGCCTCGGCAGCGGTTGTTGCCACTTTTCCTCCTTATTCGTTCGCGGCGGCGAGAACGCCCCGACGCGCCGCCCGTGGGACGGTGGATTCGCGGACGACGAGCTCGACGGGCAGGACGCGCCGTTCGGGGCCGGTCGCTTGCCCTTCGATCAGGTCGATGGCCAGCTCTGCTGCCTCCTTTCCGAGCCGCGCGAGCGGCTGCCGGATCGTGGTGAGGGGTGGTGAGACGAGCGCAGAGACGAAGACGTCGTCGAAGCCGACGAGTGAGAGGTCTTCGGGGACCCGGCGGTCGAGAGAGCGGGCGGCTTCGAGCGCGCCGAGCGCCATGAGGTCGTTGGCGCAGAACAGTGCGGTGATGTCCGGCTCGCGCTCGAGCAGGTCGAGCGCCGCCGCGCGTCCTCCTTCGATCGTGTACGCGTCGGCGTAGCGGACGCGGCGGCGGTGAGGCTTGTGCTCACCCGCTCCCTTGGTGAAGCCCTTGAGGCGGTCGCGGGACGTGGGGAGGCCGCTTGGGCCCGTGATGGCTCCGAGGCTCGTGTGGCCGAGCTCGAGCAGATGACGCGCGGCGAGGCGGCCGCCCCCTTCGTTGTCGACGGTGACGAGGGAGGCGTTCCGCGGGATGGTGGGGAGCGCCTCGTCGAGAGCGACGACGGGCGTTCCCGTTCTGGCGAGCGCGCGGAGCGCCTTGTTCTCCCGCTCGGTGCCGCCCAGGTACAGAAGCGCGTCAATGCGCTTGTCTTGCAGGACCTCGACGGCTCGCGCCTCGAGGGCCGGATCGAGCTCGGCGGTGCTGAAGACGACGGTGTAGCCGCGCGTCGCGGCCGCGCCCTCGGCGGCGTGGACGAGCCCACTGAAGAATGGGTTCGCGATGTCCGGGACGAGCACGCCTAGCGTCTGCGTCCGCCCGGTGATCATCGCCGCCGCCAGCTGGTTGGGGCGATAGCCGAGCCTGCGCGCGGCGCTCGTGATGCGCTTGCGCGTGGCGCCGCTCACCGGCCGCTTGCCGGAGAGCGCATGGCTCACCGTCGCGATCGAGACGCCGGCCTCTCTGGCGACCTCACGAATCGTCGGCCGCATGGCGTCGGCAATTCTCGCGCAAAACGTTTTGCGCGTCAAGGAAGTGCGGCGGCAGGGAGACGAAGCGTGCGCAAGGGCTAGGACTCGGCGGCCGCCCGCGCTACCACCGATGCATGGCACGCAAACTCGTCGTCCTTCTGCTCGCGCTCGCCGTTTGCGCCGGAGTCGCGGTGGCGTCGATCCCGGACCGAAACGGAGTCATACACGGCTGTCGAAACGTGAGGACCGGCCTCCTGCGCGTGATTCGGACTCAAGCGGTCTGCCGCGTCGGTGAAAAGCGCCTCAACTGGAACGTTCAGGGCCCACAGGGTCCGGTCGGTCCAGCTGGGCCGGAGGGCCCGCCGGGACCGCAGGGCGAGCCCGGACCGGGTCTCGCGTCCTTCGAGGCGCTGGTCGGCCTCAACTGCAACACCGGCGTGAACAGCGGGACGATTGTTATCGACTACGAGGCGACGGGCGAGGCTCGGATCCGGTGCGTCGTCCCACCGGTGGAATCCAGAGTGCGCATCAACGAGTTCTCGACTGGAACGACGGGCGCGCCCACCGACGAGTTTGTCGAGCTCTTCAATTCCGGGAGCGAGCCCGCGGATCTCTCCGGCTTCCGGCTCGTCTACCGCTCGGCGAGCGGAGCGAGCGACGCGTCCCTCGGGACCCTGCCGGAGGGGACGATCATGGCGCCAGGTGCCTTCTACCTCTTCGGCGGCGCCGGCTATGCCGCTGCGCATCCCCCCGACAAGACGTTCAACATCAGCCCGTCGGCGGCCGGCGGCGGGCTCGGGCTGCGAGACGGTGCGGGAGTTCTCGTCGACTCGGTCGCGTGGGGAACCGCGACGAACGCGTTCATCGAGGGAACGGTGGCGCCGGCACCGGCGACGACAGCGGCACCGGGTAAGTCAGACGCCCGTCATCCCGACGGCCACGACACGAACGACAACGCCGCCGACTTCATGGAAGGAGATCCCACGCCCGGCGCAGCAAACTGAAGGATTCGCGGGGACTCCTCCGAACGAGGCGTCATGAAGATCGTCGAGATTCCCCAATCCCGCATTCGCGCGCTCGAGGCGGCGCTCTCGTTGAACCGTGGCGAGATCGACGCGGCCAAGCTCGAGCGGATCCTCCGCGCGCTCAAAACCGCGTAGGCCGGGCCGCGAGCGGCAGGACTACCGATATCGGTAGACGATGCGGCCGCGAGAGAGGTCGTAGGGAGAGACCTCCACCTTCACGCGGTCGCCGGGGAAGATCTTGATGCGGAAACGGCGCATCTTGCCCGCGGTGTAGCCGAGCACCTCGTGCCCCTCGTCGAGCTTGATCTTGAACATCCCGTTCGGGAAGGCCTCGACGACCTCGCCCTCCATCTCGATCTTCTCTTCCTTCGTCGCCATGCGGTCTTAAGGATACCCCGGTCGGGGGAGGGCGCTGCAAAAACCCGGCCTACGATCCGTCCGTGGGGGTACTTACCGGCAACCTATTGGGACGGAAACGCCGCAACGGCACGATCGGCCGCGCCCGCCACGAGACCTTCCGGTTCGTTTGCTACCTCGACCGGCTTCCGCCGCACATCCTCGAGGACGAGGCGTTCCACACGCGCCACTCGAAGGATCCGGAGGTCGAGTGCGAGCTCGATGCGGAAGACTTCGCAGGTGCAGTCGCCGAGGCGATCCGGGAGCTCGAGGACGACTTCACCCACGTTCTCGGCGTCGAGCGGCTCTCGCTGTAAGACCTAGGCGATCTCCATCCGCTCGACGAGACCGTCGCGAAACGCGTAGACGTGCTTGACCCGCTCGTCTGCGAGCAGCTCGCCAGTGGACGCCCGCACGACCTGGTGCACCTGGACGACCACGTGGCCGTCTCCGTCGTGGGTGAAGCTCTCTGGCTCGACGTGGGGGTCGATCGTCGCGAACTGGAGTGTCCAGTAGCGGCGCAGCTCGTCGTGCCCGCGTAGCCGCCCTCCTGCGAGGACATTCGGCCAGTCGACGTCGGGGTGCATGAGCCCGAGCGCAGCGTCGATTTCGCGCGCGTTGAACGCCTCGTAGGCGCGGCGCAGCTTCCGCTCGCGTTCGTCCAGACTCGCGACATTAGCCAGGCGGGCGTGGGCTCGGGCGTCCCGGGAACCGTCGGACCGCGGAGCTAGGATGGAGCGCCCGTGGCTGAGGCGCCGTTCGTCCACCTGCACGTCCATTCCGAGTACTCGATTCTCGACGGGGCGTGTCGGATCCCGGATCTCGCGGTGCGCGCGGCCGAGCTCGAAATGCCCGCCGTCGCGCTCACCGACCACGGCTCCCTCGCGGGTGCCGTCGAGCTCTACCGCGAGGCCGAAAAGGCGGGAATCAAGCCGATCATCGGCTGCGAGGTGTACGTCTGCGACGACCGACGTGCGCAGCAGAAGGGCTACGCGCATCTGACGCTTCTGGCCGAGTCGAACGAGGGCTATGCGAACCTGATCAAGCTCGCGTCCTCGGGCTACCTCGAGGGTTACTACTACAAGCCGCGCGTCGACTGGGAGCTCCTCGCGCAGCGCTCAGACGGCCTCATCGCGCTCTCCGGCTGCCTGTCGGGGAGGGTCTCCAAGGCGCTCGAGAACGGCAACCGCGCCGAGGCGGAGACGGAAGTCGCGCGGCTTCGCGACATCTTCGGGCCTGAGAACACCTTCATCGAGATCCAGGACGCGGGCCTCGAGCTCCAGAAGGGGATCAACGCGACCCTCGCAGAGATCTCGAAGGCGAGCGGCTTACCCCTCGTCGCCACGGGCGACGTCCACTACCTCCGCTACGAGGACGCGCGGGCGCACGAGGCGCTCCTCTGCATCCAGTCGGGCGACTCGCTCCAGAACCCGAGCAGATGGCGCTTCGACAGCGACCAGTTCTACTTGAAGAGCCCGGCCGAGATGGCCAGGGACTTCGCCATCTATCCCGAGGCGCTCCGCAGCACCATCGAGCTCGCCGAGCGCTGTACGGTGACGATGGAGCTCGGGCGCATCCTGCTGCCCACATTCCCGACGCCCGACGGCCGCGACGCGTTCGACTACCTTGTCGAGCTCTGTGAAAAAGGCCTGCAAAAACGCTATGGCCAGGTGACCCCGGAGCTCAACGAGCGCCTCCGCTTCGAGCTGAAGACGATCAAGGAGATGGGCTTCGCCGACTACTTCCTGATCGTCTGGGACTTCATCGCCTTCGCGAAGCGGAACGGGATCGGGGTCGGGCCTGGTCGGGGCAGCGCAGCCGGATCGCTCGCTGCCTACTGCCTCGAGATCACGGACGTCGACCCGATGCGATACGGGCTCCTCTTCGAGCGCTTCCTCAACCCGGGCCGCAAGTCCATGCCGGACATGGACCTCGACTTCTCCGTCCACGGGCGTGACCGGGTCATCAACTACGTGGCCGAGAAGTATGGACGCGACCGCGTGGCGCAGATCATCACCTTCGGGACGATGATGGCGCGCGCAGCCGTCCGCGACGCGGGGCGTGTCCTCGACATCCCGTACGGGACGGTCGACCGGATCGCGAAGCTCATCCCGGAGGGCCCCAAGGTCTACCTCGACGACTGTCTGAAGCCGGGAGCGGAGCTCAAGAAGGCCTACGACGAAGACGAGATCGCCCGCCAGATCGTCGATCTCGCCAAGCCGCTCGAGGGCCTCGTCCGACAGGACTCGATTCATGCGGCCGGGGTCGTAATCGGCGACCGGCCGCTGACGGACTACGTGCCCCTCCAGCAGAAGGGCCCCGACCAGGAGGTCGTAACGCAGTTCGCCATGGGCGACGTCGAGGCGCTCGGACTCCTGAAGATCGACTTCCTCGGCCTCCGCAACCTGGACGTGATCGATAAGGCGGAGGAGCTCACCGGGATCGATATCGCCAAGGTTCCGCTCGACGACGCGAAGACGTACGAGATGCTCGCGCGCGGGGAGTCCGTCGGCGTCTTCCAGTTCGAGGGCTCGGGCATGCGCGAGGCCTTGCGCCAGGTGAAGCCGACCCAGTTCGAGGATCTGATCGCCCTCGTCGCGCTCTACCGACCGGGGCCGATGGGCTACATCCCCGTGTACGGGAAGCGCAAGGCGGGCCTCGAGCAGCCGCAGTACGCCGACCCGCGCCTCGAGCCGATCACGGGGCCGACGTACGGGATCTGCATCTACCAGGAGCAGTACATGGAGATCGCCAAACAGCTCGCCGGCTTCTCACCGGCCGAGGCGGACGATCTACGCAAGGCGATCGGCAAGAAGATCCATTCGCTGATGGCGTCCCTCAAGGACAAGTTCCTGGAGGGTTGCGCCGCGAACAACGTCACGCCGGCGGTCGCGAACCAGCTCTGGAAGGACATGGAGCAGGCGCAGGACTACTCCTTCAACAAGTCGCACGCCGCCTGCTATGCGCTCATCGCCTACCGCACTGCGTACCTGAAGGCGCACTACCCGGCCGAGTACATGGCCGCGCTCATCTCCTCGGTCATGAGCACGAAGGACCGCGTACCGTTCTATGTCGCTGCCTGCGACGAGATGGGCATCGAGGTGGAGCCGCCAGACGTGAACGTCTCCGCCGAAGACTTCCGCGTCGTCGACGGCAAGATCCGGTTCGGGCTGAACGCGGTCAAGAACGTGGGGGAAAGCGCCGTGCGCGCAATCCTCGCGGCGCGCGAAGAGGCTGGCCCGTTCGAGTCGGTGTGGGACTTCTGCGAGCGCGTGGATCCGCAGGTGGTGAACAAGCGCGCGCTCGAGTCGCTCGTCAAGTGCGGCGCGTTCGACTCCACGGGTGCGACTCGGAAGGGCATGTGGGACGTGCTCGAAGACGCCCTCTCGTGGGGCGGACGCCAGCAGGCCGACCGGTTAGCGGGCCAGGGCTCCATCTTCGACTTGGGCGGGGAGGCCGAGCAGCGCCCGCGTCATCATCGCCCGATTCCGACGGACGAATGGGACAAGGCCGAAAAGCTGGCGTACGAGAAGGAAGCACTCGGCCTGTACGTGTCCGAGCATCCGCTCTCCGGGATCCGCGAGGCGCTCCGGCGCAAGACCGACGCCCAGATCGTCGAGCTCGAGCGGAGGCGCGACGGGGACGTCGTCACCGTGGGAGGCATCGTGGGCTCCCTTCGCCAGACGACGACGAAGAAAGGCGAGCCGATGGTGTTCATGCGGCTCGACGACGTCTCCGGCTCGGTCGAGGCGATCGTCTTCAACTCCGTCTACGGGGCGGCGCGCGATCTGCTCGAGGCCGACCGGGTCCTCATCGTCAAGGGCCGCATCGACCACAAGGAAGGTGAGACGAAGCTGATCGCCATGGAGGTGGCTCCCTTCGAAGCGATGCCCGAACGCTCGGAGGTGCGGCTCAAGCTCGACGCGCGGAAGGCGCCGGCCGGGCTCGTCCGTGACCTGGCGACTCTCCTGCGCGAATACCCGGGCGAGCTGAGCGTCATCGCAGCAGTCGAGACCTCGAACGGCCCCCTCACGCTCGCCTTTGGTCCCGAATATCGAATCCGGCCCGAGCCGGACTTCTTCGCCGAGGTGAAGTCCCTCCTCGGTGAAGCGGCGATCTCCTGATTTTTCGCTTATTCGGCGAGTTTCGGCCGGCCGTAGGTAGGGAAGCAAACAATTGGGATGCGGCCGGCGGTGATCCGGGGGCTCGTGTGCGCCGCGCTTCTACTGGGCGGCGTGTGGAGCGCTGCGGCCATGGCGGGGACGACGGACCCGATCGGGACCGTGACCTCGGCCGTTTCGACGGTCCTCTCGCAGACCACAGTCGCGTCCAACTTGACCGGTACGGTCACGAGCGCGACGAGCGACGCATCTGGATCGGGATCGAGCGGCTCGGTCTCGGGTGCGAGCGGCTCGCTCTCAGGAGCGACGAGCGGTCTGACCGGATCGGGCACGTATTCCTCCTCGTCCTCGAGCGACGGCGGAACGTCGTCGAGCGACGGCGGTTCGTCCGCGAGCGGAGGCTCGGGATCGGGCGGGGCGGCGAGCGCATCGAGCCCCGGGACTCCGCGCACGCGCTTCGATCGCCTTCCCAGGCGCTACGAGATTCTCCTCGAGCGCATTGAGTTCGGCCACCACGTTCGCGCGAACTTGGCTCGTCTGCGGGCGCTCATCGCGTCGGCCTCACCGGACTTCCGCGCACGGTTATCAAGACTGATCCGCCACGAGATTCGCCGCCTGGAACGCGGCGGACTGACACGGCGCGAGCGGGCTGCGGTCCGGCGTCTCCGCTCACTGCTCCTAGTCGTCGCGAGCCGACCGGCCGCGAGTACGGCCGCGACCGCGACGACCTCGTTCCGGTCCGCGCGGCTGGCTCGTGGAGGCGTGCTCTCGGCGACGGCGACGGGAACCCTGTCCGGCTCGGTCGCCCTCGCGGCGCGGGGAACGCCGCCGAAGGAAAGGGGGATCGCCGCGCCCAACCTGCCGCGCCTCCTCATTCCCGAGCCCCCCTCGGGCCGCGATTGGTGGGCGATCGCCGCGGTCGCGCTAGTGATCCTCGGCGCGTTCTTCGCGCTCAAGCTCCTACTCGCAGGACGAAGACATGACCCTCTTCATCCCATGCGAGGAACCATCGCCGCGGCGCGGCCGGACATCTTGGCGTTCGGCTTGGCCTTGCTCTTGGGCCTCACCGTCGGGGCGGCGGTGGCGCTGCTCTTCTCGCTCGCGCACTGAGGGCCTGCGGCCGGCGGCGGCGACTCGAAGGCCGGAAGGGAACTCGGAGCAGTCCGACGCGTCGGCGCCGTTCGACGTGACCCGCACCGGCACGACCCACTAGCGCCACCGAACCGAGGACGAAAGGAGGGCGGCTCTTTGAGCCGCCCTCCTTGTTACGCCTGGATCCTCGTCCTATCGAACGTCGGTCCGACTCGGCGTACCTGCGTGGTAGTAGTCGCCCACCTTCGAGCGGTACGCCGCGTCGCGGTAGATCGCCTCGTCGAACTCGGGCGAGTTCTTGATCTCATCCTTCGTGCGCTTGACGAAGACGGTCTGCGTATCGAGGTCGATCCGCTCGACGACTCCGGCCGGGAGAAGAACCTTCTTGCCGAAGATCCATGGGCCCGTATCCACGACGAGGTAGCTGCGCGACGTCTCGTACGTCGCCTCATCAACCTTGCCGATGCTCCCGTCGATCGCCTCGACGGAGAAGCCGGTTAGATCGATACCGGAGGCGACATCGACGCCGAGCGTCTCGACGTCGCCGTAGGTCCATAAGTCGATCGTCGTCCTGTCAATGCGTTCCATTCGGAAACCCCCTTGTGGCCCGCAGTCGTTTGGAAGGGCGCGAGCCTCCTACGAAGTACCCGTTCGCGTCGGCCTAACGCCCGAGAAAGGCGGTCATTTCACGCAGTTTGCGGACTTTCAGCGCTTCGCGATCGGCTGGCCTGGCGTGTGCAAGAGATTCTCGACGCCCTTCACGCCGCGCACTTTCCGCACGCGCTTCTCGAGCGCCTCGACCACCTCGGGCCGCTCGACCTCGCCGCGCAGGAAGACGACACCGTTCTCCGCATTGATGTTGATGTTGCCCTTCGGCACGTCGCGTTGGCGGAAGACGATCGATTCGATCTTGTCGACGAGAGTGCGGTCGTCGAGCTCCTCCGCGCGGCCGCGAGCATGCCGGGCGCGCTCAACGTAACCGCGCGCGTCCGACGAGACGTGATGGACGAGCTTGCGGCCGCGCCGCGTGCCGTGCTTGGAAAGCGACACCGCCTTGTCGCGCACGAAGTGGCGCCGACGGCGGCCTTGCTGAGGGTCGAGGAAATACGCGAGCGCCGCTCCCCCGATTGCGGCGGCGAGATAGAAGGGAAGCTGCTGGCGCGAGCGCATGGCGGAACCTCCGGGTCGGAGCGGGTCCGTGCGAGCCTAACGCCTCGTCGCACCGCCCTCCAAACGCGGGAGTTCGTTTTCGGCCGCGACGTCGGCACGCTCGTGACGCGCGTTCTGACGGACGGATTCGCCCGCGCGACTACGAGGAGCTAGACGCGCCGGCTTAACGCAATCCCTCCTGGGAACCTCCACGCTTTCGAAGGTGTAGAAGAGAGCAGTGGAGGGCCGTCCACTACAGGAATCAGAGCTCGTCGAACGGGCGAAACGAGGCGATCAAGCCGCCTATGGAGACCTCGTGCAGGCATATCAGGGGATCGCGTTTCGGACTGCGTACCTCATCGTCGGAAGCGCGGCCGAGGCCGAGGACTCGGCGCAGGAGGGGTTCGTGAAGGCGTTCTACGCGCTGCGCCGCTTTCGACCCGGGGCGCCCTTTCGTCCCTGGATCCTCCAGATCGTCGCCAACGAAGCTCGCAACCGCCGCAGGTCCGCGGGCCGGCGGGCCGCGCTCGTCATGCGGTCGGCTGCGGACGCTCCCTTGGGGGAGGCGGCCCCCTCCCCCGAGGCGGCGATCCTCTCAGGCGAGCAGCATGAGGAGCTGCTCGCCGCCGTCAACGGTCTGCGCGAAGAGGACCGGCTCGTGATCGCCTGCCGCTATTTCCTCGAGCTCTCCGAGGAGGAGACCGCTGCGACGCTCGGCTGGAAACGCGGCACCGTGAAATCGAGGCTCTCGCGCGCGCTCGAACGGCTGCGCGCGCAGATGGGGGAGAAAGCGTATGCCTGAACTCGAGCTTGCACTTCTCGACCTCGGCCGGAGCGTCGAGTTTCCGGCCACTCCCGATATCGCCACGCGGGTCCGGCAGCGGCTCGCGGAGCAGCCCGTTCGTCGGTGGGGCATCCTGCGTCCCTACAAGGCCCGCCTATTGGTCGCGTTGGCGGTCCTCGCGGTTGCGATCGGCGCGGTGATGGCCGTGCCGCAGACGCGCGCAGCCATTCTTCGCTTCTTCCATCTTCGCGGGGTCACCATCGAGCGAGTGAACGAGCTCCCGACGGTGCCCATCCAGCGCCACTTCAACAAGCTGTTCGTGGGCGAGAAGGTCTCGCTCGACGAAGCGCGCCGACGGGCCGACTTCAAGGTCGTCGTTCCCAAGGCGCTCGGCGATCCGGACGGCATCTACTTCCAAGACACGCCGCCGGGCGGAATGGTCTCCTTCGTGTACGGGACGCTCGAGCACCCGCGGGTCCTCTTCACCGAGTTCAGGGCGCGCGTCCACGACGTGATCTTCAAGAAGGCGGCTGTAGGCACGAGAATCGAGTCGGTGCGGATCGGCAGGCAAGAGGGCTACTGGCTCTCAGGCGCGCCGCACGAGTTCACGTACATGGACACGTACGGGCAATTCCGCCAGGAGCTCGTTCGCCTGGCGGGAAACACGCTCATCTGGGAACGCGGTCCGATCACCCTCCGTCTGGAGGCGGACATTAATCGGTCAGAGGCGCTGAAGATCGCCCGCTCGGTGCGTTAACGGACTCCAAAATCAACCGGATGGGGGACAACCGCGGGTCCGCCGCGACCGAATCTACGTACATGATCGCGGCGGACCTGGAGCTTGATTTCGACGCGGAGGCCGAGCGCGTCCTCGTCTGGCGCGAGGAGGAGCTCGAGCGCGTCGGTTACGCGCCCGCGACGGCGCGCGAGCTCGCAGAGCGCAGCTACGTCGATCTGCATCTCGCGATGGATCTGCTGCGATGCGGTTGTCCAATGGACACCGCCGTCCAGATCCTCCTCTAGCGACTCTGGACGGCGGACGCGGCCGGGCCAAGCCCGGCTTTGCGAAGCCCGCCCCAGAGCGCTAGCGGATGTAAGCGTCTTCCTCTAGCTCGTTGCGTACATCAGGGACCCGGGCGTGGTCAGGAGCTCGCCCGTCTCGAGCAGCGTCTTCAAGCCGGAGAGGATCATCGGCCAACCGCCGTAGAGCTCGTCGTTTGCGCCCTCCCGCAACTGGTCATGCGTCACGCGCAGGCGGCACGAATCGTCGCCAATCGGGTCGATCTCCCAGGTGACGCGCGAGGTGCCTTCGTTCTTGACGTCGTCGCTCCACAGAGCGCGGAAGCTCTGGACGAGCCGGTGCGGCGGGTCGACCTCGAGGTTCTCGCCCTCGGAGATCGGGCCACCGGCGCTCGGATGCACGGCGGTGTAGCTCGATCCTTCCGTCCAGTCGGACTGGATGCCGACGCCGAAGGAGTACTTCGCGCGCAGCTCGGGATCGGTGATCGCCTCCCAGAGCCGCTCGGGCGTCGTCTTGATGTAGATCTCAAAGACCTTCTCCATGTTCCCCTCCAATCGGGTCTTGAGCTCGCTGAGCGTGGAGGCCCAGGGCTCGGCGTATTTGCTCACCCAGCGGTCGTGGACGAGCCGGATCGGGACGGGGTTCAGGTAATGCAGCTTCTCGCGTCCTCGCCGCTTGGTGACGATCAGGCCTGCGTCCTCGAGTTGCTTCAGATGACGCATGACGCCGAACCGCGTCATCGGGAAGCGCGCTTCGAGAGCGCTGACGGTTTGGCCATCCTCGCGAAAGAGCTCGTCGAGGATCCTCCGCCGCGTCGGGCCGGCAAGGGCTTTGAACACCTCGTCCATGCTCTCGACTATATGTGACGCTTTAGTCACATGTCAATTCGGAGGCCTTGAGACGGTTGCCGAAGCGTGAGCGCCGCCGCGTCCTTCACACTTTCGGCGTGCCCTTCGTCGCCTCGATTCCGAGCCCGTCGAGCGGCGAGGTCCACGTCGGAGGCGTGGCGTTGCACGCATACGGCGTCATGCTCCTGCTGGGAATCCTGGCCGCGGTCTGGCTCACGGGGGTGCGCTGGACGCGGCGAGGTGGCGACTGGGACCTCGTCTTCCGCGTAGCCATGTGGGGTGTCGCCGGCGGCGTCGTCGGCGCGCGCCTCTACCACGTCATCACGAGCTGGAGCGAGGTGCCGGATCCCAAGTGGCAGGGCGTGTTCGAGATCTGGAGGGGTGGCTTGGGGGTGTGGGGCGGGATTGCGGGCGGTGTCCTCGTGGGCGCGGTCGTAGTGCGCCGCTCGGGCAACTCCGTCTATGCGTTCATGGATGCAGTCGCGCCTGGCCTGCTGCTCGCGCAGGCGATCGGGCGGTGGGGCAACTACTTCAATCAGGAGCTCTTCGGCAAGCCGACGAACCTGCCGTGGGGCCTCGAGATCGACGTCCAGAACCGACCAGCGCAGTACGTGAACTTCGACATGTTCCACCCGACGTTTCTGTACGAGTCCCTGTGGAATTTCCTCGGGGTCGGCGTGCTCCTCCTCATCGACCGCCGCTTTCGCATCCGGCCGCCGGGCCTGTTCGCGCTCTACGTCGCCTGGTACACGGCGTTTCGCTCATTCGAGGAGACCCTGCGGATCGATCCTTCGCACAAGTACTTCGGCCTCCGCCTGAACTTCTATGTCTCCGTCGGGCTCTTAGCCGTCTCGCTCGTCGTCTTCTGGTGGTCGCAGCGGCGAAGCGACGAACCGAAACGCCCTCGCAAGGTGGCCGAGATCCCGAAAGGTCCGGCGATGGCGCTGCCGAAAGGCCGCGTCCGCCGCTAGGGCTAGGGTTCGTCGCATGACCGCCGTCGCGGTTCGAGACCTCGACCTCGATCTCGACGCTTTCGAGGGACCGTTCGACCTCCTCCTGACGCTCGTCCTCAAGGATGAGCTCGAGCTCGGCGACGTCGAGGTGGCAAGCGTGGTCGCAGCCTTCGTCGAGCGCTTCGCGGAGCGGGACGCGGCCGACCTCGAGGCCTGCGGGGAATTTCTCGTCCTCATCGCCGCGCTGCTCGAGCTCAAGGCTCGCGCGCTCTTTCCCGACGAGGAGAACTCGCCGTTCGAGGAGCTGGATCCCGAGGAGGCGGCGGGCGAACTGGCCGAGCGCCTCGCCCTTTACCGGAGGTTCAAGGCCGCTGCCGAGTGGTTGGAGGACCGCTTGGCGGCCGAGTCCGACCGCTACTTCCGCCTCGGGCCCGCACCGCTTCAGCCTGTCGTCGAGCGGCCCCTCCCGCCGCAGGACCCAGCCGCGCTGGCAGCGGCTCTCCGCGCGCTGGCCGCCGAACCCCCGGAGCCGTCGCTTCGACACCTCGCGCTCCAGTTCCCGCCGGTGTCGGTGTTCCTCGAGCGCTTTCGCGCCGTTCTCCGTCGCCGCCCGCGCTTCGTCTTCGACCATGAGGTGCGATCGCTTTCGCGCGTCGAGCAGGCAGTCGCCTTTCTCGCCCTGCTCGAATTGCGGAAAGGAGGCGAGGTCAAGCTCGGCCAGGCCGCCCCCTTCGAGCCCATCACGGTATGGAACGCGGCATGAGTCTGCGCCTCGTCGAGAACCCGGTCGACCGGCTCGCCCGAACGATCGAGGCGCTGCTCGTCATCGCGCCCGGCCCGCTGTCCGTCGACGAGCTCGCCGCGGCCGCCGAGGACGACGCCGAGCGCGTGGAGACGGCCCTCGGCCTCCTGGCGTCGCGCTATCGCGAGGGGAGAAGTGGCATCGTGCTCGAGCATGTCGCCAGCGGTTACGCCTTTCGGGCGGCGCGCGAGGCTGCCGAAGCCTGCGCCCGCCTCGTCGAGCGGCCGGTGCAGCGCGGCCTCTCGCAGGCGGCGCTCGAAACACTGGCGATCGTGGTGTATCTCGGGCCGGTCTCGCGCCCCGAGATCGCGCGCATCCGCGGGGTTGCCGCCGATTCGGCCGTGGCAGGGCTCGTCGAGCGCGGACTGATCGCCGAGGCCGGCCGCGAGCAGGACGGGGGCGCGGTCCGTTACCGCACGACGCCGCTCTTCGAGCGCGTCTTCGGGTTATCGAGCCTCTCGGAGCTACCCCGGCTCGACGATCTCGCCGCGGACTCCGCGGAGCTTCGCGCCCGGCTCGAAGAGGTGGCCGGCCGCCGCGGCGCCTGAGCGCTGTGCTCAGGTTCACTGTCACGATCCAGGGGCCGAACTGGGAAGACGTCCAAGAAATGGAACTGCCGGAGTTCCCGGGCGAAGGCGCCGCGATCGAGACCAGATACGGGACCTGCATAGTGACGCGCGCCGAACCTCTGCCGGACAGCAAGCAGTACGACGGCAGAATCGTCTGCCGTCTGCCCTAGCAAGCTGTGTTCGCTTAGGCGCCTTTGACGATGCCCTCGGCCTCTTCCCGGGTGAATGCGCGCAGCGTTTCCGTCCGAACGTTTCCGTGGCGCGCGAGGTCGAGGAGCATGCCGTAGGCGGTCTCGTCGTCGGGCGCCTCGAAGATCTCGACGACGTCGTAGCGCCCGAGAGTCACATAGATGTCTATGAGCCTGCCGCCGCGAGCGGCGATGACGCGTTCGCTCTCCTCGACGCGGTCGCGCCAGGCGGGCAACCCGCCGATGCCCTGCGACGTCCAGTTCATGAGCGAGATGTACGTCGGCACGCCGGGATGATGCCCGAGATGGGAGGGGGCCGGGCGAGCCCGGCCCCTTGCACTCAGCCAATCACGTGGAAGATGAAGTCGAACTCGGTACCGCCGTTTCGGGATTTCAGCTGGAGTTGTCCGCGCGCGTTTCGGTACTTGCCCGTCCCGCCCGTGATTGCGAACACGCTGTCCGCCGCGTCGTAGAACGGCCCCTCGACCGTGATCTGCCCACCAGCCAGAAATGTCGTGTAGTTGCACTCCCACGAGGTTCCGGCCACGACCCGGATGCAGTAGCCCTGATCGCTTCCGACCTTGGTCGTATCGCTCGCATCGAAGACGTCATTCGCAAACGTGAGGACGTCTCCAACGGAATCGCCCGGATCGCCCGTGTCCGTGATCGTGTCGCTCGTGGCGTGTTCGATCACGTGGATCGTCTTCCCGCCGCGCCCGGTGGTGCCGGCGCCTCCACTAACCACCATGACCGTCAAGAGCACGGCCGCAGTGAGGGCGCCAAGAACAAGTAAGCGCTTCATGGCTCTCCTCTCGTCGTGGTCGGGGCGACCCTAAGCGCTCGTCGCAGGCGTGACAATGGCCGGATGCGCCTGAACGCCTATCTCGCGCGGGCGGGAGTTGCCTCGCGGCGCGGGGCGGATGAGTTCATCCGCGCCGGGAGAGTGCGCGTAAACGGGGAGGTTGCCGCCCTGGCGACGTACGTCTCGGCGCGCGACCGGGTGGAGGTGGACGGCCGGCCAGTCAAGCCGGAACCGCTTGCATGCGTATTGCTGTACAAGCCTGCGGGCGTCGTCACGACCGTGCGCGATCCGCACGCCCGTCCCACGGTCGTCGACCTCGTCGGCCCCGCTCGCCGCATAGTGCCAGTGGGACGTCTGGACGCAGACACCACGGGAGCGCTCC
>DASQXE010000054.1:0-27570 GCA_035639875.1 Gaiellaceae bacterium | reverse complement strand
CGTTTTCGTCGGCCCACGCCAGGACCTCGACCAGCTCCTCGACGCTCTCGGGGCGAGCGAACCAGCGCGCGGGACCGCCGGTGCCGATCGTGGTGAATCTCGAAAGGCCGACGCCCTCCTCGAGCTTCAACGCGACAGCCTCTCCAGGAGGAGCGGAACTGCCTCGTCCACGTTGCCGGCTCCCACGGTCAGCACGAGATCTCCGGTGCGGGCGTGTTCGAAAAGGAACTCGGCTCCTTGCGCGACGGCGGGCGTCCAGCCGACCCGCATGCCGGGGCGAACCTCGGTGAGCCGGTCGACGACGAGCTTTCCGCTCACCCCGTCGATCGGCTCCTCGCGCGCGGGATACACATCGGTGACCGCAGCGACATCGGCGCCGGCTAGGGCTCGCGCAAGCTCCGTAGCCAGGTGCTGCGTGCGGGAGTAGAGGTGCGGCTGGAAGAGGACGAGCACGCGCCCACCGTCGGCGAGAGCACGGGCCGCAGCGAGCGTGGCCGCGATCTCGGCCGGGTGGTGCCCGTAGTCGTCGAAGACGCGAACGCCTCCCGCCTCGCCGCGGTCCTCGAGCCTCCGACCGGCGCCGCGAAACTCCTTCAAGGCGGCGGTCGCCTCCTCGCGGCCAACGCCGGCGAGCTCGAGAGCCGCGAGTGCGCACGCCGCGTTGAGACGGTTGTGGACGCCGGGCACCGCGAGCCCGAAACCGACCGGCTCGAGCTCCCGTCCCCAAATGACATGTCCTGGTGCCAGGCACCGGGCCCAGTCTGCAAAGGCCTCGTCCAGTTCGGACGCGGACGCGAACGTGGTGTGGTGGTCGAGGTCGACGTTGGTGATGACTGCGATCTCGGCAGGCAGGCCGAACACGGTGCGATCCGATTCATCCCCTTCGACCACGAGCCAGCCGCTCCCAACCCGCGCATTCCCGCCGAGCTGCGGCACCTGCGCGCCGATCAGAAACGACGGATCGCGCCCAAGCCGATCGAGCACGAAGGCGATCATGGCGGCGGTCGTCGTCTTCCCGTGGGTACCCGCGACGACGATCGCCGGCGCGAGCGAGACGAGCTCGGCGAGAAAGTCGGCCCGCGTCCGCCCCTCGGCCTGCCCGGCGAAGGCGGTCGAGACGACTGTCTCCCAGCCTTCGGGCGCGGCGGCGGGATCCGGCGAGATCGTGACGGGAATGCCGGCCGCGCGGACATGCTCGAGGTAGGGAGTCTCGTACCGATCCCACCCTGCGACCTCGGCACCCCACGCTTGCGCCACCAGCGCGTAGCCGGAGAGGCCGGCTCCGCCGATGCCGACGAACCAGAACCTTCTGCCGTCAAGCATGGGCAAGGGTGATCAACTCCTCGGCGATGACGTCGGCGGCGTCGGGCCGCGCCAGCCGGCGCATTGCTTCGCCCATCCTCTCGAGGCGGGCCGGATCGGACAATAGATCCAGGACCTGCCTGCGCAGGTCGAGTTGCCCCTGGGGCACGACGACCACGCCGCCACCCTGCTCGAAATAGCCCGCGTTCTTCGTCTGGTGATCCGCGGTTGCGTGCGGATAGGGAACGAGCAGTGCAGGGCGAGCGGCCGCAGCGATCTCCCAGACCGATCCGCCGGCTCGCGCGACGACGAGGTCGGCGGCCGAGAGCGCGGCGCCGAAGTCGTCCGTGAAGGGAAGGAGGTGATAGTCGGCGCGCTGCACGCGCGCAGCGAGCTCGGCGTAGTCCCGCTCTCCGCAGAGATGAAGCACGGCCGGACCGTCGGCGCCGAGGTCCTCCACCGCCGCCTCGTTGAGGGCCCGGGCACCTTGGCTCCCGCCGAAAACAAGCACGATGGGGCCGGACTCGGGCAGATCGAATGTTTGCCGCGCCTGCTCCCGCGGGACCGGGCGCGACCGCTCCGGAATCGGACGTCCGACCACCTCGTATTTCGGTCCGCTCAATCCGTTGATAGGAAACGACAAGAAGACCCGTTTCGCGAACGGCGCGGCGAGACGGTTAGCCAAGCCCAAATGGGCGTCAGCCTCGGTGACCACCGCGGGAATGCGCAGCATTCCCGCGGTCAAGACGACGGGGCCGGCGACATAGCCGCCGCCGCCGAGCACAATGTCCGGCCGTCGCTGCCTCCGGATGCGCATGGAAGCCGGCACCGCGAGCGCGGCCGCGCCGAGGGCACGTGCGAGCGCGAGCCCCGGACGGCGCGGAAAGCCTCCCACGCGGAAGACGTCGAGCTCGAAACCGGCGTCGCTGACGAGCCGTGAGTCAGCGTTGGACGCGAACCCGACGTGCGCGCCGCGCGACCGGAGCGCTTCCGCGACCGCGAGCGCGGGCAGGACGTGCCCGGCCGTCCCGCCGGCGGCGATCAGGCACCTCGGAGACGGCTGCGATGCCATGGTTGACGGCGATGTTAAGGAGGATGCCGACGGAGGCGAGGCCGACGACGAGGCTCGAACCGCCGTACGAAACGAACGGGAGCGGAATTCCCGTCAGCGGCGCGAGCCCCATCACCGCGCTCACATTCACGGCCGCCTGCCCGCAGATGAGCGCGGTCAGGCCGGCCGCCAGCCGCTTCCCGAACGGGTCCTTGCAGCGAAGCGCGATGTTGAACCCGGCGTACGCGAACAGCGCGAAAGCTGCGACGACGGCCACGACGCCGAGGAGGCCGAGCTCCTCGCCGATGATGGCGAAGATCATGTCCGTCGAGGCCTCGGGCAAGTAGTAGATCTTCTGCACGCTCTCCCCCAGCCCGACCCCGAAGATCCCTCCCGATCCGAGTGCGATCATGGCCTGCACGATCTGAAAGCCGGCTCCCTGCGGGTCGTGCCACGGGTCGAGGAACGCGAAGATGCGCGCGCGCCGGTACGGCTCGGCCCAGATGGCTGCGAGGATCACGGCCGTGGCGATCCCACTCGCGCCCACGAGCGTCCGTACGGGCGTCCCGGACACAAGGAGGACGGCGCTGACCATGATCCCGATCGCCAGCGCCGACCCTAGGTCGGGCTCGACGAGGATGAGCGCGCAGGAGGCGCCGACGACGAGGCCGATCGGACGAAGGAGCTCGCCGAAGGTCCGCGGCGCTGGCCGGCGCGCGAGGAGGGTCGCCGTCCACAAGGCGAGCGCGAGCTTCGTCACCTCGGACGGCTGGAAGGCGAGCGGACCGAAGGGAATCCAGCGTCGAGCGCCGTTCACAGCGACGCCGATGCCCAGCACCGCTACGAGGAGGAAGAAGCTCGCGAGCAGCATGGGGCCTGCGGCGAGCTCGAGCCGGCGGTAGTCGAACCGGGAGAGGAAGACGAGCGCGACAAGGCCGACGACGGCGTAGAGCGCCTGGCGCTTGAGGTAGTAGGCGGGATCGTCGGAGCCGAGCAACGCGCGCGCCGAGCTGGCGCTGTACACCATCACGAGCCCGAACGCGACGAGCGCGAGCGTGACGAGGACGAGCAGGTGGTACTCGAGCTGGGGACCCCGAGGGCGCTTCACAGCGACTCGACGAGCTCGCGGAAGCGCTCGCCGCGCTCCTCGAAGTCGTGAAACTGGTCGAAGCTCGCGCAGGCCGGCGAGAGCAGGACGACCTCCCCGGGGTCGGCGTCGGCGAACGCCTCCCGGACGGCGGTTTCGAGATCCCCGGAGTAGGCGAAGCGGACGCCCTCGGCGGCCAGCGCCTCGGCGAGGTCATCCGCCGACTCCCCGATGAGATATGCCTGTGCCACCCCGGACTCGCGCGCGCCGCGTGCGAGTCTCGAAAAGGAGCTTCCCTTGCGGCTGCCGCCAAGAATGAGGCGAATGCCCGGCGGATAGGCGGAGAGGGCCCGCTCCGCAGCGTCCGGATTCGTCGCCTTCGAATCGTTGACGAACCTGACGCCGTCAACCTCGCGGACAAGCTCGAGCCGGTGCGGGACGCCTTCGAATGTGCGCAGCGCCTCGGCAATCGCGGAGTCGGCAACGCCGGCAGCGCGGGCAGCGGCAGTCGCGGCGGCGGCGTTCTCACGATTGTGCTCCCCGGGCAAGAGCGGCTTGGCCGGAAGGTCGTCCTCGAGGGTGAACTCGACTCGGCGCCCACGGCCGGGGATTTCCTCGAACCCACGCGGGACGACGGCGACGTCCTCCGGTTGCTGGTTCTCGAAGATGCGGAGCTTCGCGGCCCGGTACTCGTCCATGTCCGCGTGGCGGTCCATGTGGTCCGGCGTGAGGTTGAGGAGGACGGCGACGCGCGGGCGTAGCTCCGCGATGTCCTCGAGCTGGAAGCTCGAGAGCTCGCACACGATCCAGGCGTCGTCGGCGACGGCTCCGTAGAGGCCGGTCAAGGGCCGGCCGACGTTGCCGGCGACCGCGACGGGCTTCCCGGCCGCGCGGAAGACCGCGCCAAGGAGCTCGCTGGTCGTCGTCTTCCCGTTCGTCCCGGTGACGCCGAGGATGGGATTGGCCATGAGGCGGGAGCCGAGCTCGACCTCGCTCCAAATCGTCACGCCACGCTCCCGCGCGGCGGCCGCGAGAGGGGCCTCCGCTGGAACGCCGGGGCTTTTGACGAGCAGGTCCACGCCGTCGAGGAGCTCGGAGTCGTCCGCGCCGAGGACGACTTCGACGCCTGCCGCGCGAAGCCTGCCCGCGTCCAGCTCCTCGTTCCTGTCGACTCCAACCACCGCTACGCCGCGACGGGCGAGCGCGAGCGCGGCCGCCTCGCCCGAGCGCGCGAGGCCGAGAACCAGCGCTTTCTCAGGAGGCCAGCGAATTGAAATTCGAGAAGTACGCGTAGTAGAGAACGAAGCCGCAGGCGCAGAGGATCGCCGTGGCGATCCAGAAGCGGACCATGATCCGCGTCTCCGACCACGCCTTCATCTCGAAGTGATGGTGGAGCGGCGCCATGAGCAGCACCCGCCGTCCGAGCCACTTGAACGAGAGCACCTGGACGATGACGGAGAGAGCCTCGATGAGGAAGATGCCGCCGATCAGGAGCAGGAGAAACTCCGTCTTGGTCATGATCGCGAAGGCGGCGAGCGCGCCGCCGAGCCCCATCGAGCCCGTGTCCCCCATGAACACCTGGGCCGGGAAGGCGTTGTACCAGAGGAAGCCGATCGAGGCCCCGATGAGGCTTGCGCCGAGGATGGCGAGGTCGAGGTCGACGGGATCGGCGGGCGCGCCGCGCCGGACCGTCGAAAGCGCGGCGACCAAGGTCATGGCCGTGTAGGTCAGGAGGGCGATCGTGGTCGTCCCCGCGGCGAGCCCGTCGATGCCGTCCGTCAGGTTCACGCCGTTGGACGCGCCCGCGATGATGAAAAAGAGGAGCCCGTACCAGGCGTACGAGAGCGGCACGTCGACGTTCAGAACCGGCAGGTAGATGTCGGTGCCGAAGCCGCGGTCGTGGACGACGAATCCGACGATCAGCGTGATGCCCGCGAGCCACAGGAGCTTCCAGCGGCCCGAGAGGCCGAGCGAGCGCCGCCGGGCGATCTTCGTCCAGTCGTCGACGAAGCCGATCGCAGCGCAGCCGAGTGCGACGAAGAACGCCGTCAGCGCCGGCAGCGTGTGCTTCGAGAAGATGAGAAACGGAAGCGACATCGCGAGCATGATCAGGAGGCCGCCCATGGCCGGCGTTCCCTGCTTGATGACGTGTCCCTGCGGGCCCTCCTCGCGAATCTGCTGCCCGAACTCGTTCTTGCGCAGAAAATCGATGAACTTCGGCCCCGCCAGGATGGAGATGACCATGGAGATCACACCCGCGAGGAGGACCTGGACCACGGCCGGAGCCTAGTCTTAGGCGGGGACGACGGCGACGGCCTCGCCGATCGCCTCGAGCCCCATCGCCCTGGAGCCTTTCACGAGGACGCAGTCGCCGGGCTGCAGGAGCTGGCGAAGAGCGGCGAGTCCCTGCTCGACGGTCGGAGCCCAGCGGGTGACGGGCACCCCGCGCGCGCCGTCGAGATAGGAGCGCGCAAGCGGGCCGACGGCGAGCAGGACGTCGACCCCCGCGCGTGAGGCCGCCGCTCCTACCTCGCGGTGATAGGCCGGAGCGCCGGGGCCAAGCTCGGCCATGTCGCCGAGGACCGCCACCTTGCGGCGCTCGCCCGCCCGCTCGGCAAGGTGTTCGAGCGCGGCGGTCATCGAAAGGGGGTTCGCGTTGTAGCAGTCGTTGATGAGGAGCCCGTCGCCGGGGAGCGGGGCCTCCTCCCCGCGCCAGCGCGAGAGGCGCACGTGTCGTGCGCCACGTTGGGCCTTCTTGAGCGGCAGGCCGAGCGCCTGATACGCGCCGAGGGCGGCGAGGGCATTCACTGCGTTATGACGGCCGGAGAAGGTGAATTCGATCGTCAGTGACCGCCCGAATGCATCGACCTTGAGGCGCGAGCGGCCGTCCTCGGCGGCGAAGTAGGAGAGGCTCACGTCGCCGCCTTCGCCGAACCGCACGATATGGATGTCGTCGCGCGTGAGATGCGGCTCGAGATACGTCTCGCCGGCCGGGACGACGGCGGTGCCACCCGGGGGAAGCGCCTCGATCAGCTCGGCCTTGGCCTGCGCGACACGCTCGATCGTCCCGAGGAGTTCGAGGTGCACGGGCCCGACCGTCGTGATGATGCCGACGTCCGGGCGCGCGATCTCGCAAAGCTCGGCGATCTGGCCCACGCCCCGCATGCCCATCTCGACAACGGCGATCTCGGTGTCCGGTTCGAGCCGGCAGAGCGTGAGTGGCAAACCGATCTCGTTGTTCTGGCTCGCCTCCGCGACGACGGTGCGCGCATGCGGCGCACAGAGGGCGCCGAGGATGTCCTTCGTGGATGTCTTGGCGGTCGAGCCGGTGACGGCGACGACCTTCGCGTCGGAGCGGCTCCGCACCTCGCGCCCGAGCGCGGCCAGCGCGCCGAACGCGTCTTCGGGTACGAAGGCGCCGGCAGCTCCCGCGGCGAGGGCGTCGTTGACGTACTCGGAGCCGCGGCCGACGGCGACGAACAGGTCGCCCCGCTCGATCCGGCGCGAGTCGATCTGAACGCCGGTTACCTCCGTCGCGTCCGTGTGGCGCAGCCGGCCGGGCGCGAGGCGCTCGACGTCGGCGAGTGAGAGCGAGATCACGCGGCCGCCTGCAGACGCCTGAGCGCGTCGCGCGCGACTTCGCGGTCGTCGAACGGAATCGTGCGGTCGGCCAGCTCCTGGCGCTGCTCGTGTCCGCGGCCCGCGATGACGACGACGTCGCCTTCGCGCGCCTCCTCGAGCGCTTTCGTGATCGCGGCGCGACGGTCGGGTTCCACCTCGACCGGCTTCGTCACGCCTTCGAGGATCTCAGCGATGATCGCCTCGGGGTCTTCCGAGCGCGGGTTGTCGGAGGTAACGAAGACGACGTCCGCGATCCTGGATGCGATCTCGCCCATGAGCGGGCGCTTCCCGCGGTCGCGATCTCCGCCGCAGCCGAAAACGCAGAGGAGCCGACCGGTCGCCAGCCCTCGGGCCTCGTTCAGGACCGATTCAAGCGCACCCGGCTTGTGCGAGTAGTCGACGATGACCGCGAACGGCTGACCTTCGTCGACGGCTTCGAATCGCCCGGGGACGCCGGCGAGGTGCGCGACGCCCGCCATGATGGCCTCGTCGGCGATGCCGATCAACCTCGAGGCGGCCACGGCACCGAGGACGTTCTCGACGTTGAAGCGCCCACGCAGGCGTGTGGCCAGCTCCAGACCTTGGAAAGTGAACGTGGAGCCGCGTGGCGTCACTTCGAGACCCGCGGCGGCGTCGACGCTGAACTCCACAGGATCCTCGCCGAGAGCGCGCAGCTCGTCTACGAGTGCCCGGCCCCGCGGATCGCCGACGTTGATCACCCCAGGCGGCCGTTTTCCGTCCACGTCAGGGTCGGTGAAGAGCCGCCGCTTCGCAGCGAAGTACTCCTCCATCGTGTCGTGAAAGTCGAGATGGTCCTGGCTCAGATTCGTAAAGATGAGCGCCCGGAAGCGGACGCCGAGAAGACGTTTGAGCGTCGAGCCGTGCGAAGTCGCTTCCATCGCACAACTCCGGTCGCCGGCGTCGAGCATCTCCCGGAACGTGTGCTGCAGGTCGATCGCCTCGGCGGTCGTGCGAACGGCGGGGCGCCGCTCTCCGCCGACGCGATTCTCGATCGTCCCGAGAAGCCCGGGACGCCGGCCGGCCGCGGCGAGGATCGAAAAGAGCAGGAACGCGGTCGTGGTCTTGCCGTTCGTTCCCGTCACGCCGACGACCTGGAGCTCGCGCGTGGGCTGCCCGAAGAACGCGTCCGCGGCCAGGGCCATCGCCTCGCGGCCGTCAGGCACGACGAGCTGCGGCACCGGCAGCTCGAGCGGGCGTTCGACGACGAGGGCGACGGCGCCGGCGGCCACAGCCTCGGGCGCGAAATCGTGGCCGTCCGACCTGAGTCCCGGAACGCAGACGAACAGCGCCCCGCGCGTCACGCGGCGCGTGTCGTACGCGAGATCGGTGACTTCGGCGGGGGCGGGATTGACGGTGCGCTCGGCGCGCACTGCTTGGCTCAGAAGCTCGAGCTCGATGGATCCCGATTCTACCGTCGAGAAACCGGGATCCTGGGTCGATAACAAGCTTGTGAACCGTGCCTTTCGCAACGCGTTCTTCCCGCTCTTCGTGATCATCCTCCTCGTCTATCTCGCCGCCCAAACGGTGTTCTCAGGACAAGCGGGAGCGGAGAGGGTCGAGTACGGGGAATTCCTGACCCGGGTCGAGGCGAATCCGATGGCGGTTCGAAAGATCACCTTCACTCCTAAGACGCGTAGCGTCGAGGCTGAGTTCAGGAGCGGTGAGCGGCTGAAGACAACGTACTCGAGCGATGCGTCGGCGTTCGCCCTCGAACGGAGAATGCGAAGCGCCGGCGTGCGAATCGACGCCAAGAACGCGGGTAGCTCCGCCTGGTGGTCGATCCTCACCTACTTGGCGCCGTTTGCGCTCTTCATCGCCTTCTGGGTCTTCCTGCTGCGTCGCCAACAGCAGCGCGAGCGTGAGCGGCCGTCCGGCCTGTCGGATCAGTCCGGCGGCACCTCGAGGTATTGAAGCGCGAACTTCGCGATCTCGGCGAAGGCCGGCGCCGCGACCACGCCGCCCCAGATCGCGCCCCGCGGCTCGTCGACCGTCACGAGGATGACGAGGCGCGGGTTTTTCGCCGGCACGAACCCGACGAACGAGCCGACGTAGAAATAGCTGGAGTAGCCGCCGTGCGAATCGGGCTTCGCGGCCGTCCCGGTCTTGCCGGCGATGTGGTAGCCGGGGATCTGCGCGGCCGTTCCTGAGCCTTCTTCCACGACGTCCCGGAGCATGCGCCTCATCTGATGGGCCGTTCGCACGGACATGATCCGCCGTCGCTTCGGCTCGACCGGCCGTCCGCCGGCTACGCGCTCGACCAGGTGGGGCTGCACCCAGACGCCCTTGTTTGCGATCGCCGCGTAGGCGGCGACCATTTGCAGTGCCGAGACCGCGATCCCTTGTCCGATCGGGACGTTGCCGATCGTGGAGCCGGACCAGCGGCTCGGCGGCAGCACGATCCCGGGCGTCTCGCCGGGGAACTCGATCCCCGTGCGGCGGCCGAAGCCGAAGCGGCGAATCCACTCCGAGATCCGCTCCTTGCCGAGCGCCTCGGCGATCGTGACCACGCCGACGTTGGAGGAGCGCGCGAGAATCTGTTGCACCGTCATCGTCTCCGTGCCGCGCGGCTCGGCGTCGTGGATCTTGCGGTCGGCCACCTGAATCTGTGGTGGGAGCACGTATTTCGTCCGAGGCGTCACGGCGCCGCTTTCGAGCGCGGCTGAGATGGTGACGATCTTGAACGTCGAGCCCGGCTCGTATGTATCCGTCACGGCTCGGTTGCGCTTCCGGTCGTCCGACGTGCGTGGGAAGCGGTTCGCGTCGTAGCCCGGCTCGACCGCGAGCGCGAGGATGCCTCCCGTGCGCGGATCCATCACGACAGCGCTCGCCGACTTCGCCGACCAGCGCTCCTGGGTCTCGCGCAGGATTCGCTCCACCTGCCCCTGGAGCGTGTGGTCGATGGTCAGGTAGACGTCGCGTCCGTCGCGCTCGGGCTTGGAGCCGACCACTTCGAGCGTGCGCCCGAAGGGGTCTTTGACGATCGTCTTCTCGCCGCGCTCTCCGCTCAATATCGGGTCGAGGGAGAGCTCCAGGCCGGCAAGGCCTTTGTTGTCGACGCCGGCGTAGCCGACGACGGATGCTCCGACGCGCCGCTGCGGATAGATCCGCTTCTCCTCCGGATAGAACCCGAGGCCCACGATGCCTCGCCGGCGCAGCGCCTCCGCCTTCTCCGGGTCGGCCTGGCGTTGCACGTACACGAACCCCTTCGAGCGGTCCGCCAGGAGGGGGTAGAGCTCGTCGGGATCGAGACCGAGGTCGTGTCCCGCCGCCACCGCGACCGCGCGCGGATCCCTGATCTCCCGCGGGTTTGCGTACACCGTGATCGTGGGCGAGCCGATCGCCATCTCGAGACCGACGCGGTCGTAGATCGTGCCGCGATGGGCCGGAACCTCCACTGTCTCGCGGTGCTGGCTGGCCGCCAGCCGGCCGAGTGAGGGGGCCCGAATTGCCTGAAGCCAGCCCGCGCGCACGAGCGCGAAGCCGAAGACGAGCGCGAACATCGCGCCGAGGAGACGAATGCGCCGGTTCGCAAGCCGGACGCTCATGTCCTACCGCCGGCGCTGCTTGAGCTCGAGATACGTGGTCGACTCGGGCGCGACGAGCCCGAGTCGATCGACCGCGAGGCCCTCGATCCGTCCCGCGGCAACAGCCGTCGAGAGCTTCGTCTGCAGGGCATCGCGTTGCGCGGCCAGCTTCTGCTTTTGCGCGTCCAATTGCTCGACCCGGACGTTGAGGCGGAGCGCGGCGACGTTCAGCGCGACGATACCCGCGAGGAGAACCGCGACGACAGCAATCCAGAGGACGCCCCCTGCGACGCGCGGTGCTGTACGCGTGTCCGGCGCGACGCGCGGGCGAACCGCGCGCCGCGCCGGCTCCCGGCGAGCTCGCGTGCGAGGCTTCGGCGCGTCATAGGGGCGGGCCTGTGCGGGCGCGAAGCTCGCCATCACGCTTCCTCCGGCTTCTGGGCGACGCGGAGGCGGGCTGAGGCGGAGCGGGGGTTGTCAGCGATCTCGTTCGGCGACGGGCGAACCGCCTTGCGAGTGAGGATCCGGAGCGTCGGCTCGCGGCCGCACACGCAGACGGGGAGCTCGGGCGGGCAAGTGCAGCCCTTCGCCTGGGCGACGAAGAACCGCTTCACGATCCGGTCCTCGAGCGAGTGGAAGCTGATCACGGCCACCCGTCCCCCCGGCCGAAGCATCGTGAGGACGGCGGGAAGGGCGCGCTCGAGCGCGGCGAGCTCGTCATTCACGGCGATGCGCAGCGCCTGGAAGACGCGCTTCGCCGGGTGACCGTCGCCGAAGCGCCTCGGAGCCGGAATGGCGCCCTTGACCACCTCGACGAGGTCGGCCGTGCGCTCGAAAGGTCTCTCCTGGCGGCGCCGGTCGATCGCCTGTGCGATCTGGCGCGCGAAACGCTCCTCGCCGTAGCGACGAAAGATGGTGGCGAGCTCGCGCTCGTCCCATTCGTTCACGACGTCGCGTGCGCTCAGGGTTCCCGACGGATCCATGCGCATGTCGAGCGGCGCATCGACGGCATATGAGAAGCCGCGCTCGGGTCGGTCGATCTGCATGCTCGAGACCCCGAGATCGAGGAGGACTGCATCGGCCTCCACGCCGTTGTCGGCGAGCTGCGAGAGGACGACGCCGAAGTCGCCCCGCAGGAAGCGCGCTTGCACACCTGCGCTGCGCTCGAAGCTTTCGAAATACGGACGCACGCTCGCGTCGCGGTCGATTGCGACGAAGCGGCCCTTGCCCTCGAGGTCGGCGGCGAGCAGCCGCGCGTGTCCGCCGGATCCGAAGGTCGCGTCGACGACGGTCTGGCCGGGCCGCACCGCCAGGAGCTCGCGTACCTCGTCGGCCAAGACGGGGACGTGGTCAGTCCTGCTTCGCTGCAAGGCGCTCGGCAACAAGCTCCACGCTCCCCTCGACCTCTTTCAGCTGTTTGCGCCAGGCGGTGCGGTCCCAGATCTCGACGTGGTCCCGCACCCCGGCGACGACGACCTCGCGGCCGAGACGTCCGTGCTCGATGAGGGCCGGAGGCAGCATGATGCGCCCTTGCTTGTCCAATTCCGTCTCCGCAGCGCCCGCGAACATGAAGCGGCTCATCTGCCGTGCCTCGCGGCTGAACGGGTTGAGGCCCTCCAGGCGGGCCGACACGAAGGAGTCCCAGTCCTCGCGCGCGAACACGAACAGGCACCCGTCCATGCCGCGCGTGACCACGACGCCATCGCCCAGCGCTTGGCGGAACTTGGCCGGAAGCGTGAGTCGATTCTTGTCATCGAGGGTGTGCTCGTACTCGCCGAGTAGCATCGAACCGCCTGGATCGCATCTTCCACTTTGCCCCACTGTAAACCACTCTCTCCCACTTGGCAACCCCTGAGGCCCACGAAAGGAGACACCGGATGGACACCTCCGAGCTGACGCAGGAAGACGTCGCCGAGCTGCTTCGGGAGGCAGAGCGTGCGCATGCCGAGTACGAGCGCGAGCTAGGGCAGCGCGACGAGGACTGGCCCGCCTGGTACGCGGGCTACATCCTCGATCGCCTGAGGGAGCGCTAGCTCCGCAGGCGGGACGTGCTACACGCCGTGGGCGCCGCGGCGGGCGAGAGCAGCGGCGCCCGTGCGCGCGGCCAGCCGAATGGCCTCGTCGACCGCTAGACCTTCGCCGAGCCCGTAGGTGAGACCAGCCGCGAAGCTGTCCCCGGCGCCGTACGTGTCCTGCAGCGGCCCGGGGACGGCGGCGGCCTGGTAGTGGCTCGGGCCGCCTTCGACGGTGAACCTGCCGCCGAGCTGCCCAACTGTGGCGACGTCGATCCGGGGCGGCGGATCGAGATCGCCCGGCTTGTACGTCTCCCCCACGTCGTTCCTGCTCCGCACGAGCGCGTCCAGCTCGACACGCGCCTCCTGGAGGGCGGCCAGCGAACGGGCGGTGGCGACGAGCACCTTCGCCTTCCTCGCCGCGCGCACTGCAGCCGGGTCCCCGCTCACGAAGTAAACGGCGTCCATCGAGACCAGTGCGTCCCAGGGAAGGTCGTCCGAGCGGCGCGGGCCCAGCCGCTCGCCGATGACCGTGATGGTCCGCTCGCCGCTCGCGTCCACGAACGTGAACCCGCGCCGCTGCGACTCCGGGCGGACCGCGGCGTGGACGCGCACTCCGTACTCCGCGAGCGCGGGCTCCACGCGTTTGCCGAGCTCGTCGTCGCCCACGGCCGTGAAGAGCGTGCTCGCGCCGGCCAGGCGGGCGAGCTGGACGGCTGCGACAGCGCCTCCGCCCGCTGCTTCCGCCCAGGTTTCGATCGCATGCACGATCTCGCCCTGCGCGGGCACGTGCTCGACGCGCACGAATTCGATCCACTCGACGTGGCCGATGACCGCGACGTTCATCGTCGCGCAGTCTCACACTTCGACGGCCTAGCGCGTTAGAACGGATGATGGAAGCCGTGGCGATCCCCCCGTTCGAGCGTTTCTACTCCGAAACGCGCGATGAGATCTGGCGCTACCTCGTGCGGCTGCTCGGCCGCGAGGCGGCGGAGGACGCGTTCCAGGAGACGTTCCTGCGCGCGTTGCGCGCCTATCCGCGCCTGAAGCACGCGCGGCATCTCCGCGCGTGGGCGTACACGATCGCAACGCGCGTCGCCGTCGACGAGCGCCGCCGGCACGCGCCGGCCGGAACCATCCCTGAGCTTGCCGCAGAGGATCCGCGTCCCGCCTTTTCCGAGCTCGAGCATCTGGCCGGCGAGCTCCCCGCGAGGGAGCGAGCCGCCGTCGTGCTCCGCTACGGCTACGACCTGCCCTATACCGATATCGCCGCCGCGCTCGGCTCGAGCGAGGAGGCTGCCCGTCAGGCCACCTCGTCGGGCGTGCGCAGGCTGAGAAGGAGGATCACATGACCGTTCCGACCGAGCTCGATCGCGTCTTTCGCGCACGCGCGGCCGCCGAAGGAGCACTCGACGTGGCCTACGACTTCACCGACTCGCCGGTCGGGCAGCTCCTGCTCGCCGCGACCGACCGGGGCGTGTGTCGCGTCTCGTTCGATCCCGATCCCGACCTCGAGCTCGAGCGTCTCGCGCGAGCCCACGGGGTCCGCGTCCTTCGTTCGCCGGACCCCCTGACCGAGGTACGGCGGGAGCTGGACGAGTACTTCGACGCCAAGCGTCGCGAATTCGACGTCGCCGTGGACCTCGAGTCCCTCCCCGGCTTTCAGCGCCTCGTGCTCACCGAGCTGCAGGGTGTTCCGTACGGTCGAACCGACACGTACGGCGGGCTCGCCGCCCGGATCGGGCGGCCGCGCGCCGCCCGCGCCGTCGGCGGCGCGCTCAACCGCAACCCTGTTCCGATCGTCGTTCCCTGCCACCGGGTCGTCGGGGCGAGCGGAAGCCTGGTCGGCTACGCGGGCGGGCTCGAGCGCAAGGAGAAACTGCTCGCGCTCGAGGGCGCCCTGCTCGGCTAGGCCAAGGGGTGCCCGTAGCCGCCGCCGCCGGGGGTCTCGATCGTGAGCACGTCGCCGGCCGCCAGGTCGCCCGTGACCTTGGCGGGGATCTCTTCGCCGTTCAGGAGGTTGCGTCCGCGGGCGCCCGGTTCGCCTCCGGCGACCCCTTGCGGAGCGCGGCGGCGGCGCTCCGTGATGAGTGAGAAACGGCAAGGCTCGAGCGCCTCGAGCTCGCGGACGACGCCGGCTCCGCCGCGGTGCGCTCCTTCGCCGCCCGATCCACGGCGCAGCCCGTAGCGGCGGACTCGGAGCGGATACGCGAGCTCCAGCGCCTCGACCGGCGTGTTCAGCGTGTTCGACATCGTCACGTGGACGGCCGACGGGCCGTCGGCGTCGGGGCAGGCGCCCTGCCCGCCGCCGATCGTCTCGTAGTACGTGAACCCCGCGTTTCCGAGCGTGACGTTGTTCATCGTCCCCTGTCCCTGCGCAGGCACCTCTGTCGCCTGCGCGAAGGCGGCGAACAAAACGTCGGCAATCCGGCACGAGGTCTCGGTGTTTCCGGCGGCGACCGCGGCAGGCGGACGCGCGTTTACGAGGGAGCCCTCCGGCGCGGTGACGGTGACGGGTGCGAAGGCGCCGCCGGAAGCGGGCACGTCCGGGTCGGTGAGGCAGCGAACGACGAAGTACGTGGCGGAGCGGGTCACGGCCAGCGGGCAGTTGAGGTTCCCTTGGTGCTGCGGCGCGGTGCCCGCGAAATCGACGCCGATCTCGTCGGCGGCGATCGTGACGGCGACCCGGATCTCGAGCTCCTGTTCTCTCGCCTCCAGAACGTCGGCAGCTTCGTACCGGCCGTCGGGAACGGTGGCCAAGGCCGCACGCACGCGGCGCTCGGAGTAGGCGTAGAGCTCGTCCATCGCGGCGGCGACTGTGTCCCGACCGCGCCGTTCGCAGAGCTCGTCGAGGCGTTCGGCTGCGAGGCGATGCGCCGCGAGCTGCGCGCGGAGGTCACCTCGCCGCTCGTCGGGGTTGCGCATCTTCGCGATCAGGCCCGCCAGGACCTCGTCGTCGAGGCGCGTCGGCGGGATGACCACGCCCTCTTCGGCGAGCGTCGACGAGTCTGCCGGAAGGCTCCCGGGCTCTTTCCCGCCCACGTCCGCATGGTGCGCGCGCGTGACGGCAAAGCCGAGCGCCGTCCGCGTGACGAGCGTGATGTCGGGGAGGTGTACGCCGCCCGCGTACGGGTCGTTGAGAATGAACACGTCCTCGGGGCCGGGATCGAGGGCGCGGACGGCTTCGACCGCCTCGGGCATCGCCCCGAGGTGCACCGGGATGTGCTCGGCCTGGGCGATCATGCGCCCATCCGGGGCGAAGAGCGCGGCGGAACAATCGCGGCGCTCCTTGATGTTGGCTGAGAAGGCGGCGCGGACGAGAGCGGCGCCCATCTCCTCGCACACGGCGCGGAGCGCGCTGCCGACGACTTGGAGCTCGATATTCACGCTTTCGTGAGGATCAGGGTGCTATCCCCATCCCTACCCCCCACCCACCCTGGGGGCAGCCAGCATGTCGCGCCCTCCAGCTCCACCACCGCAGGCCCGGTGACGTCCAGCGGCTCCGCTGCGGGGAGCTCGACCTCCGGCCCGGGGCGCACGTCCGCCGTCCGCACGGCGACGAGCTCCACCTCCCGCGAACGGTCGGCGTAGCCGTAACGCTCCTCGTGCGCACGGTGAAAGCTCTCGGCGAGGTCGCCTCCGAGCGGAACCGTCAGCTCGAACGACTGCCCGCGGTAGCGCAGATCGGCTTCGCCGTCGCCAGCGACCGCGGCCGCGTCGACTTCGACCAGCGGCCGTACGTACGAGACCACCGAGTCGCGCCGCTCGTCGCTCGCGGCGAGGCCGAGCGCGGAGAGAACTCCGGCCGCCGCGGGCACGAGGACCGTCTCGATCCCAAGCTCGTCGGCGAGCGCGCACGCGTGCAAGGGTCCGGCCCCGCCGAACGCGACCAGGCCGAAGTCACGCGGGTCGTGCCCGCGTTCCACCGAGATGACCCGCAAGGCGCGGAGCATTTCCGCGTCTACGACTTCCACGACCGCAGCCGGATCGATGCCGTCGAGTGCCTGCTCGGCAGCGGCGCGGTCGAGCTCGATCCCGCCCGCGAGCCGATCCGGGAGCCGGCCGAGCAGGAGGTTCGCGTCGGTGACGGTGGGACGAGTTCCGCCCCACCCATAGCATGCCGGGCCCGGGTCAGCCCCGGCGCTCTCGGGCCCGACGCGCAGCGCTCCGCCCGCGTCCCGCCAGACGATGGATCCGCCGCCGGCGCCGACGGTGTGCAGATCGACGGTCGGAAGCCGCAGCGGCAACCCCGCGACTTCGCGCTCGCCGGACCGCTCGGCGGCGCCCCCCGCAACGAGCGAGACATCGGTCGACGTTCCGCCCATGTCGAACGAAATCGAGCGCTCGAGGCCGGCCCGCTCCGCGATCAGCGCCGCACCCACGGCTCCTGCGGCCGGCCCGGATACGAGCGCCCACGCAGGATGCGCCGCCGCCTCGTCGAGCGTGGCGACCCCGCCGGAGGAGCGCATGACCAGTGGCTCAGGGAGTCCGGCGTCGGCGCACGCCTCCGCGAGCGCGCGAAGGTAGCGCGAGACGACGGGACCGAGGTACGCGTCCACGGCGGTCGTCGACGCGCGCTCGTACTCGCGAAACTCGGGCGAGACCTCGTGCGACGCGACGACGTGCGCGTCGGGAAGACGACGGCGCAGCTCCTCGGCGACGCGCCGTTCATGCGTCGGGTCGCGGAAGGAGAAGAGCAGGCAAACGGCCACCGCCTCCGCGTCGACCTCGGGCAGCGACTCGAGGTCGAGCTCCTCGAGGACGCCGCCGGGGCCGACGCGCTCGGCGACTCCGTAGCAGCGCTCGAGTGGGACGAGCGGCTCTGGATGATCCGTACAGAGCCTGTAGAGGTGAGCTCGCGTTTGCCGGCGGAGGTGAAGGAGGTGTTCGAAGCCGGCGGTGGCGACGAACGCAGTACGGGCACCTTTGTGCTCGAGCAGGGCGTTCGTGGCCACGGTCGTCCCATGCGTGAATCGTTCGAGCGCCGCGGAATCGACCGCGCGCGCCGCGGCGACGACGGACTCTTCCTGGCGCGCGGCCGTCGGCACCTTGGCCGTGACCAGCCGCCCGTCGGCGAGCAGAACCGCGTCGGTGAACGTTCCGCCCACGTCGATGCCGAGCACGGCCACGGGCGAAGATGTTGGCACCGATGCGCCGTGTCGTGCTGGTCACTCTTCTCGCCCTCGCCTCGTGCGGAGGCGGCGATGGCCCGAGGGCGGTCGTCCAGACCGACTCCGGAGACGTCGTCGTACACGTGGAAATTGCGGATGACAGCTCCGAGCGCGCCCGCGGCCTCATGGGTCGGACGAGCATGCCGGCGGATGCCGGCATGGTCTTCGTGTTCCCTACGAACACGCGCGACGCGTTCTGGATGAAGGACACCCTCATTCCGCTCTCCATCGCCTTCTACGACGAGGGCGGACGAATTCGCCGCATCCTCGACATGACCCCGTGCCGCAGCGAGCCGTGCCCTGTCTACAACCCCGGAATCTCCTACCGCGGCGCACTGGAGGTCAACCGCGGCGCATTCCAGCGCTGGGGCGTGCGCACGGGTGACGTCCTCCGCGTGGAACGCTAAACGGCCGCGCGGCGTTGATAGTCGTTGGCGACGGAAGGAGGAGCGATGAGCGAGTCCGGCTTTGAAGTCATCAACATCGACGAGATCCCAGAGCTCACGTACGAGGGTCAGCACCCCGGCACGGTGTGGCACCCGCTGCGAATCCACTTCGGCATCAGGGCCTTCGGCACAAACGCCTTTGGGGCGAGGGAGGCCGGCGAGCCCGTGATCGTCGAGCACAACGAGACGGACGAGAGCGGGACGAGTCACGAGGAGCTCTACTACGTGGCGCGCGGACACGCCGTCTTCACCATCGGGGGCGAAGAGGTCGATGCGCCCGCCGGAACCTTCGTGTACGTCCCCGACCCGGACGTGATGCGCTCGGCCGTCGCGCGGGAGGCAAAGACGATGGTGCTCTGCTTCGGCGGCACTCCCGGCGAGGCCTTCGACGTCTCGCCCTGGGAGCAGAAGTACGACCCGGCCGCGGCAAGTTGACCTGGGAGGCCGAGCTTCCACTCGTTGGCGCGGGCGGGGAGCCCGTCTCTCTCCGGCGCACGATCGCTTCGCACGGGGTGGCCGACTTGCCGCCGAACCGCACGGACGAAGACGCGCTGACGCTCGAGGTCACGGTGCGCGTTCCGCGCGGGCGGCCGCGCACGGCGGTGATCGCGCAAGGGACGCTCGGCAAGGCGGCGGTCAGCGTCCGTGGCCCCGAGCCTGCACCGGGGACAGCAAACGCGCTCCTCGAGCGCGTCGGCCACATCCTCCGGCTCGACGAGGATCTCTCGGACTTCTACGCGCGCGTACGAGACGACCCCGACCTTTCCTGGGCCGCCGCCGGCGCCGGACGCATGATCCGCAGCGCGACCGTGTTCGAGGACGTCGTGAAGACGATTTGCACGACGAACTGCGCCTGGTCGGCAACGGTGCGGATGGTCGCGGCGCTGGTGCAACACCTGGGAGAGCCGGCAATCGCCGCACCTGACGACGGCCCGTTCGGGCGCGCCTTTCCCACCCCCGCGGCGATGGCCGACGCCAGTGCCGATTTCTACACGGACGTCGTCCGCGCCGGCTATCGCGGGCCGTATCTGCGGTCCGTGGCCGAGTCCGTGGCGGGCGGTGACATCAACCTGGAGGAGCTCGCCCGCCTGCCGCGGGCGGAACTTCCTGACAGCGAGGTGATGGACCGTCTCCTCGCGTTGCCTGGGGTGGGGCCGTACGCGGCCGCCCACATGATGATGCTGCTCGGCCGCTACTCCCCTTTGATCCTCGACTCCTGGACCCGGCCCAAGTACGCGGCCGTGAGCGGCGGACGGAAGGCGAGCGACCGGACAATCGAGCGCCGCTTTCGCCGCTACGGGCCGTATGCCGGCCTCGCCTTCTGGCTCTACCTCACACGTGACTGGGTCCCAGACTGAGACCCGCTACCGCGACGGAGCGCGACGGATCGTCCCCATCGCGATCGCAGGGGGCGTCTTCGGAGCGTCGTTCGCGGTCCTCGCCCACGCCTCCGGCTTCGGTGGCGTTGCCGCCGTGGTCATGTCCGCAACGACATTCGCCGGGTCGGCGCAGTTTGCGGCCGCTTCCATCCTCGGGACGGGCGGCAGCGTTGCCGCGGCCGCAGCCGCCGCGGCACTGCTCAACGCCCGCTACGCGCCGATCAGCGTGACGGTCGCCGATCAGTTCGAAGGAAACCCGCTCCGGCGGTTGGTCGAGGCCCAACTCATCGTCGACGAGTCGTGGGCCCTTTCCCGCCGCCCCGACGGCCGGTACGACCGACATGTCCTGATCGGAGCGGGGATCGTCATGTATTGCACGTGGGTCGGAGGAACAGCCCTCGGCGCGCTTATCGGGGAGGCGCTCGGAGATCCGAAACGCTACGGCCTCGACGCGGCCTTCCCCGCCCTGTTTCTCGCCCTGCTCGTTCCTCAGGTGCGAACGCGGGCCGCGCTCGCTGCGGCGCTCGGAGGCGGCCTCATCGCGCTGGTTCTCATCCCGTTCGTCCCTGCGGGCGTCCCCATCGTGGCGGCGACGGCCGCGTGCGCCGTCGGCTGGACGCGCCTGTGAGCGCGGTCTGGACCGTCGTGCTGCTCGTGGGGATCGCCACCGTCGGCCTGAAGGCCGTCGGGCCCGTCGTCTTGGGCGAGAGGAAGATCCCGGCGGTGCTGAGCGCCGTGCTCTTCTTGCTCGCGCCGGCGCTTCTGGCCGCGCTCGTCGTGACGCAAGCCGTGGGCGGCGAGCGCGAGCTCGTCCTCGACGCTCGCCTTCTGGGACTCGCCGCCGCCGTCATCGCCATCGTTCTTCGCGTGCCGCTGATCGGTGTGGTCGTAATCGCTGCGACTGTCGCCGCTCTGGCGCGCGCGCTCTCCTGAGCCGACCGAACCCCTGTGTCAAGCCCCGCCTCTCGGGGTAGGCCTCGCGGCGAGAAGGGAGGGGAACATGGCAACTTGGATTTGGATTCTCATCGCCGTCGGCGCGGCCATCGTGCTCGCAGTCGTGCTCTTCGGCGCATGGAAGGGACGCGAACGGCGGCTCGAATCGAAGCGCACCGAAGCACAGGGGCTGCGGCGGCAAGCCGAGCAACAGTCGCGACGGGCGCAGGAGCGGAGCGAGCTCGCGGACGAGCTCGCAGAGCGCGCACGCGGCGAAAGGCGAGAAGCGCAGGTCGCTGCACGGCGCGCCGCCGAAGTCGATCCTGACGTCGACACCTAGCGACAGGACGCACTAGGCTCAGCGGGTGCGCTGGGCCGAGTTCGAGATAGCGGCGCCAGAGCTCGCAGCGCTGGGCCGCGAGCGCATCGAGCGCTTCGGTTTCGTCTTCCTCGGCACGATCAGAAAGGACGGCGGGCCGCGCATCAACCCGGTCGAGGCGCACTTCGTCGGCGAGGAGCTCGCGCATGCCCTGATGAAGGGGTCGGTCAAGGCCCGCGACCTGCTGCGCGACTCTCGTGCCTATCTCCATACGCCCGTCCTCGATTGGGAGCGCGGCACGCCCGGCGAGTTCAAGGTGCGCGCGCGAGCGCTTGCGGTCGACGACGCCTCGCTGCGAGATGCGATCGCCGAGGCCGTCGAACGCCGCGGCGGCTACCGGCCTCCCGACGACTGGCACTTCTTCACAATCGACGTCGAGAGCGCCGCCTTCCACGACTACCTCGAGGCTGAAGACGTCCATCGCTTCGACCGGTGGACCCGCGAGCGAGGCTACGAGCCGTCCAAGCGGACGATCACATGAGCGCGGCGGAAGCCTTTGCGGCCGGTCGGCGTTTGTCGTCTATTGAGGGCGCAACTAAACGAAGGAGAATGAAATGCATGCAATCGTGGTCCACCAAGGCGGCGGCCCTGACGTGCTCGAGTTCGAGGAAGTCCCCGATCCGGCCGCGAACGGAAAAGTCCTCGTCAAGGTCGAAGTCGCCGGCGTAAATCACTTCGACATCAACCAGCGGATGGCGCCCGAGGCGACCGGGACGAATCCGCCGTTCACACCTGGGCTCGATGCGGCCGGGACGCGAGTCGACACCGGCGAGCGCGTGCTCGTCACCGGTGCGCCGGGCGCGTACGCCGAGATCGTCGCAGCGTCCGCCGAGACGGTGCGACCGCTTCCCGACTCCGTCGACTTCGAGCGTGCCGCGGGCCTAGGGGTCGCGTACAAGACGGCGTGGGCTTCGCTCAGCGACGCGGCGCTCGAGTCGGGCGAGAGGCTCCTCGTTCAGGCAGGCTCGAGCGGGACGGGACAGGCGGCTATCGACATCGGCCGTTACCTGGGAGCCGAGGTGTATGCGACCGCAGGCTCGTCGAAGCTCGACCGCATCCGGGAACTCGGAGCCGAACCGCTCACGTACGACGACGAGCGCATCCCGGACCTGGGCGCAGCGGTGGTGTTCGACCCGGTCCTCGGAGACCTCCTCGAAGCGAGCCTTTCTGCGCTCGCGCCTACCGGACGTCTCGTCACGTGCGGCGCCCTCGACAGCCCAATGGTCACGATCAACATGTGGACCGTCGTCGGCAAGCGGCTGCGCATCATCGGCAGCGGCGGCGGGGCGGTCACGCCCGACCAGCTCGATCACCTCATCGAGCTCGTGGCCAAGGGCGAGCTTCGTGGGCCGGTCGTCGATCGCGAGCTGCCGCTCGAGCAAGCCGCCGAGGCTCATCGGCTGATCGAGAACCGGGAGACCTTCGGCAAGGTTCTGCTGAAGCCTTAAGCGCCGCCGTCGCCACCACCCGCTCGCATCGACCTGATGCCCGGAGCCCTGGCCGCCTCGAGACCCGACATGGAATTCGGACAATGAGCACTTGACCCATGTCACGGAAAGGAAGAAAGTGACACCTCCAACGAGCAGGGAGGTGGCCTTCGAACGAGCTCTGACTTAGCAGTGCCGATTCGAAAGGAGCAGGCATATGGGTGGGAAACGCTCGACCATGCTTTCGGGAACGGCACGCCGCCGGATAGGGGTCGTCGGCGCTCTCTTTTTAGTCGTGTTCGCACTCGAGCTCGTGCTGGCGGGCTCGGCTGCATCTACGCCGTTGACAGGCGGGTTCTCCCCGACGGTCATCGGCGGCGGGGCCGACCTCAACGGAGATGGCGTCGTGAACGGTCGCGACGACTCGAATGCCTTCTACGGCGACACGCACATCATCGACGGGAAGCTCGACTGCGACGCTTGGGGACCGATCGCCAACAGCGGTGCTGCAGGCGACGGAGCGATCACCGGCGCTGACGACTGCTCGCTCGTCGGCTACGACGGCACGCCGGACGGCGTCACGATCGACGTCCTGAATGGCGTCTTCCAGGTTGGTAACGGTCCGTTGCCGACCGTTTTCAACGCGATGAATCCGGATAACCCGGACATCAGCGACTCCGACTTCGCTTGGTCTGCACGGGACGGCCGCGTCGACTCAAACGGGAATGAGACGATTGATGCCGACGACTGCCACTTCGGGCTCATCGGCCAGCTCGTCGACGCCGGCCTCGGCGACGCAACGGACGGGGCCGACATCCTCGGGAACAATGGGACGAACCAGTGCGGCTTCGCTACGCCCCCAAACACGGCCGACAACGGACTCGTGGACCTCAACAGCGATGCCGACATCACCGCCGCCGACACGTGCTCGAACCGCTGCTTCTTTGGCCTGAACGTCCTCAACGGGAAGGTGCAGGCCAAGGAGTGCCCAGGGTTTGCGGGCGATCCGCGGAACGACGTTGTCGGCACCGCTGGCCCCGACACGCTAAACGGGACCTCCGGCAACGACATCATCTGTGGACTCCGCGGGAACGACGTCCTGAACGGACGGGGCGGCAACGACCTCGTGCTGGGCGGCCGCGGTCTTGACCTCCTGCGTGGGAACGCGGGCCGGGACAAGCTCCGCGGCGGGTCGGGCCGCGACCGGCTGCGCGGCGGCATCGGAGCAGACCGGCTGTTTGGCAACGGCGGGAACGACGCGCTTTTCGGTGGGCGCGGGAACGACCGCTTGGACGGCGGCCGCGGCATCGACCGCTGCGTTGGCGGCCTCGGTACCGACACCTTCATCAGGTGCGAGCTGCATTGATCGGCGCGCACTGACCGGCAGTGTCCGGAAAGACGAGAAAACCGGCCCCTCGCGGGCCGGTTTTCTCGTCGGTCGAGCCCGCCTCGGTCAGCCCGCCGTCGACACGAGCCGGTAGCCGACGCCCCAGACGTTCAGGACGTAGGTCGTCTCCGGCGAGCGGTTCAGCTTGCGCCGGAGCCGGCTCGCGTGCGAGTCGAGCGTGCGCGTGCGCCCGAGCGAGCGAAAGCCCCACACGTTGCGCAGGAGCTCCTCTTTCTTGAACACGCGCTCGGGATCCTCGGCCAGGGCGACCAGGAGCTCGTACTCCTTGGCGGAGAGCTGGACCGCCTCGCCGCCCACGGTCACGACCCGCGAGGCGAGGTCGATTTCGAGGTTGCGAACGCTGAGGCGCGGGTGACGCGGCCCGTTCGAGCGCCGTAGCACCGCCCGCATGCGCGCGACGAGCTCGTCGTAGACGAACGGCTTGACGACGTAGTCGTCGCAGCCGCGCGCGAAGCCGCGCACACGGTCGACCGGGTCGCCGCGCGCGCTGACGATGATCACCGGCACGTCTCGGTTCCAACGGCGCCCCGGTTCCCCGTCGCGCAGCCTCCCGCAGAGCTCGAAGCCCGAGGCGTCCGGGAGGACCGCGTCGAGGAGGACGAGGTCCGGAAGCGCCGCCTCGGCCAGATCGAGCGCCTTCGTGCTCTCGTCGGCGGACAGCACCTCGAAGCCGTCATCTGAAAGCTGCTGCTCGAGATAAGCCCGCACCGGCCCTTCGTTCTCCACCAGCAAGACCGTCCCCCCAACCACGCCACCGACGCTAGCAGCGGCTCTCGAGCGCCACTAGATGTCCTTTGCCGAGGAAGTGCAAAACGGGATCGACAGGGCCATCCACAGGCGTCCTGCCTAGCCTTGTAACGACGAGCCGAAGGTGTCATCATCGGCGCGGGATGAGGTTGCGGCTGCTAGGGGTTGTTGTTCTTGCCGTCGCTCTGGCCATTGCGGCCGGCGCTCTTTTCCGCTCGAACCACTCCGGCACAAGCCCCAGCGCTGCGCCGAGGGCTGCCGAGCACGGACGCGCTTCGCAAGCGGGACAGGAGGAAGACCAAGCGACGGCCGGGCGCCTCGACGCGCTAGCAGCCGCCAAAGCAGCCGGCAAGTTCGGCAAGAAGGTCGCCGCGACTACGAGCCCCGCCAGCGGCTGGGTCGGGTCGCAGGTTCTGAATTCCGCCACCGACGACTGGGAGCCGGCCGTCGCAACGGATCCGTCTCAGCCGTATGTCTATCTCCTGACGACTCGGTATGGAGTCGACCCGCCGGACTGCCCAAACCAATGTCCGCAACCGTTCCTCGCCCTCACGACGTCGTCGGACGGCGGCGCAAGTTTCGGCCCCCAGCGGGCGCTCTGCATCTGCCAGGGAGCCAAGGGGGAGTGGGATCCCACGATCGAGGTCGTCCCCAACACGGGGGACGTGTACTCGGCCTTCCTGCTGGGCGATCGCCACGACGGCTTCTCGACCGTCTTCTCGAAATCGACCGACCACGGAGCGACATGGAGCCCGCCTGTCCACGTCTACGGGAACGTCTCGTGGACGGACAAGCCGGAAATCACCATGAGCGCCGACGGAAAGGACGTCTACGTCTCGTGGAACGGGCCGCAGGGCGGCGATCTCTACGTCGGCCAGTCCCATGACTACGGCGCGACGTGGACGCAGCAGAAGCTCAGCGACGATAAGCGCTACTACTACGCCTACGACGCGCGCGTGCTCTCGGACGGCACGGTCGTCTTCTCCGAGAGCAGCCTCGTCTACAACGGGCTGAAGAACATCGACCCCAACAGTCAGATCTGGCACCACGCTGTGATCTCCCGCGACCAGGGCGCCACCTGGGAGAACGTCGTCGTGGCCAAGGTCCCGAACGGCGAGGCCTGCGTCGCCGCCGGCTGCGGCCCTGACTTCTACACCGGGCAAACGTCGGTCGTCTCCGACGCGCCCGGCCACCTGGTCTTCGCCTACGAGGGGCCGACCACCGCTAACGGTCCGCAGCGCGTCTACGTCTCGAGATCCTCGGACGAGGGTCGGACCTGGAGCGCCGGTCAGCCACTCTCGGTCAACAGAGAGAACGCGACAGGCCCGCGACTCGCCTCCTCCGGCGGCGGGAACGTGCGCATGTGGTACATGCAGACGTCCGGCGGCGACAATCCGGACGCGTGGAACGTCTGGTATCGCACGTCGACCAACGGCGGCGCGACGTGGTCGTCTCCCGTGAAGATCAACGACGCGCCCGGGAACGCTGCCGGCTACGTGAACGCCGACGGCAGCTTCGACGAGATCTACGGCGATTATGGCGAGATCGCCGTCACGAGCGCCGACAAGACGATCGCCACATGGGGCGAAGGCTTCAGCTGGACCGGTCCCGGCGGAACCTGGTTCAACCTGCAGAAGTAACCCGGCCTACAGCCTTCCGGACCGGATAACGCCCCAGGCCAGCCAGAGGCCAAGCACGGCTGAGACGCTGAAGCCCACGATTGAGAAGACGTGTAGGCCGAGGACGTGAGGGCCCGAGTTGGCGAAGATGCCGATCAGGGCGGAGCCGATGATGCCCGTGCCGGCAACGAGAGCGATGACGAGCCGGTTGACTACCCGGTCCATGTGGCTGAAGAGGTCGTCGAGACCCTCGTGGCGGAACCCGACCTCGATCTGGCCGTCGCGCACCTGCTCCATGAAGTCGTGCACCTGGTACGGGAGCTCCCGCACCATGCGGGCCAACGTGCGCGCCTCCTGCGCGCCTCTGCGTACCACTCGCTGCGGGGTGAACCGCTCGACCATGAGCTCGCGCGCATAAGGCTTGGCGACGTCGAAGACGTTGAAGTCCGGGTAGAGCTCCATGCCCACCGAGCCGAGCGTGGCGATCGCACGGTCGAGGAGGACGAAGCGCGTGGGCAGCTGGAGATGCATCCGGTAGATGAGCGCGAAGGCCTCGCGGATCAGCTGGATCGGGTCGATTTCGGAGAGGCGCGCGCCGTAGTAGCGGTAGTAGACGTCGCGGAGCTCGGTGACGAACTCCTCTTCCCGATCCTTGGGATAGCGCACGCCTAGCGCGGCGAGCCGCCTGGGCAGCGCCTCGATGCGCTCGTTGACGGCGTCGATGAAGAGCCCGGTCAGCTTCGACATGTCCTCGTCGGTGAGCTTTCCGACCATGCCGAAGTCGATCAGCCCGATCTTCTCGGTCTCCTCCAAGACCATCACGTTCGAGGGGTGCGGATCGCCGTGGAAGAACCCGTGGCGGAAGATCATCTGCATCCACGCCTCTGCGATCACATAGGCGAGCCGGCGGCGCTCGTCGAGGGTGTACGTGCTGAAGTCGAGGTCACGGAGATGGACACCGTCGAGCAGCTCGAGCGTGAGGACGCGTGAGCGCGAGTAGCTCCAGTAGACCTTCGGCACCCGCACGTGCGGATGTCCGGCGAAATTGCGGTGGAACTGCTCCGCGTTACGCGCCTCCATGCGGTAATCGAGCTCCTGGCGAATCGTCCGTGCGAATTCGTCCACGAGCGCCACCGTGTCGATGAACTCGAGCGCCTTCACACGCTCGCGGACAAGCCGCGCCACCTGGTACATGAGCTCGAGGTCGGCCTCGATCTGGCGTGGCGCCGCGGGCCGCTGCACCTTGACCGCCACGCGCCGGCCATTGGGAAGCGTGGCGCGATGCACCTGCCCGATCGAGGCGGCCGCGACCGGCCTCTCCTCGAAATCGAGGAAGAGCTGCTCGATGGACAGCCCGAGGTCTTGCCGGATGACCAGCTCGGCCTCGGCGAAGGTGAACGGCGTCACGTCGTCCTGAAGGGCCTTCAGCTCGAAGACGATGTC
>DASQXE010000053.1:0-29356 GCA_035639875.1 Gaiellaceae bacterium | reverse complement strand
CAGGCCGCTTCTGTTCCGGGTACTGCTGCGTGATCGGCTTCTTGAAGATCTGCCGGAAGGTCACGGCGAAGCCTTTCAGGGAGGAGTACGGCTGCGGGCTCAAAGCGCCACCACCAAGATCGCGGTGACGACGGCGTTCAGCGTTGCCACCGGCAGGAGGACCTTCCAGCCGAAGCGCATGAGCTGGTCGTAGCGGAGGCGCGGGAGCGTCGCTCGCATCCACATGAACAGGAAGAGGAAGCCGGCGAGCTTGACGAGGAACCAGATCGGGCCGGGCAGGACCGGCCCGCCCCAGCCGCCGAAGAACAGGGTCACGGCGAGGCCGGAGAGCGTGATCATGTTGATGTACTCGGCCATCGAGAAGAGGCCGAAGCGCATGCCGCTGTACTCCGTGTGATAGCCGGCCACGAGCTCCGTCTCAGCCTCGGGGAGATCGAACGGAGGCCGGTTCGTCTCTGCGATGCCCGCGATGAAAAAGACGAGAAGGCCGACGAATTGCGGGCCGGCGAACCAGATCGTCTCCTGCTGCTTCTCGGCGATGGCGACGAGCGAGAGCGAGCCGCCCATGAGCACGACGCCCAGGACCGAGAGCGCGAGCGAGACCTCGTAGGAGACGAGCTGCGCGGCCGTGCGCATGGACCCGAGCAGGGAGTACTTCGATTCGCTCGCCCAGCCCCCGACCAGGAAGGCATAGATGCCGATCGCCCCCAGCGAGAAGAGGAGTACGAGGCCGATCGAAACGTTGACGATCCAGCCCGTGACGTCGTACGGGCCGATGTGCCACACGGGCCCCCACGGGATGACGCTGAAGGCGGCGAGGGCGGTCGAGGCAGCGACAGCGGGCGCCGCGATGTAGAGGGCGTCGACGGCGCTCGCCGGATAGAAGTGCTCCTTGCGCAGGAGCTTCACGAGGTCGGCGATCGGCTGCAGAAGGCCGAAGGGCCCGGCGCGGTTGGGCCCGTAGCGCGCCTGCATGCGGCCGAGGAGCTTGCGCTCCACCCAGGTCAGGTAGGCGAAGGCTCCCAGCACGACGTTGATGATGAGAAGCGCCTTGATGACGTCGATCCACCACGGCTGGTTCAGGTGCTCAGGCACGAGTCACCTCGACCCGTCCCGCGAGGCCTTCCGCGTGCTCGGCCTCGATCCGGACGACGCCGGCACGCAGCCGGCGGTTGATGCGAGCGGTCAGCGTCCGCGAGGTTCCGTTCGAGCTCACCCGGACGGGCGCTCCACGCTCGATTCCACGCGGGAGCGCGTCGGCGGCCGAGATCTCGACCTCGGCCAGGGCGCGCTGGAACTGAAGCTGCGGTACGCGCTCGACGGCGGCGCCGCTGAACAGCCCGCGGTAGCGGACGAGCTCGAGACCCTTGCCGGGGCGGCCGGCCGCGCGGGCCGCCGGAGCCTTGATCGCACCGTTCCCTTCGCTTCTCGGCGGAAGAGATGCACGCTCCGCGGGAAGCTCGGCGGCCCAGGGGTCGACCGGAACTCCGAAGCGACCGGCGAGGTCGGCGAAGAAGGCGACCTCGTCGTCGACAGGCGGGTTCGCCGCCCGACGCAACCGCTGCGGCCGTCCTTCCAGGTTGACCGTCGTTCCCTCACGCTCGAGGTAGCTGGTCCCGGGGAGGACGACGTGCGACCACAGCGTGACCTCGTTCTCGAACATCGCAGTCGTGAGGACGAATCGGGCTCTCTGGGCGAGCTCCTGCACGCGCGGGTCGGCGGCCGCCTCGTCTCCGGAGACGATCAGCCCCCCGAGCTCGCCGGCGGGCGGTTCGGCCGCCGCGCGCCAGGCGGCGGCGACACCGCGTCCGTTCGGCGTGCGCGGCAGGAAGTACACCGAGGCCTTCTCGCCGAGGCTCTGTGCGAGCGCAAGGACGTGCGCGCCGCCAGTCGAGTCGTCCTGCGACCAAACGAGCGCCACACGCTTCGCGCGCTTGAGCGAGCGCGCGGCGTTCCTGAGCTCCCGCGGAGGATCGCCCTGAGCCAGCTGAGCACACGTGGCGGGCGCGCTTCCGGGCGCTGTCGGAATCGTTCCCGCCGGATTGACCGTGATGACCTCGGCGCCGCCGCGGCGCGCGCTGCGCAGCCACAGATCGACGATCGGGGCGCGCTCGATCACGGGATGGTCGCCGAGGACGAGCGCCACGTCCGCGTCCCGAATCGCCGAGAGCGGAGCGCGGAAGCGCTCGAGCGCGGGATGGAACGTTTCCGGCAGGAAAGCCGCGCGTGAGCCGAGCCCGTCCTGCACGAGGCGGGCGAGAGCCGTTGCCTGCTCGACGGTCTCGCCGCCCGAGAGCGCGACGACGACGGATCCGTCTGCTTCGTGCAGGCCACGCTCGGCCTCGTCGAGGGCTTCCTCCCACGAGACGCGCTCGAAGCCGCGGCGGCGGACGCGGCGGAGCGGCGAGGTGATGCGGTCCTCAGCCCCCAGGTGTCCGTAGGCGAAACGCCCCTTGTCGCAAAGCCACCCTTCGTCCACCTCCGGGTGGTTGCGCGAGAGGATGCGCGCCACCTTCCCTTCGCGTGTCGTCGCCCAGACGTTGCAGCCGACGGGGCAGAGCCCGCACACGGTCGGGACGTTCTGGATCTCCCATGGACGGGCGCGGAAACGGTACGTCATCGAGGTGAGGGCGCCGACCGGGCAGACCTCGATGACGTTCCCGGAGAGCGGCGCGCGATAGGGCTCGTCTTCGAAGGTCGCGATAATCGACTGCGCGCCGCGGTCGACCGCGACGAGCTGGCCGTCCTCGGCGACGAGCTCGGAGAACCGTGTGCAGCGGTAGCAGAGGATGCAGCGCTCGCGGTCGAGGCCGATGAGCGGCGAGATCGGGATCGGCTTGTCGAAGGTGCGTTTTGGAAAGTGCATGCGCGTGTTGCCGGGGCCCCAGCGGAACGTCAGGTCCTGGAGCGGGCACTCGCCGCCCTTGTCGCAGTCGGGGCAGTCGAGCGGATGGTTGAGGAGGATGAACTCGAGGACGGCGTCCTGGCCGTCGGCGGCCTTGTCGCTCGTCTGGGCGGTGCGGAGCACGAGACCGTCCGTGGCGGTCATCGTGCAGGCGGTCTGGAGCTTGGGCATGCCCTCGACTTCGCAGAGGCACATGCGGCACGCGCCGATGGGCGGCCCGATGCGCGGCTCGTAACAGAAGACGGGGATCTCGACGCCGGCCGCGAGGGCGGTCTCGACCATACCGGTGCCCTTCGGCACCTGGATGTCGCGTCCGTCGATGACGACGTTGACGAGTTCGGGAGTGCTCACGCCGGCACCTGCGCCATCGCGGTGTGCGTGTGCTGGTCGCTCGGGGCCGGCACTCCGTCCGTGGAGGATTCGCCGCCGTAAGGGCAGTGACCCTCGTCCACGTGCCGCTGGAACTCGTCGTGGAACTTCTCGACATAGCTCCCGACGCACCACACCGCAAAATCGCCGAGCGCGCATAGCGACTTTCCCTCGATCCGGCCGCAGACGTCGACGACGAGGTCGAGATCTCCTTGCGTTCCGTCCCCCGCCTCGATCTTCTCGAGCAGCCGGACGAGCCAGCGCGTTCCCTCACGGCACGGCGTGCACTTCCCGCATGACTCGTGCATGTAGAACTTCTCCGCCCGCAGGGCGAGCTGCACCATGCAGGCTCGCTCGTCGACGACGATCACCGCCGCCGAGCCGAGGTACGACCCTGCGGCCTGTACGGAGTCGAAGTCGAGCTGCACGTCCAGCTGGTCGGGCGTGAACACGGGCACCGATGAGCCGCCGGGAATAATCGCCTTCAAGGTCCGGCCGTCCGCGATCCCCTGTCCAAACTCGAAGATGAGCTCGCGAAGCGTCACGCCCAGCGGGAGCTCGTAATTTCCCGGCCTATTGACGTTGCCCGAGAGCGAGTAGACGACAGTCCCCGGAGCCGAAGCCACGCCCAGCTCGGCGTAGCGCTCCGCCCCGAGCTCCATGATCGCCGGGACACTCGTGATCGTCTGAACGTTGTTGATGAGCGTCGGTTGCATGTACAGGCCGGCGACCGGCGGGAAGGGCGGCCGCGGGCGCGGTTGGCCGCGACTGCCCTCGAGTGATTCGAGCAGGGCTGATTCCTCTCCGCAGATGTAGGCGCCGGCGCCGCGGTGAAGGACGACCTTGACCTGGCCGAAGAGGCCGGCGACCCGTGCCTCCTCGATGGCGGCTTCGAGTACGAGCGCCTCTGCCAGGTATTCGCCGCGGATGTAGATGAAGACCGCCTCGGCCTCAATCGCGTGCGCGGCGATGAGGCAGCCCTCCAAGAATCGGTGCGGTACGCGTCTGATGATCTCGCGGTCCTTGAACGCTCCCGGCTCGGACTCGTCAGCGTTTGCGACGACGTATGCCGGCCCTTGGCGCTTCGCTGCCGGCGGAACGAGGCTGAGCTTTCGTCCCATCGGGAAGCCGGCCCCGCCCCGGCCGCGGAGCGACGCCTTCGAGATCTCTTCGATCACCCTGGCCGGGTTCATCTTGCGCGCGCGGGCGAGCTGGCGGTAGCCGCCGATCGCCCGGTACGCCTCGAGCCGCGTCAGGTCGCGCTCGTCAGAGCCGGTGAGGACAGTCAGCTCAGCTGCCACGCAGTTCCTCCACGAGCCCGGGCACGTCCTCGGGCCTCGTCGGCTCCCGGTACAGGTGGTCGACGACGACGACAGGGGCATAGCCGCAGCCGCCCGCGCATTCGATCAGCCGAAAAGTGACCTCGCCGTCTTCGGACGTCTCGCCGGGCGGGATCCCGAGCTCGCTCTCGAACGCGTCGACCACTTGCTTGGCGCCGGCGAGCGCGCAGGAGAGGTTGGTGCAGACCTCGACGAGGTGTCGCCCGACCGGCTCGAAGTTGAACATGTCGTAAAAGGTCGCCACTGCCTCGACCTCTGCGGGGGCGAGGTCGAGGGCATCGGCAACGTCACGCAGCGCCTCGGGAGGCAGCCACCCCCCGTGCGCCTCCTGGGCGAGCCGGAGAGCCGGCATCACCGCCGAGCGGCGCTGCGGGTACTTGGCCCCGACCTTCTGAATGCGGTTGTAGAGCTTGGCCATCACCGATCGACCTCGCCCATGACCGTGTCGAGCGAGCCGACGATCGCGATGAGGTCCGCGACCAGCGCGTCGCTCATGCACGTCGCCGTTGCTTCGAGCGCCACGAACGAGGGCGCGCGGAACTTGACACGCCACGGCTTCGGCCCGCCGTCGGAGACGACGTAGCACCCGAGCTCGCCGCGGGCGGACTCGACCGCGACGTAGACCTCCCCTGAAGGCACGCGATAGCCCTCGGTCACGAGCTTGAAGTGGTGGATGAGGCTCTCCATGGACGTGTGGAGCTCGTCGCGCGGCGGGAGCACGATCTTGCGGTCGTCCACGATCCAGGGCCCCTCGGGCATCCCGTCGAGGCATTGCTGGACGATGCGCGTCGACTCGCGCATCTCGTCCATGTGCACCTTGTAGCGGTCGTAGACGTCCCCGTTCTCGTACACAGGGATGTTGAAGTCGACCTGGTCGTACGCGAGGTAGGGCTCCGCTTTCCGCAGGTCCCAATCGACACCCGAGGCCCGCAGCACGGGACCCGACTGGCCGAGCGCGATCGCGTCCTCAGCCGAGAGGAGCCCGAGCCCTCGCGTTCGTTCGAGCCAGATCTGCTGGCGGTCGAGGATCGCCTCGTACTCGTCGATCCGCCTCGGCATGTAGTCGACGAACTTGCGGCACTCCGTGAAGAAGCCCGGCGGGATGTCCTCGGCCAGGCCGCCGGCCTGGAAGTAGCGCGTGTGCATGCGGACGCCGGTGACGAGCTCGAACAGGTCGAGGACGGCGTCGCGCTCGCGGAACGTGTACCAGAGCATCGAGATGGCTCCAATTTCGAGCGCCGCGGTGCCGAGCCAGATGAGGTGGGAGTGGATGCGGTTGAGCTCGCAAAGGAGCATGCGCATCCATGTGGCCTTCGCGGGCGGCTCGACCTCGAGGAGCTTCTCGATGGCGAGGACGAAGACGAGTTCGTTGTACTGGAAGGAGAGGTAGTCGATTCGCTCCGGGTACGTGATCGCCTTCCACCACGTCTTCTGCTCCATGTTCTTCTCGAAGCCGGTATGGAGGTAGCCGACGACTGCCTCCAGGCCGACGACGGTCTCGCCGTTCAGGTCGACGATGAGCCGCAGGACGCCGTGCGTCGAAGGGTGGTTCGGGCCGAAGTTGACCTGAAGGACGTCCTCGGTCTCGCGCACGGCCGGATCGACCTGGAGGACGGTCGGAATCGGCGACGGGATCCTCGTCCCTTCGTAGATCTTCGCCCGCTCGACGACCGCCACGGCCCGGCTACTCCTCGCTCGAGAAGCGCACCGGCTCTCCGCCGAGCGGATAGTCCTTGCGCAGCGGGTGCCCCTCCCAGTCGTCCTCCATGAGGATGCGCTTGAGGTTGGGGTGACCCTCGACCTTGATGCCCATCATGTCCCAGGCCTCCCGCTCGTGCCAGTCGGCCGTGGGCCAGACGGAGACCACGCTCGGGACGGGCTCGCCTTCGTCGCACCAGACCTGGAGACGAAGGCGCGGCGCCTCGTGGGCGCTGGAGACCACCCTGACGAGGTGGTAGGAGACCGAGAAGCGCTTGCGCTTGGACGGCGGCTTCTTCGCTAAGCCCCAGGACCCCGGCAGGTTGATGTCGCGACCCGCGGCGCTTCCCCAGTAGCCGGCGACGGTGCGCTCATTCCAGCCCAGGTAGTCGGTCGCGGCAATGTCCGTGAGGAAGTTGAAGCCGTGGTCGTCGCGGAGATGGCGGGCGGCGTCCGCCAGCTCGGCCGCCTCGACGACGATCGTCGTCTCGCCATGCTCCTCCTGCTGCTCGACGAACCCGGGGAGATGCTCGTAGCTCATGAGGCGACCTCGCGGATCTCGTATGCAGGCGGGACGCCAGCGAGGATCTTCTCCTGCAGGCGGACGATGCCCTCGAGAAGCGCTTCGGGTCGCGGCGGACACCCCGGCACATGCACGTCGACGGCGACGATCTTGTCGACGCCTTGGAGGATGGCGTAGTTGCCGAACATGCCGCCGGAGCTCGCGCAGGCACCCATGGCGATCACCCACTTCGGCTCGAGCATCTGGTCGTAGATCTGCCGGAGAGGCGCGGCCATCTTGTGCGAGACCCGGCCCGACACGATCATCAGGTCGGCCTGTCGAGGCGACGAGCGGAAGACCTCGGCGCCGAAGCGGGCGACGTCGTAGCGAGGCGAGACGATTGCGATCATCTCCATGGCGCAGCAGGCGAGCCCGAACGTGTCCGGCCAGATCGAATGGCCTTGCGCCCAGGCCACCGCCTTCTCGACGGTCGTCAGCATGAGCCTCTCCTCGAGGTCGCCGAGCTCGCGCTCGAAGACGCCGGGGCCCTTGCGGCGCATGAGGACGCGCTCGGAGTGGAGCCCGTAGTCGGCGAGGCGCTTCTTGCGCTCTACCTCCGCCACTCGAGCGCTCCCTTCCTCCAAACGTAGACGTAGGCGACGACGAGGATGGCGATGAAGAAGCCGAACTCGGACACCGCGAACCAGCCGATCTGCTGGAGGATCACGGCCACCGGATAGAGAAAGACGATCTCGATGTCGAAGACGATGAAGAGCATCGCCGTCAGGTAGAAGCTGATCGTGAAGCGCTGCTGCGCCGGCGGTCCGACCGAAACCCCGGACTCGAACGGCACGGTTCGCTGACGCGCGCGCCGCGCCGGCCGCGTCGCGAACACGAACGACATGAGGATCATCGAGGCGGGAATGGCGAGTGCGAGAACGCAGTAGACGAGGAACGGAAACCAGTCGTCCAGGACGCCCAGCGGCACGCCGGCATACTATCCGCGTCGGGCGTTTCGAGCGGTGTCACGAACTCGACCGAGGATCGTGGAAACTTGAGTGCTACAGGTGTTACAAAGTGCGCCCGGTTTTCACGCCGGAAGCCATTGGTACACTGAGATTCGGATGGTCACTGTCACCGAGAACGCCGCCCGCAAGATCCACGAGCTGATGTCGCAGGAGCCCGAGGGGGACGTCGCCGTTCTGCGCATCGCCATCCAGGGCGGGGGCTGCTCGGGGTTCCAGTACGCGCTCGGCTTCGACCGCGGCCCGCAGGACGGGGACAACGAGATCGAGTCGAACGGCGTCCGCGTCGTCATCGACCCCTTCAGCGCGCCGTACCTCGCCGGCTCGGAAATCGACTTCGTGGACGCGCTCATGGGCGCGGGCTTCGCGATCAACAACCCGAACGTGCAGGCCGCTTGCGGATGCGGCTCGTCCTTTCAGGCGAAAGAGGGCGTCGGCGAGGCTGCTGCGGTGGATACCCAGGCCGGCGGCGGCTGCGCCTGTCACTAGGCTAGCGCTCCAAAGGCGCGGGTAGCATCGGGGCAGGCGTGAGCGAGAGCGTCTGCGACATCACGATCATCGGGGCGGGCCCGGTCGGTCTCGCAGCCGCGTACTACGCCGGCCACCGCGACGCGAGCGTCCGCATGGTCGAAAGCCTCGGCCAGCTTGGTGGACAGGTCGCGGCGGTTTATCCGGAGAAGCACGTCTACGACGTGGCCGGACATCCGAAGATCCTGGGCCAGAGCCTCGTCGAGCTGTGCGTGGAGCAGGGCCTGCAGTTCGGCGCCGACGTTCACCTGGACGAAGAGGTCGCCGACCTGACGCGGATCGGACAGAACGGCGAGGAGCTGCTCTCGCTGACGACGAAGTCGGGGAAGCGGTTCCTCTCGCGTGCCCTCATCGTGACCGCCGGCCATGGGGCGTTCGAGCCGCGCAAGCTCGAGCTCGAAGGGATCGACGAGTGGGAAGGGCGAGGCCTGCACTACTTCGTCCGCCGCAAGGAGGTCTTCGCCGGGAAGTCGTGCGTGATCGTCGGCGGCGGGGACTCGGCCCTCGACTGGACCCTGGGGCTGCAGGACACCGCCGAGCTCCCGATCACGCTCGTCCACCGGCGCGAGCGTTTCCGCGCGCTCGAGACGTCGGTGAAGGAGGCGCGGCGGCTCGAGGAAGAGGGCAAGGTGCGGATCTGCGTTCCCTCCGAGATCAGGGAGATCAGGGGCGACGGAACGATTCGGTCCGTCGCCGTCGAGAACACGCAGACGGGCGAGATCGTCGACGTCGAATGCGAGGCGCTCATCCTCCTTCTCGGCTTCCACTCGCACCTCGGCTCGATTGCCGACTGGGGGCTCGAGCTCCACGGCAAGCGGCAGATCCTCGTCGAGCCGAAGACCATGGAGACATCGCTGCCCGGGGTGTACGCAGCAGGTGACGTCGCCGGGTACGACGGCAAGATCACCCTCATCTCGGTCGGCTTCGGTGAGGCCGCGATCGCCGCGAACAACGCGATCGCGAAGATCCGGGGCGAGAAGGTCCAGCCGAAGTACTCGACGGACTGACTCCATCCTCACCCCTTGGAGGGACGTCTCCGCCCGACAGGGCTCCGACGATTCGCTCTTGAGCGAGAAACACGCCGCCGAGTGTCTTCGCTGCGGACACTTCCGGACGCTGGAACGCCGACGGAGCGAACGCTTGAACCCGGGCGAGTGTCCGCGGTGCGGTTGCGTCGGCCGGGCGCTCGTCGCCGATCTCTCGGATCCGGTGCGACGAACGCTCCGTGGGCGACCGCCCGAGCGCCGCGGCCACCGGCTCCACGCTGTCTAGACTGACCGCGTGAAGGAAACGGCGCCCAAGGAGCTCTGGGGCGGCGAGACGCGCAAAGCGGTGGACAACTTCCCTCTCTCCGGGGAGCCGATCCCGGCCTCGGTCGCCCGCTGGCTAGGACGCATCAAGGCCGCTGCTGCACGCGTGAACGCAGAGCTCGGCCTGATCGACGGCGATAAGGCTGAGCGCATCGCTGCGGCCGGCGACCGCATCGCTGCGGGGGAGTTCGACGACCAGTTCCCGATCGACGTCTTCCAGACCGGTTCGGGAACCTCGTCCAACATGAACGCGAACGAAGTCATCGCGGCGCTCGCCGGAGAGAACGTCCACCCGAACGACGACGTGAACATGGGCCAATCGTCGAACGATGTCTTCCCCTCGGCCGTCCACCTCGCCGCGCTCGACGAGATCGTCAACGACCTCCTGCCGGCGCTCGACCGGCTCGCCGAGGCGCTCGAGGCGAAGGCGCGCGAGTTCGATGACGTCGTCAAGTCTGGCCGCACCCATCTGATGGACGCGGTTCCTGTCACGCTCGGCCAGGAGTTCGCGGGCTACGCGGCCCAGGTGCGCCAGGGAAGCGCCCGCGTCGAGAGCGCTCTCGAACGCGTCGGCCAACTGCCGCTGGGAGGCACCGCAGTGGGCACGGGCCTCAACACCCATCCCGAGTTCGCCGCGCGGGTGCGCGCGCGCCTGGCCGAGGAGAGCGGGCTGACCATCCTTTCGCCTGCGGATCCCTTCGAAGCGCAGGCGGCCCGCGACGCGCTCGTGGAAGCCTCCGGCGCGCTGAAGGTCGTCGCGGTCTCGCTGACGAAGATCGCCAACGACCTCCGGCTCATGGGATCCGGCCCCCGCGCGGGCCTGGCCGAGATCCGGCTCCCCGAGCTGCAGAAGGGGAGCTCGATCATGCCCGGGAAGGTCAACCCGGTCATCCCCGAGGTCGTTACTCAGGTGGCTGCCCAGGTGATCGGCAACGACACGGCCGTCACCGTGGGCGGGCTGCAAGGCCACTTCGAGCTCAACGTCTTCGTGCCCGTGATCGCGCGCAACCTGCTGGAGTCGATCCGCCTGCTGGCCGCGGCGGCGCGTCTCTTCGCCGACCGATGCGTCGAGGGCATCGAGGCTGACCGCGAGGTGTGCGAGCACTACGCCGAGCTGACGCTCTCGGCCGCCACCGCCCTCAACCCATATGTCGGCTACGACAAGGCGAGTGAGATCGTGAAGGAGGCCGCGGCGTCCGGTCGGCCTCTGCGCGAGGTGGCGCGGGAGGCGGGCGTCGACGAGGAGATTCTCGCTAAGGCGCTGGACTACCGCGCGATGGCGAAGCCGCACGAGGAGTAGCAGGGGAGGATAAGCCGCCGCGCCCTGGAAACGTGCGGACGTGGCAGCGGTCACGAAGCCCATACTCCTGGCCGCGATTGCGTTCGCCGCGTTCGTGTTGCTGTATCCCGCGGTCCGCGACCGCCTGCCTGACCGGATGAGCTACGCGGACCGGTCAGCGTCCGCGGTTGACCAGAGCCCGTCCCAACTCTCAGGCGAGGAATTCGCCGCCGTCGACTCCTCGTTTACGCCCGATCGCCTACGCGCGTTCGCGGGTGACCCGGCGAAGAAGACGACCGCGTCGGTCGAGGGGTTCGCGCTCGAGTGCTGGTACTACGGAATCGCCGGCGCCCGCGGCGCCTACCAGATCTGCTTCGAGAACGGCCGCCTCAGTACCAAGGTGAGGTACAGCGGCTCTTAGGCGCGTCACGCTGAACGCGAAAGCGTTGCGTGGCGTTGTTCGTCCGCGCGGTAGGACGAGCGCACAAGCGGGCCGGAGAAGACGGAGCCGAACCCGAGCGCCTCACCCTGCTCGCGGAACCACCTGAACTCGTCCGGATGCACCCAGCGGTCGATCTTGGCGTGCTTCGACGAGGGCTGGAGGTACTGGCCGATCGTGACCACGTCGACCTCGTGCTCGCGGAGGTCCCGCAGCGTCTCCACGACCTCGTCGTTCGTCTCCCCGAGGCCGACGATGATTCCCGACTTGGTCAGCACGGGATAGTCGGCGACCTCCTTCGAGCGAGCGAGGAGCCAGAGCGCCTTGTCATACGAAGCCTTCGCGCCGCGCATGTTGCGGTGGAGGCGGCGGACGGTCTCGATGTTGTGGTTGAACACCTCCGGTCGCTCACCGAGAACGACGCGCAGGGCCTCGTCCTCGTGTCCGAGGAAGTCCGGCGTCAGGACCTCGACGCTCGCGTCGGGGAGCTTGTGTTTCAGAGCACGAATCGTGGCCGCATAGTGCCCTGCGCCCTTGTCCGGCAAGTCGTCGCGGTCGACGGAGGTGACGACGACGTGGTTCAGGCCCATCTGGGCTGCCGTGTTCGCCAGGCGAAGCGGTTCGAGGGGATCCGGTGGATGCTCGGGCCTCCCCGAGTGGACGTAGCAATAGCGGCACGCGCGGGTGCACGTGTCGCCGAGGATCTGGAAGGTGGCGGTGCCGCGCCCCCAGCACTCGGCGATGTTCGGACAGCGCGCTTCCTCGCAGATCGTGTGCAGATGCTGGCCGTGGATGAGCTCACGCACCTCGAAGTAGCGCGAGTCGGCGCTCGGCGCGCGCACCTTCATCCATTCGGGCCGGCGAGGCCTATCCGCGACCGGCAACGATGTCTGCATGTGTGTCAGTGTAGGGGCGTGGCCGTTCCGGAAGCGTCGCTCGAGCAGACGGACGCCGGCCTCGCGCCGGGGAGCGATGGTTGGTTCGTCGTCAATGCGCGCGAGGCGCAATGGTTCGACCGCGGGCCTCGCGGCCTCATCTGCCGCTTCGACGGCGACGGCGAGCTCGAGTTCTCCCAGCTCGGCTTCCACCTCTTCGTCCTCGGGCCGGGCGAGCCGATGTCCATGTACCACTGGGAGGCCGATGAAGAGGCCTTCCTCGTCCTCTCCGGCGAGGCGCTCCTCCTCGTCGAGGGCGAGGAGCGCCCACTCCGGGCGTGGGACTTCATGCACTGTCCGCCCCGCGCCGACCACACGATCGTCGGAGCCGGAGAGGGCAAGTCGGTCATCATCGCCGTCGGGGCACGGGTCGATTCGACGGGCCCGAACTGGGGCGGCTACCCCGTCCACGATGTCGCCGTTCGCCGGAACGCGAGCGCGCAGCGCGACACGACGGATCCGGAGGAGGCGTATGCGCGCTTTCCCGCGCGGCGTCCGGCGCGCTACGAGGAGAGCTGGCTGCCGTGACCGGCGTCCCCGAGGCGCCGCTCGAGCGCACGGAGCACGGGCTCGTGGCGGCCGGCGAAGGGTGGTTCGTCGTCAACGCCCGCGACGCGGTTTGGGGCGACTCGGAGGCGATGGGCGTGTTCACGCGCCTGGGCGAGGGAGAGCGCTCGCGCTTCTCGCAGGTCGGCTTCAACATCGGCGTCCTCTGGCCGGGCCAGCCCGCCTGTATGTACCACCGCGAGCCGAACCAGGAGGACTTCCTCATTGTCTCCGGGGAGTGCATCCTCATCGTCGAAGGGCAGGAGCGGCGCCTGAAAGCGTGGGATTTCTTCCACTGCCCGCCTGATACCGACCACGTCTTCGTCGCGACGGGCGACGAGCCGTGCGTGGCGGTGGCGGTCGGCACGCGCTTCAGCCCCGAGACGGTCTACCCGGAATCCGAGGTGGCGGCGAAGCACGGCGCGTCGGTCGAGAAGGAGACGACGGACCCGAAAGAGGCGTATGCCGGGATCACCCTGAAGGACACGTCGTACCAGGACCGCTGGCTGCCGGATCTCTAACGGTCCCCTGCACTCGTACGCGCGGACCCGGCGGGAGCCAATCATCGCAAGCAACAGACTGTTACTTGCCCTGTTTCGTGAATTTCAGCGCGGGTTGCGGCGCACCGAAAGGCGCATCCTCGGTAGGTGCTGTCCTTCGCTCCGCGAATCGACTCGCGCCTGGTTGCTGCCGCCGAACGCCTAGACAGGGCGACGACGCCGATCGCCGAGACAAATCGTCGCGTTGGCCAAGTCGCCGAGGAGCTCGGCCTCGTGCGCCCCAGCTACGAGCAGGTTCGCAGCATCATCAACCTCGCCCGACGTCGGGGCCGGCAGCCCACTGCTGGCGACGTGCTTCTCGAAATCGCCTTCCGGACCCGGCCGCCAGAGGCGTTGATCGATTATCTCGCCGGAACCCTTCCACCCACCCAATAAGCGTGATGAGCAACGTTAGTAACAGACTGTTACTTGGCTGCTGAGAGGCGCGAGTGAACGGGCTGGTCCCAGAGGCCGGCGCCTCCCTCGGCCGGTAGCTCCTCGAGCTCCAACCCGAAGACCTCACCGATCGCCGTGGAGGCCGCCGGGCGCACTTCGTCGACGGGGACCGGCCGTCCGAGCTCGCGCGCCATCGTCGTGAACGCCGCGTCCTCCAACCCGCACGCCGTGATCCAGTCAGTGAGCGGCGCGGGGTCGAGATCCACGTTCAGCGCATATCCGTGCGTCGTCACCCACCGCGAGATGTGCACGCCGATAGAGGCGATCTTCCGTGGCGGGCTCTCCAGCCATACGCCCGTCAAGGCGTCGATTCGCGTCGCGTCGATGTCGAACTCCGCGAGTGTTCGGATTACAGCCTCCTCGAGGTCACGGCAGTACTTCTTCACGTCGCGTCCGTGGCGATTGAGGTCGAGGATCGGATAGCAGACGAGCTGCCCCGGGCCGTGGTAGGTCGATTTGCCGCCGCGATCGGTCTCGACTATCTCGACGTCCGCATCCGAAGGAACATGGAGCTCCTCGCCGTCGGTCCGCCGTCCGAGCGTGATCACGGGCGGATGCTCGAGCATGAGGACGGTGTCTGGGATCGCTCCCTGCGAGACGGCGCCGGCGAGAGCGCGCTGGAGATCCCAAGCGTCCAGATAGGGGGTCTCGCCTACGTTCAGGATGTATGCCGGACTACTCATCAGGCTTTCGGAGACGTCATTGTCGGCCGAAATCGCGGCGCAGCAGAAGATTTCGGCCAATCAAGACTCGTCCCAGTTCTGCAGCCGTTCGCGCATGTCGTGCAAAAACCGTCCGGCGAGCGCACCGTCGACGAGACGGTGGTCGTAGGTGAGGGTGAGGTTCATGATCGAGCGGATTGCAATCGCGTCCTGGCCGCCCTCGTCCTCGACCACCCACGGACGCTTCACGACCGCATACGTGCCGAGGATCGCGGCCTGCGGCTGGCTGATGATCGGCGTGCCGTGGAACGTTCCGTAGCCGCCGGGGTTCGTGATCGTGAACGTGCCTCCCTGGACGTCGTCTGGGAGAAGCTGTTTGTTCCGCGCACGCTCCGCGACGTCCGCGATCGCCCGTGCCATGCCGAGGAGGTTCAGTCCCTCGGCGTTCCGCACGACGGGCACGATGAGACCTTTTCCGTCGGCGAGCTCGACGGCGAAGCCGAGGTTGACGTAGTTCCGCGTGACGATCGAGTCGCCGCGGAGCTCACCGTTGATCCACGCATAGTCCTTGAGAGTGTCGACGGCTGCGCGTGCCACGAATGCGAGGTAGGTCGGGTTGACGCCGTAGGCATCGGCCCACTCGCGCTTCAACCGCTGGCGGAGGGCGGCGATCTTCGTCATGTCGACCTCGATCGCGCTCGTGACATGAGCCGATGTGTCGAGCGAGCGGCGCATGTGCTCGGCGATGCCCTTGCGCATGGCCGACACCGGCTCGACCTGCTCGCCGGCACCCGCGGGCGCAGCGGCGGCCGGGGGCGCCGTCGGGGCAGCAGCCGGAGCAGGGGGTTCGGGTCGCGGCGGCGCCTCGGCGGGAGCGGCCTCGGCCTGCACAGGCTCGGTCGGCGCCGCCGCCGGAGCGCCGCTTTCGATGAATTGCAAGATGTCTTTCTTGGTCACCCGCCCGCCGCGTCCGGTGCCCTCGACCTGCGAGACGTCGACGTTGTGCTCCGAGGCGATGCGGGCGACGACCGGCGAAACGAACTTGGCTTCGCGGCGGCCGTCTCCTTCGGGCTCTGCGGCCGCCGCCGGGGCGGGCTCAGCCTTCGGCTCGGGAGCTACGGGCGCCGCCTCGGGCGGTGGCGCCTCCTCGACTTTCTCGGCCGTCGGTGTCTCGCCCTCGGCTCCCCCGGCTTTCTCAGCCTCCTCGGCCGCCTTCGCTGTCGCGGGCTCCGGCGGCGGTTGGGGAGGAGCTTCGGCCGGGGCGCCCTCCGGCGCGATCACGGCGATCTTCGTTCCGACGGCCACCGTCTCGCCCTCCTGGGCGAGGATCTGCCGCAGGACGCCCGAGGCCGGGCTCGGCACCTCGGTGTCCACCTTGTCCGTGGAGATCTCGAGGAGCGACTCGTCGGCAGCGACGTCCTCGCCCTCCGACTTGAGCCACTTCGTGATCGTCCCCTCGGAGACGGAGACGCCCATCTGGGGCATGACCACGTCGACTGCGGTCTCAGTCGCCATCAGTATTCGCCGAGCTCTTTCAGGCCTGCTACCACGTCCTCGACCTGCGGGATGAACGCCTTTTCTAGCGGGGGCGAGAACGGCACGGGTGTATCGGGCGCCGTGATGCGTTTGACCGGCGCGTCCAAATTCTCGAAGCCCTCCTCCATGATCGTTGCGACGATCTCGGCGCCGAAACCACCGGTGCGCGTGTCCTCGTGGAGGACGAGCGCCTTCGAGGTTTTCTCGACGGACTTCAGCACCGCGGCCTTGTCCCACGGAATCAACGTCCGCAGGTCGAGAATCTCGATCGACAGGCCGCTCTCCTCCTCGACCTTCCGCGCCGCCTCGTCCGCCGTGTAGACCATCGCTCCCCAGGTGACGACCGTCACGTCGTCGCCCTCGCGGTGAATGCGCGCCTCGCCGAGCGGGATCGTGTAGCGGTCGTCGGGGACCTCGTCCTTGATTCGCCGATAGAGGTGCTTGTGCTCGAAGTAGAGGACCGGATTGGGGTCCTCGATTGCGCTCACGAGGAGCCCTTTCGCGTCAGCCGGCGTGGCCGGGCAGACGACCTTTAGGCCCGGGATGTGCGCGAAGCTCGATTCCGGGTTCTGCGAATGGAACGGCCCACCCGAGAAGCCCCCGCCCGAGGGAAGACGAACCGTGATCGGCACGGGAGTTCCTGCGCGGTACCGCTGCTTGGCCGCAACGGTTACGAGATGGTCCCACGCGCACGAGATGAAGTCGGCGAACTGCATCTCCGCGACGGGACGCATGCCCAGGATCCCCGCGCCCGTACACGCGCCGACGATCGCGGTCTCGGAGAGTGGCGCGTCGATAACGCGCCACTGCCCGAACTCTTCCTGGAAGCCCTGCGTGACCTTGAACGCGCCTCCGTAGACGCCCACGTCCTCGCCGATGACGAACACGCGCTTGTCGCGGCGCATCTCCTGGCGGAGGCCGTCGGAAATCGCCTGCAAATACGTTTTCTCAGCCATTACTTGTGGTGGGGCGTGTCGAGGTCTTCGGGCGTCGCGAAGACGCCTTCGAGGAGGGACGACACGTCAGGCAGCGGGCTCTCCTCGGCGCGCTTGATCGCGTCGTTCAGGGTCTTCTTCACGTCGGCGCGGATCTCTTCCTCCTCCTCGGCGGAGAAGTCGGCGTTCTCGCGGAGCCAGCTGCGGAAGCGCTCGAGCGGATCGCGCCGGGCCCACTCCTCGAACATCTCCTTGGGGACGTAGAAAGCGTCGTCGTGGACGGCGTGCCCTTCCATGCGCAGCGTCAGGCACTCGAGCAGCGTCGGTCCGCCGCCCTCACGCGCCTTCTCGATCGCGCGTTTCGCCTCGCGATAGACGGCGAGGACGTCGGTCCCGTCGACCACGACCCCGTCGAAGCCGTACGCCTTCGCGCGGTCGGCCACGTGCTCGGACGCGAACTCGAGGTGCGTCGGCGTCGAGTAGGCCCACTGGTTGTTGTCGCACACAAAGACGACCGGCAGGCGCCGAACGCCGGCGAGGTTCATGCCCTCGTGGGTGTCGCCGCGGGCGGATGCGCCCTCGCCGAACCACGCGACGGCGACCCGTCTTTCTTCCCGGATACGAAAAGCGAGCGCGCAGCCGACGGCGACTGGGAGCATGGCGGGGAGATGGCTGACCATGGCGATGAGGCCGAGGCGGGCGTCCGCCATGTGGACGTTGCCGTCCTTGCCCTTCGTCGGGCCGTCCACCCGGCCCATGTACTGCGCGAACATCCGCCACGGCTCGACGCCCCGTACGACGTGCACGCCCATGTCGCGGTGGAGCGGCGTGCCGACGTCCTCGGGCCCCATCGCCGTGGCCACCCCGACCGAGGCAGCCTCGTTGCCTCGGCCGGTGTAGAAGCTTCCGGGAATCTTCCCCTGCTTGTACAGGATGTGGCCCCGCTCCTCGATTCCCCGCGTGAGCACGAGATTGCGGAAGATGCCGAGCAAGTCCTCGCGGTCGAGGCCGGCCTCCTTCACCTCGCTCAGGGAGCCAACCGGCTCCGCTTCCCGGGCGATCGCCATGCGCGGGTAACTGTAGCGGTAGGCTCAGAGCATGGGCCCCGCCTCGGATTGGCTACGAGAGGAACGCCGCAAGACCCTCGGCGACTGGGTCTCCTTCTGCCTCGGGTGCGGCCACGCGCAGCGCTACTTCGAGGAGAACGCGCTCGAGCTCCCGAGTTCGTGTCCGACCTGCAGAGGCGAGATGCGTGCTCGCTGTCCCTCCTGCGGCGCGCGCTTCAGCTCCGTATTCGCGGTCGAGTGCGAGGAGTGCGGCGCGGCACTACGCTCGCCCGACGCTTTCGGCGGACCGATCCGGAGACCGGGCCGCTAGCCGGCCCAGTTCCGGCGCATCTCCGATGTGTAGCTTGCGCCGACGGATGCTGTGTTCGCAGCGAGCCAGTCGGCCAGCCGTCTGGTGCCGGTGGGCGCGCTTTCCGTCGCCAGCAGGCCAGCGGTCAGGGCAGCGATTTCGTCCCGTGTTATGAGCGTATCTCGCAGCGCGGCCCCGAGTAAGCCGCCGAGCGCGGTCGCAATGACAGGGCTGGCGTGCACGATCCGCGCCGGGGAGCCGATCGAGTCGCGGATGAGTCGGACGAGCGCGTTGTAGGAGAAGACGTCCGGGCCGACCGCGTCGATCACCTGCCGGTCGTTCGCTTGCCCCACCCGGACGGTTAGGTCGGCCACGTCCTCGACGGCGACCGGCTGCAAGGCGTAGTCCCCCGACCCAGGAATGACGAAGAGGGGAAGCTTGCGCAGGATCCAGGCGATGTTGTTGATCAGGACGTCCTCGCGTCCGAACACAACTGTGGGGCGGACGATTCCATAACTGAGCTCGGATTCGACATGCGCCTCCTCGGCCAGCCCCTTCCCGCGGAAGTAAGGCAAGGGAGATGACGTCGACGCATTGGAGACGCTGAGGTATACGACCCTTCGCACCCCCGCCGCACGCGCGGCGCGGAGCAACACCTCGATGTTCTCGACGGCGCGCTCGAACGTGAGCGCGCCACGAGGAAACCGGATCCAGTACGTGTTGTAGAGCGTGTCCACACCTTCCAACGAACCAGTGAGCGCATCGACGTCGAACTGGAGCGGGAGCGCGCGGACGCGCTCGCCAAACGGGCTCGCGGACTGCGGATGGCGCGTAAGTGTTCGCACCTCCCTCCCGAGCTCGAGCAGGCGTGAGGCGATGTACCTCCCTGTGTACGAGAAAGCGCCGGTGACGACGTCCACCGCGGGCCGGCTAGCGCGCGAGAATCTCGGAAAAGTGGATCACCGTGACGGTGTCTTCCTCGGAGACGTCACGGTTGTACAGCTGGCCGAGGAAATGAGCCATGTCCTCGGGCCGGCGCATCTCGGGGTTATCGCGCTCGATCTCGCGGGGCGAGAGCTCGCCGAGCGCTTTTACCTCCACCTTGTCGATAACAGCGTCGAAGACTTTCTCGCGAGGCCCGAACCGCGTCCCGACGAGGATCTGCACCACCATCCCCTTCTTGTACTTCGTCGATTTGTTGCCCAGGCGGATGGTGGCCGTCTTCCGACGGCTGCGCAGCTGGTCGGCCACGATCGGCGAGTAGAAGTTGAGGGCATACATCGTGCTGTCGTCGGACGGCACCGCGGCCGCCGCATCATAAGCGCCGGTCGTGGACTATTTGAAGAGCTTTCGCGGCCATTTCTTGCTCGCCTTTGTACGCGAGGAGGCGTGGAGCGTCCTCGAGCGCTAACCAGCGCGTCTCGGCCACCTCGTGGCGGAACGTCGCGGGGACGTCTCCCAGGCGGCCTTTCGAGTAGCGAAGGAGGAAGAAGCTCACCACCTTGAAGACGCGCTCGCCCGCCCACGTGTAGACGTAGCGGACGTCGCCGAGCTTCTCGACGAGACGGCCCTCGACTCCGGTCTCTTCCGTCACCTCGCGGACGGCTGTGTCCGCGGCGCTTTCCCCACGTCCAATCAGCCCCTTGGGCAGTGCCCAGACGTCCTCCTTGCCGGCCGGTCGGATTGCAGCCAGCTTCCACTGCCCGCGCACGCGGCGCACGACCACCCCGCCGGCCGAGAACTCCCGCCGCACGATTCCGATGCTAGCCGCGACTGGTAGCGTCGGAGCCGTGCGCCGCCTGCTCTTTCTCGTCTGTCTCGTCGTCTTCGTGGAGACGATGCTCTACTCGGCGCTCGTCCCGCTCCTGCCGGGCTACGCGCACGAATTCGGCCTGTCCAAGTCGGCCGCCGGGCTCCTCGTCGGCGCCTACGCGGCCGGCGCCGTTCTAGGGGCCCTCCCGGGCGGGATCGTCGCCGCACGCTACGGCCCTCGCCGCGCGCTCCTCTTCGCACTCGTCCTTATCGGGCTCGCGAGCCTCGCTTTCGGGTTCGCCGGGTCGGCGTGGACCCTGGGGATCGCTCGCCTCGCCCAGGGCCTCGGCGGCTCGCTCGCGTGGGCGGCTGCGCTGACCTGGCTGATCGTGGGAACTCCGCGCGCGAGGCGGGGCGAGATGCTCGGCACCGCGATCGGATCGGCCATCTTCGGGGCGCTGCTCGGCCCCGCGATCGGCGCGCTCGCCCACCACGTCGGCTCGCGGCCCGTCTTCGTCGGGCTCGCGGCGTTGACCGTCGTCCTCGGCGCCTGGGCTCTTCGCATCCCTCCTGTGGAGGGCGAGCCCCTCCGTCGCGGAGTGGTGGTCCGCGCGTTGCGCGAGCCCCAGGTGCTCGGTGCCCTGTGGCTCATGACCATCCCGGCGCTCGTATTCGGGGTCGTGGGTGTGCTCGTTCCGCTCGCGCTCGACCGCGCGGGCTGGAGCGCCGCGGCCATCGCGATCGCATGGATCGCGTCCGCGGCCATCGAGATGGTCATCGCGCCGCTCATCGGGCGCGTCTCCGACCGGCGCGGGCGCCTCTTGCCGCTTCGCGTCTCGCTCGGCGGTGCGGTCGGTGTCCTGATCGCGTTCGCCCTGTCCGACCGCCCGGCTGCCGTGGTTCCCGTTCTCGTCCTCTCCGGGATCACGTTCGGCGCGTTTTGGGCGCCGGCGATGGCGCTTCTCTCCGACGCCGCGGACCGCATCGGTCTCGCGCAGGGACTCGCGTTCGGCCTCATGAACGCGGCTTGGGGAGCGGGCAACGCCCTCGGGCCGCCGATCGGCGGCGCTCTCGCCGACGCGGCCACCGACGCGGTCCCCTACGCGCTTGCCGCCCTGATGTGCGCTGCGACCCTTGTTTTCACGTTCTTTCGCCCTGGCACTCAGGAGCTACGAGTGCCAGAAAGCCCTTGATCGCCGCTTCGAATCTTCGCTAACATAGCGCCTGGCACTCGGCTTGAGCGAGTGCCAGATGTGGGAAAGCGAGTTGCAAGGAGGGAATGCTGAATGGACCTACAGCCACTGGGTGACCGGCTGATCGTCGAGGCCCTCGAGGAGGAGGAGACGACCTCGAGCGGCATCGTCCTGCCGGACACCGCGAAGGAAAAGCCGCAGCGCGGCCGGGTTCTGGCCGTCGGCCCCGGTCCCCGGGACGAAAACGGCAACTACATCACGATGGAGATTGCGGAGGGGGACGAGATCATCTTCTCCAAGTACGGCGGGACCGAGATCAAACTCGGCACCGACGACTACCTGATCCTCCGCGAGTCCGACGTCCTGGCGAAGGTGGCCACGTCGGGCGGTCGGAAGACCTCGAGGAAGAAGGAGATGGCCGGCGCGGCTGCGTAGCTCGCTGGTCAGCGAGGGGCTCCGCCCCTCGCCCACCCCGAATTACTGGAAAGGAAGAGACTGAATGGCACACAAGGAACTTCTGTTCAACGAGGAGGCGCGCCGGGCGCTCGAGCGCGGCGTGAACACCCTCGCTGACGCGGTCAAGGTCACACTTGGCCCCAAGGGTCGTTACGTCGTGCTGGACAAGAAGTTCGGCGCGCCGACGATCACGAACGACGGCGTCACGATCGCCCGCGAGATCGAGGTCGAGGACGTCTTCGAGAACCAGGGTGCCCAACTCGTGCGCGAGGTCGCCACGGCGACGAATGACGTTGCCGGTGACGGCACGACGACGGCCACCGTTCTCGCTCAGGCCATCGTCCGCGAAGGTCTGAAGAACGTCGCCGCGGGTGCCAACCCCATGGGTCTCAAACGCGGGATCGAGACCGCCGTCGAGTCGGTCGTCGAGAACTTGAAGACGCAGTCGAAGGAGATCTCGGGCAAGGAGGACATCGCCCGGGTCGCCACGATCTCCGCGCGCGAGCGCGAGATCGGCGACGTCATCGCCGACGCGATCGAGAAGGTCGGCAAGGACGGCGTCGTCAACGTCGAGGAGGGCCAGACCTTCGGGCTCGAGCTCGAGTTCACCGAAGGCATGCAGTTCGACAAGGGCTACCTCTCGCCGTACATGATCACCGACGCCGAGCGCATGGAGGCCGTGCTCGACGATCCCTACATCCTCATCGCCAACCAGAAGATCGGTGCGGTGAAGGATCTCTTGCCGGTGCTCGAGCAAGTCATCCAGGCAGGCAAGCCGCTGCTCATCGTGGCGGAGGACGTCGAGGGCGAGTCGCTCGCCACCGTCGTCGTGAACAAGCTCCGCGGCACGTTCACGGCCGTGGCCGTCAAGGCTCCGGGCTTCGGTGACCGCCGCAAGCGGATGCTCGAGGACATCGCCATCCTCTCGGGCGGCGAGGTCATCACCGAGGAAATGGGTCTCAAGCTCGAGAACACGAAGCTCTCGCAGCTGGGCCGCGCCCGCAAGGTCGTCGTCGACAAGGACTCGACCACGATCATCGACGGCGCCGGCTCCTCGGAGGCGATCAAGGCCCGCATCAAGCAGCTGAAGTCGGAGATCGAGACCACCGACTCGGACTTCGACCGCGAGAAGCTCCAGGAGCGCCTCGCGAAGCTGTCCGGCGGGGTCGCGGTCGTCAAGGTCGGCGCTGCCACCGAGACGGAGATGAAGGAGAAGAAGCACCGCGTCGAGGACGCCCTGCAGGCAACGCGGGCGGCTCTCGAGGAGGGCATCGTCCCGGGCGGCGGGGTCGCGCTCCTGAACGCTGTCTCCGCCATCAAGCTCGACTCGTTCGAGGGCGACGAGCGGACGGGCGCCCACATCGTCGCGCGTGCGCTCGAGGAGCCGATCCGCCAGCTCGCCGACAACGCGGGCCTCGAGGGCTCGATCGTCGTCGACAAGATCCGCAACGGCACCAAGGGTCACGGTCTGAACGTCGAGACGAGCCAGTACGAGGACCTCGTCAAGGCGGGGATCATCGATCCGACCATGGTGACGCGCTCCGCGCTCCAGAACGCGGCGTCGATCGCCAAGAACATCCTCACGACCGAGGCCGTGGTGGCCGAGGTGCCCGAGAAGCAGCCGGCCATGGCGGGCGGAGGCATGCCCGACATGGGCGGAATGATGTAGTCGAGCCTCGGCTCGAAGAAATGAAAGGGGGCGCCGTGCGGCGCCCCCTTTTCGCATGTCAGGGCCCAGCGAGCCTCATGGAGCGCTCGTCCAGGCCCAGATGTCGCTGTTCCCCCACGTCGCCGGGCAGTCCTGCTGAGGTGCCGGTTTCGGGACGTCGGTACCGTCGCGGAGCGATTGGCGCCAGGCGTCCATGGCCGGACAGTCTGGGCCCTCGCGGCTGTCGTTCCAGACGCCCGCACCGTACGTCCGCGTGGCGATCGCGTACACGTAGTCGCCGAGGAACTCCGCCTGCAGGTTGTTCTGGCTCGAGCTGCGAGGGTCTCCCTCCACGCCTCCGTGTTCCTCCGTCCAGGTCGTCGGCAGCCCGTTGAGTCGAGAGGGGCGCCGCCCGGCGCCCCTCTCGCTTACTCCCCTACGGCGCGAGGTCGCCGTAGATGTTCTGATCGATTCCGCCGTCGTGCGGGCACTGGTCACCGCTCCAGAAACTGACGGGTCCTTTCTTCGTCTGGACGGTGTTGAGCGTGCGGCACTGGTGGACGTCGGCCGTGGTCGCGTCCTCGTCCTCCGGGTTCTCACGGGGATCGGTGCCCTGCCTCGTGTTCCGCCAGTCGGTCCAGACGCCGTACGCGAAGGCCCCGAGTGAGGAGACGTAGAGGTAGTCGCCCGCGAACGGGACGGCCCTGTTGTCGAACTGCTCGTAGTTCGGGTTGGTCGTGACGTCGCTCAGACGCGTCTTGGTCGGCCAACTGTTTCCGAGATCGGTGGAGCTGGCCCCATAGACGTCGAGGGACGGCACGGTCGTCCGGTCGGCGCAGTCGCCGACCGGCCGCGCTCGGCTGTAGCAGGGGTCGTTCCGGCTGTCCCACCAGACGACGTGCAGGACACCACCGTCCGCGGAGATGTCGGGGAAGAGCTGATGCCCGGTCATCTGCGCGTCGATCAACGCCGGCGTCGTGTGCGTCCCGGTCGCCCCGTTGTAACGGAAGAAGAAGATGCCGGACTGGCTACCGACGCCTCTGTCGACCGATCCGTACGTCGTGCCAGTCGGCGTTTCGGTCCCCGGCTTCGACGGGTCGAAGACGAGGTAGACCAACTCGCGCGTGGCGTCGAGCTGGTCGGCCGTCGCACGAACCTGCGTATCGCGGCGGAAGAACGTGTAGCCCGAGGTGCACGCGTCGTTGAAATCGCCGCAGTCCCGAGCGCGGTCGGACTGCACCTCCCGTCCCTCGCCGAGGGTCGGATCGTCGCGAACCGGCTGCGTCGGGACAGGCTCAGGCGCGGACTGATCCTGCGCGTCGTACGGAACGAAAGTCGTCAGCTTGACCGGCGGACCGAACGTCTGGCCGCAGTTCGTCGACTTCGAGATGTAGAGGGCGTCGGACGACCGGCCGACCGACGTGAACGTCCGGTAAGCCACGTAGACGTGCCCGTTGCCCGTCACTGCGATATCCGGGAACTGGAGGCTCTTGAGCGAGGAGGTCAGCTTCATCGGCGAACTGAACGTCACGCCGTGGTCGGTCGAGCGCGAGAAGTAGATCGCATTCGCGCCGTTCCCGTTGAACCGAGACCACGAGAAGTACACGTTGCCATCGCACGCACCGCCGGTTCGATCGGCCTCGATCGAGGTCTTGTCGTGGAAGACGCCCAGGAGATTTGGTGCGGACGAGCCGTGCGCGACCACGGTCGTCCCGTAGTACTCGAGCCCGTCTCGGCTCGTGTCGACCGCGTCGGCGCCGTCGGGGTTCCGGAAGCGCGCGACGAAGACGTCGCCGAACGTCTTGGCCGTGCCGGCAGGATCCCCGGAGCTCTCGGAACCGAAGAACGCCCGCCCGTGGTTGTCCCACGCGATCACCGGGTCGCCGGCACTTGCCGTCCGGGCCTGCGAGAGCGCCTTGTACGGGGAGGCGTCGTCCGGGTAACCGGGCACGAGCGAGCTCGTCCAGCTCGATCCCGAATCCTCGGAGCGGTAGTAGCCAAGCCAGATCGGCCCGACGGCTCCCGCGGCAATCCCGCGGTTGTAGACGCCGCAATAGTCGTTCGAGCCACCGAGCAGGACAGCCGTGTCGCGTGGATCGACGGCCACAGCCGGCTCGTTCTGTCGTCCCCGCGAGATGGAACACTCGTCGAGAGTCTGATCGGTATACGGGGTACCTGTGGCTAGCGTGTAGGCACTCACGTACCCGGTGCCCTCGTCATGCGTCAGCCTGACGTCCGTGCCGGGCGTCGAGGCCGAGACCGCTCCTGCGAACAACGCGGTTGCGCACGCCGCTACGAGGCCCAGAAACAAAACACGCATGAACCCTCCCCCTTCTCGTCCCTTGTCCCTGAAGCGCGGCGACTATAACTACAGGAGATGAAGGTCGCTTCGGGAAGGGTCGCGCGCCGGGCGCGCGCGTTTGTCCGCGTCCGCGGTCCTGATGCCGAGGATTTCCTCCAGCGGATGCTCTCGAACGATGTCGCTGCCCTGAGCGTGGGCGAAGCATGCGAAGCGCTCCTTCTCACGCCGAAGGGCCGCGTGATCGCGCCGATGCGCGTCGTCCGCCAGGCGGAGGACGACTTCCTTCTGCTCACGGAGCCGGAGCTTGGCGAGCGTCTCGCCGCCGAGCTCACCCGCATGCGCTTCGCGGCCAAGGCGGAGGTCGGTCTCGAGGAGCACACGTCGTTCATCCTGCTCGGCACGGACGAAGGAGGAGTCCCAAACTCCGATTACGGGGTGGCGGCCGTCGAGGTGGTCGACGCGGAGCCGCCGCCCGACGCTCAGGAGTTGAGCGAGGACGATCTCGAAGCTCTCCGGGTTGGCGCCGGCACGCCCCGATTCGGACGGGAGATCGACGACCGGGTGCTACCGGCAGAGGCCGGCCTCGTCGAGCGGGCGGTCTCGCTCACGAAGGGTTGCTTTCCGGGGCAAGAGCCGATCGCGCGCCTTCATTACCGCGGACATGCCAACCGCGGCTTGCGCCTGCTCGAGGTCGAGGCGGCCGAGCCGGGCACCGAGATCGTGTGGGAGGGGAAATCAGTCGGCCGCGTGACGAGCGCAGTCGCTAGGCTCGCCCTCGGTTTCGTGCGCAACGAGGTCCCCGCGGACGCCGCCCTCGACGTCGGCGGCCGGCCGGCGCGAATGCGACCGCCCGCCGCTTAAACAGCTCGTTGCCGAGTCGTTACGGACGCGGGTCGGCGGGGTTACGTCCGTGCCGGACGATCCAGGGCGTGGTCAAAGTCGTTGGTTGCGCTCTCGTCCTGGGCGGTCTCGCGCTGACGGCTTCGCCTGCCGGCGCGCCCGCCGTCGCCACGCCGACGCTCGCGCAGATGGTGGGGCAAAAGCTCGTCGTAAGCATGGATGGGACCACACCCTCCGCGTCCTTGCTCAACCGCGTGCGCGCGGGAAAGGTCAGCGGGGTTCTGATCCACCGCTACAACTTCGGCTCGGCTGCGCAGCTCCGTGCGATCACGTCGAAGCTGCAACAAGCAGCCGCGGCCGGCGGCCGGCCGAAGCTTCTCATCGCCGTCGACCAGGAAGGCGGGACGGTCAAGACCATTTCCTGGATCCCACCCACGCTGTCGCCTCCACAGATGGGCGCGCTGGACTCGATCGAGACCGCGCGTACGCAGGGCCGGATGACGGGGCGGGGCTTGCGCGGCCTCGGGATAAACACCGATTTCGCTCCGGTCGCAGACGTGCCGGGTTCGACGGCCTCGTTCATGTATCAGGAGGGCCGTACCTGGTCGTTCAGCGCCGCAAAGACGGCACGGCTCGCAAATGCATTCGCGCGTGGGCTGCATGACCGCGGCGCCGTCGCCACAATGAAGCACTTTCCGGGCCTCGGCTTTGCAGCACGGAATACCGACGTCTACCTCGTCCATATCACGGCGACGACGGATCAGCTCGCACCGGGGCTGCGCCCGTACCGGCTGGCTGTCCAGGACGGGGTCCCGCTGGTCATGCTTTCGAACGCGGCCTACGACGCGTACGACCGTTCCCATGGCGCCGGATGGTCACCGGTCATCGTCCGGACGCTGCTCCGCCGCGAGCTCGGCTTCCGGGGCGTGACCATGACGGACTCGCTCGACGCGGCGGCGGCGACGCGGGGAACGAGCCCTGCACGGCTGGCGATCAGCGCCACGAGGGCGGGGACCGACCTTCTGGTTCTCACCGGGACCGAGTCAGAATCGCGAGGCGTGTACGCGTCGCTGCTCCAAGCGGCCACCGAGGGCCGCGTCTCGTCGGCGCGACTGTTCGCGTCGTACGGGCGAATCACCGCCTTGAAGGCCGGGCTGTAGCCAGTCGCGACGATGCGCCCGGCATGATTCGAACATGCGACCTCTGCCTCCGCAGGGCAGCGCTCTATCCCCTGAGCTACGGGCGCGTGAGCGGACCAGTGTAGCGGCCGCGGAGAGCGTTCTCCGCGGCCGCCGTTCGGCAGAGCAACCGTTCCGAAGCGGGAGGAGCGGCCGCCGTCCGTGCCGAACTTGGCTTGAATGGCCGCTCTCCCGCAGTTCCTGGAACGCAAGACGCACGTCGATCTGTATCGGCGCGATATCGAGCCCTATTTCCGTAGGGCGGTGCTGCTCGTCTTCGTCGGGGTGAGCGCTGCTGGCCTCGCCAACGTCTTTGGACAACACACGCGGACCGTCTCGGCGGATTCAGCGGCGGCCAAGCTCACCGTCGAGGCACCGCATGCCGCGCGCGGCGGCCTCATCTACCAGGTTCGCTTCCAGATCGATGCGCACTCGGCGCTCGAGAAGCCTGCGCTCGCGCTCGGCCCCGGCTGGTTCGACGGCCTCACCATCAACACCGTCGAGCCGGATCTCGTCAAATGGAGCGAGGAGAACGGGCGAACGGTCGCCGAGCTGCCCGCGATCCAGGCCGGCCATCACCTCGTCGTCCGGCTTCAGTATCAGGTCAACCCGACCGTCATCGGGCATCGCCCCCAGGACGTCGTGCTCGAGGACGGCGGCGAGCCCGTCGTGACGGTCCGCCACGACCAGCTGATCTTCCCCTGAGCCATGGACATCGTCCTTCGCGCGACCGTCATCTTCGTCTTCGTCCTCGTCCTCATGCGGATGCTCGGCCGCCGCGAGCTCTCCAGCCTGGAGCCGTTCGACCTCATCATCCTCGTCGTCATCGGCGACCTTGTTCAGCAGGGGGTGACGCAGAACGACTGGTCGGTCACCGGTGCGCTCCTCGCGGTCGGGACGATCGGGGTATTGACAGTCGTGGTCTCATGGCTTTCGTGGCGTTTTCCGATCTTGCGGCCCGCCCTCGAGGGCCGGCCGGTCGTGCTCCTCGAGGACGGGAAGCCGATCGAGGGCAATCTCAGCCGCGAGCGGATCACCGTCGAGGAGCTCGCCGCGCAGGCGCGCGGCCAGCAGATCGACTCGCTCGACCAGATCAAGTGGGCCGTGCTCGAGACGAACGGTCGCGTGAGCTTCATCGCCAAGTAGCTGGGTAGGCTGGGGGCGGTGCGGATCTGCTCCCTAGTACCGGCCGCCACCGAAGTCCTCTTTGCGCTGGGCCTGGGCGATTCGGTCGTGGGGGTAACGCACGAATGTGACTGGCCGCCTGAAGCAAGGGAGCGTCCGGTTGTGACCGCCTCCCTGGTCGACACCGCCGAGCTGACAAGCGCCGAGATCGACGGGGCGATCGCCGAGGCGGCCGGGAACGGCAAACCTCTGTACGCCGTCGACGAGGACACCTGGTCTCGGATCGACGCGGACGTCGTCGTGGCGCAGGAGCTCTGCGACGTCTGCGCCGTCGCTACGGACAGCCTCGACGAGATCGTGAGCGCCCGCGGGCTCGACGTCCAGGTGGTCGACTACTCGCCCTCGACGCTCGACCAGGTCCTCGCGTGCATCGTCGGTCTCGGCGTTCGCTTCGACGCGGAAGCGGCCGCCGACGAGCTCACCGGCGGGATCCGGCGCAGGC
>DASQXE010000052.1:0-4914 GCA_035639875.1 Gaiellaceae bacterium | reverse complement strand
GACTCCCACGCGGGCCGCGCGTTCCTGCACGGCGCCTGGGGCTGGTTCGGGCTCATCGTCGTTCTCGGGCTCTTCAACACGGTGCTCGGCGAGGAGCTGCTCTTCCGCGGCTTCCTGCTTCCGCGCATGAATGGCGCATTCGGCCGCGGCGACTGGGTCGCGAACGGTCTCCTCTTCACCGGCTACCACCTGCACGTGCCGTGGGCGATGCCGGGGACGCTGCTCGACACGTTCTTCCTCGCGTACCCGACGAAGCGCTACCGGAGCGCCTGGATCGGCATCGCGGTGCACAGCGCGCAGAGTGTCGTGATCGTGATCGTTGTCTTAACGCTCGTCGTCTGAGAGGAGCCGGCCGTGCCACGGAGCCGCACCTTCGAGCCTTCGCCGATCGCCGTTATTGGGGGCGTTCTCGCGATCATCTCCTGCTTCATCGCCTGGGGCGACGTGGCGGGATTGGCGTGGAACGACAGCTTCGAGGTCCCGCTCAGGTTTCTCTGGGACAAGAACGCGAGCGGAGGCGCCAAGCTCGGCGTTCCGCTCGTGGCCGTCGCGGGGGCCGTTGCGCTGCTGTCCCTGTGGCGGATCCTGCCGGCGGACTTCCTGCGGCGACTCGGTGGCCTGGTGCTGCTCGGAGCCACCGCGTTGTTCGTCGTCCAGCTCGGGCGACGTTTCGGCTGGGACAACCTGAACGGCAACGTCGGCGTCGGCCCGTACCTCGCCGGCGCCGGCGGCCTGTTGGCGCTTCTTGCTCCGCCCGGACTATGGCCGCTCTCAAGAGATCGGCCGGGGGCGGCCGAGCACACGGCGCCGTAGAGTCCCCCTCTTAGCGCAGCAGCTCGCCCTACCGAGGGTGAAGAGGCAGGGAGGCGCAACGGCGGCGGGTTCATCGTCCGCCCCCGGGTTCCGATCGCGGTGTCCGGTCAGTGAGCGTCCGCGTCCTCCTCTCCGACGACCAGGCGCTCGCGCGCGCGGGCTTCGGAATGTCCTCGGTGGCAATCCCGAGATCGAGGTCGTGGCGAGGCGGCCGACGGTCAGGAGGCGATCGAGTTCGCACGGCGGCTGAAGCCGGACGTCATCCTCATGGACATCCGCATGCCGACGCTCGGCGGCCTGGCGGCGACGCGGGAACTCGCGCACGCCGACGGCGGCCCTCGCGTCGTTGTCCTCACGACCTTCGCGCTCGAGGAGTTAATGGCGCGCGGGCTCTCGAACGCCGAGATCGCGCGCGAGCTGGTGGTCAGCGAGCGGACAGTGAAGGCGCACGTCGCGCACGTTCTCCTGAAGCTCGGCCGGGACGACCGCGTCCAGGCGGTCGTCTACGCCTAGGAATCGGGCGAGCCTCAGGCTGCCCGGTGACGACCTTCGGCATCTCCCTGGCGGGGATTTGCGGCCTCAGTCGGCTATGACCGGCTATTTCCGGTGCGGGATGAGCGCGGCATGAAAAGAGGCCCGCGGTCGTTTGCGTCCAACCCGCAACGAAAAGATGTTGATTTGCAGCAATTTTACGGGAGCGACGGGACTCGAACCCGCGACCTCCGGCGTGACAGGCCGGCGTTCTAACCAGCTGAACTACGCCCCCAAGGCGAAGGCATTGTACCCGCCTCCAGCGGTCCCCCATGGGCGGTGACGGGATCGAACCGCCGACCTCCTGCGTGTAAGGCAGGCGCTCTCCCAGCTGAGCTAACCGCCCACGTTCAGGGGATCGATGGTACCGCGTTCAGCCGGTCGGGCCCACGGCGACCTGGGCCGTGGGCTTGGCAGCCTCGGCGGCCTGAGGCGGTACTCGGTCGCGCACGTCGTCCGCCAGGTGGTACGACCGGAAGAGGAGCCAGCCTCCCAGGACGAGCAAGCCGCCGACTGGACCGACGAGCCTGACGCCCAGCGAGTGTCCCCGCGTATCTCCGAGGATGCGCAGCAGAACGAGGAGCGGCAGAGCGATGGACGTCGCCATCCGCTCGACGAATCCCTGAGCGCCGAGATACGTCGCCTCGCGGCGGCGCTTCGTTCGGCCGCTGTCCTGGTCGATCACGTCCGCGTACAGGGGAATCGGGAACAGGTAATGCGCCCCGATCGGCGCGCCGATGAGCGCCACGGCGACGATGATCTGTACCTCGTCGGACACGCCTGGAACCACCCCGGCCACCGCCAGCAGAGGGAAGGCCAGTGCGGCCGCGAGCATCGAGAACCGATAGGCGTCGCGCTTCGTCGTTCGCGCAGCCAACCGCTGGAACAAGGGGACGCAAGCGACTGCCGCCGTGATGGCGATCGCGACGAGCCAGCGCCCGGTCAGCCAGCTGCTCTTCGGCAACATGGCGTGCACGTAGAAGGGGATCACCGCCTGCAACAGTTCGAAGGCAATCGCGAAGAGGACGACCGAAGGAAGGAGGATGCGGAACGGGACGTTCGCGAATGTCGCTTTCAGCGCCTCGCGGAAAGTGAGGTCCGCGGGGATACGGGATTCCTTCGCCCGCTCCCACACACCGAAGATGCCGACGTACCGGAAGAGCAGCGCGAGTCCTGCCATCGTCAGCGCCATCACCCTGAAACCGAAGTGGTCGCGCAGGTAGTAACTGCCCACTAACCCGATCGCCGTGCCGGCGACCCCGAAGTACACCTTGATGGACTGCAGGCTGACTCGCTCCGCGCTTGTCGGCGCGATCTCCGGTAGGAGCGCGTCGTAGGGCGCTCCCGAAATCGTCTGGAAGAGAAAGAAGAGCTCGTAGACGAAGAAGAAATAGATCCCCGCGACGGCGGCTCCGGAATGAGCAGGGGAGGTGAAGAGGAGCACCGCGAACAGCCCCCACAGCGGCGCACCCGCGAGGACATACGGAATGCGCCGGCCCCAGCGGGAACGCGTCTTGTCGCTGAAGAAGCCGACGATGACGAGGTCGAGTGAGCCGACGACCGATCCGACGGCGAAGAGAAGCGCGAAGACGAGGCCGGGAAGGAGGTGTGGAAGATCTGAGTCGGCCGGCGGCGCGTAGTAGTACAGGAGCCAAAGGGCCCGGCTCCGCGCGAGCGCGTCGCTGCCCAGGTGGCTCGAGGCGTAGAGGAGCTTGGTTCGTAGCGGGAGCACAGGCGGCGCCTCGCACCGGTGACTATTTCGCCCTAACCTCGCACGAGTACGGCCGCGGGGCAAGAGATTGACGCACTAAACGCCGGCCCTGCCCAGAAGTGGACGCCTATGCCCCCAGCGGGATTCGAACCCGCGCTACGGCCTTGAAAGGGCCGTGACCTGGGCCGCTAGTCGATGGGGGCGGCGCACGAAGGATAGCGGCGCAACCTCGCTACGCTTCGTCGCCGTGCCGGTAGCTCAGTTGGCAGAGCACGGGACTTTTGCCGCATGGGGAACCCCATGGTTCCCCCCTGAGCCCCCTCCTTGAAATTCGCTCTAATACGAGCGGGGCCGGTAGCTCAGTTGGCAGAGCAGGGGACTTTTAATCCCAAGGTCGCAGGTTCGAATCCTGCCCGGCCCACCTGCGATTCTCGGCCGGATCCGCGCTGAACCTCCTCACGCCTCGCCGGTCAGTCGTCTGATTGCCCCGGTCGGGATGGTGAGATAGACCCGCTCGCGCTCCGGGTCGACGTTCCCGACGGCGTCGAACGGGATCACGCCCCGGCGGCGCCAGAGGAGGAAGCGCCGCGAGACGACGATCTCGTCGGGATGGTCGGCGTAGCGCTTGTAGCGCACGTGGTCGACGATCCCCACGTTGCGGCCGTCGAGTGCGACGACATGGAAGCCCTCGGCGTCGGCAAGTCGCGCCCCGAGCCGCGCCACATCCCGCGCGCTCCGTTCTTCTCCGCCCTGCGGACGCATGTGACCCCGTCCTAATCCGTTCCCAGCTCAAGCTTAGCGCTGCCCCTCAAGGCGGTCTCCCTCCGCTCCGATACCTCGTCTAATGGCTCCGGCGAATCGCCTTCAGGCCCTCCTGGACCTGTCCCACAAGGTCTCGTCTTCGCTCGACCTCAGCGAGGTCCTGCGCGCGTTTGCCGATCGCGCTGCCGAGCTCACCGGCGCGACGGCGGCTGAGCTCTCCTTTTGGGATCGTGACCGGGACTGCCTCGTCATGCTCGTCGAGCACCTGGAGGGCACCGACGAGATCACCGAGGAGGGCGGGCAGATCTACCGTCTCTCGGAGTTCCCCGCCACCCGCCACGTGCTGATCGCGCAGGAGCCGCTGCAGATTCGCGTGTCCAAGCCCGACGACGATCCGGCCGAGCGCGCCCTGCTCAAATCGCGCCGCCAAAAGACTCTCCTGATGCTTCCCCTCGTCGCCAGGGGAGAGACGATCGGGCTCATGGAGTTGATCGACGTCCAGGACCGGGCCTTCGACGCTCACGACGTCGAGTTCTGCCAGGCCCTCTGCGAGATCGTCGCCATCGCCGTGCGCAACGCGATGCTCTACGCGGAGATGCAGGAACTGGCGGCCCGAGACAAGCTCACCGGCCTTTACAACCGCCGTCTCTTCGAGGAGCAGTTCGACGCCGCCGTTGCCCGGAGCCATCGCAGCGGCGAGGAGCTCTCGTTGCTCGTCGTCGACCTCGACGGGCTCAAGCGCATCAACGACCTCGGCGGGCATCCGGCCGGCGACGAAGCTCTAAAGGCCCTTGCGGACGCGCTGCGCGCGAGCATTCGCGCGGGCGACGTTTCATGCCGCCTCGGCGGCGACGAGTTCGCTGTCATTCTCCCGGGCGCGAGCCCGTCCGACGCGATCTTGGTGGCGGAGCGGGCTCAGGAGGCCCTCATCGCGCGTGGGCCGTACAGCTTCTCTGGCGGCGTTGCGCGCGCGTCCGCAAACCTCGGCTCCGTCTACGACCTGTACCGCTCGGCCGACATCGCCGCGTATCGGGCAAAGGCCGCGGGCGGAGCGCGCACTCTCCTAGGCGTCGAGTCCCGGTCGACGCCCGCCTAGC
>DASQXE010000051.1:0-25202 GCA_035639875.1 Gaiellaceae bacterium | reverse complement strand
CGCGGCGACCGCCTGCCGCTCGGGATCACGCTGCAGGACGACGCCGGTTCCCCACAGCGCGACGAGGACGAGGATCGTCGCCTGCAGGGCCATCACGGCTCCTTCGCGCGCGAGCGCGGGAGAGTTCGCCACTCGCCTAGATCGCGGATTCTCACCGCCCGCGCGGTGACGTGCACGAGCACGGGGTTGAGGACGAAGAGCGTGAGCGCGACGAGGAGCGCCTTGACGCCGACCTGGCCGAGGTGGTTCGCGATCCCCAGCGCCGCGGCGATCGGGGCCGGAGCCAGCATCGCCGCCGGGCCGGCGAAGTGGAGCCGGTTGAAGACGCCCCGTGCGACCAGGACGCCAAGGACGGAGGCCAGCTGGATGGCGACGCCGAGGCCGACGAGCGACCAGACGGTGGCCGTCTCCGCGTTCACGGGCCTCGTTCCAGCATCCGCACGAACACGAGCCCGCCCACGAACTGCAAGGGCGCCAGCACGAGCGCGAGGTCGACGTAGATCGTGCGGCCGAAGCCCTGCGCAAGGAGGAGCAGGACCATCGTCACGACGACGCCCGCGAGCTCCAGTGCCACCAGACCTTCGAGCGCGGAGTCGCGCAGGACGATCCACACGAGCGGAGCCAGGCTCGCCAGGAGGATCGTCGCTGCGACGAGCCAGCCGTTCACGGGCCGCGGGCGGACTCGCGGGCGAGCTCGCTTCCGGGCAGCTCTCGCCTTGTCGCGGCGAGTCGATGTACGAGCAGGACGTCGCGGGTCTCGTCGATTCCCAGCGCGACCGTGTTGGGTGGGGCGGAAGCGAGCCAGATGGCGAGGGCGCGCCGCGCGGCCGAACGCGGGTGATCGCCTCCCGCCTCGAAGTGAATCGGCTCGAGCGCGCCGACGAGCCGGCGCCGGACGACGAGCCGTTCAGCGAGCGCCGCGAAGACGACGGCCGAGTCGACGACCACGCGAGCGGGGACGCGCAGCACGGGGAGGACCCACGCAGCCCGGCCGCTGAAACGCGCACCGCTCCCGTGCCGGACGGTCTCCGCTCCCACCGCCGCGATAACCGCGCACACGGCGCCGACGAGGAGCTCGGCGAGCGAGCGCGTTCCGAGCAACAAGACCCAGAGCCCGAAAAGGAGCGGCCACCAGGCCAGGAGGAAGAGGAGGGAGCGCACCTTCACGCCCGTGTTTCGCTACCCCGCTCCTTGCGGGAAAAAACGGGCGCAGGCGGCGGCGTTCGCCCCGGCCATGTGCTCGTGCGCCCGAACAGCGAGATCAGCGCAGGGATGAGCAGCGAGCGGACGACGAACGTCTCGATGAGAACGCCGACGCCCATCATGAACGCGAACTCGTGAAACCCGTCCAGGGGCACGACGGCGAGCACCGCAAACGATAGCGCGAGGGCCACGCCGGCGACCGTGATCGCCTTGGAGGCGCGCGGCACGGCGACCGCGATCGCCTCGCGCAGGCTCCGGTGGCGGAGCTCCTCCCAGATTCGCCCGACGACGTACACGTTGTAGTCGGAGCCGAGACAAACGAGGAGCACGCCGACCGCGAACGGAACGTAGTAGGTGAGATCGGCGTGGCCGAGGACGTCCTGGAAGAAATACGTCGTGACGCCGAGCGTGGCGGCGACCGATAGGAGCGTGGCCGCAAGGAGGTACAGGGGTGCGACGAGCGCGCGTAGGAAAAGCGCCAATAGGACGAAGTTGACGGCGAGCACGACGGCGCCGACGCGCGTCGAGCTGTCGATCACTGCCTCGACGGTTTCCGACGCGAGCGCGGTCTGGCCCGTGAGGCCCGCGGACGCTCCGCTCAGCCCCGCCTGCTCGAGCAAGTCGGGGAGATCTTCGTCGAGGCGGCGGAAGTCCTGGATCGCCGGCGCTCCCAGGGGGCTGTCGTCGAGCATGATGGCGTAGCGCGCCGCCGTCCCGCGCGGCGCGATGAACACGTCCTTACGGATCGCGTTTATCTGCTCGCGCGGTCCGATCACTCCCGCGACGCCGGGCTCCTCGCCGAGCTCCGCTTCGAGCCTCGCGAGCTGTGCACGCTTGCCCGCCAAGCCTGGCCCTTGGATGAGCAGGACCGTGGGCGCCAGCACGCCCGGCGCGAATCCATGGCTCGCCGCTTCCGCCGCCTGGTGCTCCTTCGTTCCCGGGGAGAGGCCTTCGATGAGGCGGAAGGAGAGTTGCGTATGGCGAACGCCGGTCGCGGCGACCAGGAGAGCCCCGGCGCAAACGACGGCGAGCAGCGCGGATACGGGGAGCGAGCTGACGAAGCGCGCGATCGCCTCGCGTGCGGGCGACGAGAAGGCCTCCGGGCCGGCTCTCCCGAGGTCGCGTGCCCGAACCCCGGGCCAGTAGAGGATGCGCCCGAAGATCGCGAGCGCACCCGGGACGAGCGTCAACACAACGACGAGTGAGACGGCAGCGGTGATCGCGAGCGCTGGGCCGAAGGCGCGGAAGAATTCGAGCTTGCCGACGAGGAGCGCGGCCGTTCCGGCGACCACGATCAACCCGGCGGTGGCGACGATCGGCGTGACGTGCAGGGTGACGGTCCGGGCGGATTCGACGCGGCCCATTCCCTCGAGCAGCCGACGGCGGCAGCCCGAGAGATAGAAGACGGCGTAATCCGTGACGATCCCGAGGGTGAGCGCGACGACGAGCGGCTCGACCTCCGCCGGCACGGTCACCCCGAGCTGCGTGCCGACCCAGGGGATCACGCCGTCCGAAACGACGAACGCGACGCCGGCGGCGACGAGCGTGAGGAGGGCCGCTCCGAACGCACGGAACGTCAGGCTGACGACGAGGAAGATGAGCGCCACGGTCGCTCCCTCGACGATTGGGAGATGGCTCGAGATCTCGTCGTACTGGCGCAGCCGGGCAGGCGCCGGACCGGTTACGCCGACCAGCGCGTCGCCGGGCCGCGAAATTCGCGCCGCGTAGGCCTCGGCGTCCGCCACGCGCGCCGACAGGGTCGCCTCCGGCGCGAAGAAGAGGTACGTGAGCGCCGTCGTGCCCCGCTCGCGCGATCCGGGGAAGAGCTCGAATGCGTTCGTAACCGGGAGCGCGAAGGCGATAGCGCCAGGCCGCTCGGGCGTCTGGCTGACCGCCAGAGCGCGAGCGACCGCGCGTGCTTGCGCGCCTGCGGACAGACCCTTCGGGTCACGCTGGACGACGACCGTGTCCGCGATGAGCGGGAGCCGGAAGAGCTCCGCCGAGCGCTCGCCGACGTGAATCGCTTCTGCGTCTTTGGGAACGAGACCCCCGAGCGCCAGCGGCTCGCCGCTGCCGAGACCCGGGAGGGATGCGGCCGCGAGCGCGGCAGCCGCGATCCACGCCGGCACGATGAAGAAGCGGAGGCCGACGACGATCGCGGAGAACAGGCGTACGAGGCGGTCTCGGAACACGTGTCGTCGCTACCCGTAGGCTGACTGCGTCATGCGTACCGATGGCTACGCGCCGATCGCCGATTACGCCGCCGTCGGCGACGGACGCACTGTCGCCCTTGTCGCGAAGGACGGCTCGATCGATTGGCTTTGCCTGCCCGATCTCGACTCGCCAAGCGTGTTCGGAGCGCTCCTCGACGCCGAGCGCGGCGGTCGGTTCGTGCTGGCTCCAGCGGAGCGCTCCGAGTCGGACAGGCGCTATCTACCTGACACGAACGTCCTCGAGACGACGTTCCGAACGGCCCGAGGGATGGTGCGCGTGACGGATGCCCTCGTCCTCCCGGCCGGCGGTCTCGAGCCGCTTCGGGAGCTCGCTCGGCGAATTGAGTGCGTCGCGGGAAGCGTCGAGCTCGAATGGTCCGTGGAGCCGCGCTTCCGCTACGGCGCAGATCCCGGTCGCGCTGCCGGGCGCGGGGGAGTCCCAGTCGTCCAGGCCGGCGCCGATGCGGTCGCTCTGCGGGCTTGGAACGCGGGTTCAGCTCAGATTCACGACGGCGGGATCAGTGGCAGCTTCGAGCTGCGAGACGGAGAGCGAGCGCTCCTCGTCCTCGCCGCGGCGCATCAGGAGCCGCTCGTCCTCTCCGGACGCGACGAGGCCGAGCGGCGCATCGAGGAGACGTGCGCGTTCTGGCGGCGCTGGACATCCGGTCTCCATTACGACGGTCCGTGGAGAGAAGAGGTCGTGCGGAGCGTGCTTGCGCTCAAGCTCCTCGTCTTTTCGCCTTCCGGAGCGATTGCGGCCGCGCCGACGACGTCGCTCCCGGAGGTCATCGGCGGCGGGCGCAACTGGGACTACCGCTTCGCCTGGGTACGCGACGCGGGCTTCACCCTCGACGCCCTCATGGACATCGGCGCCGAGGCGGAGGCGCACGCGTTCTTGTGGTGGCTCCTGCACGCCTCCCAGATCACGCATCCCCGTCTCCAGGTGCTCTATCGGCTGGACGGCGGCAACCGAGCACCCGAGGAAACGCTGCCGCTCGCCGGCTACAGAGGGTCGGCGCCCGTCCGGGTCGGCAACGGAGCCGCTTCGCAGCGCCAGCTCGATATCTACGGCGACCTGATGGAGACGGCGTGGATCTACGTCCGCAACGGACACGAGCTCGACGCCGACACGGGCCGGCGGCTGGAGGAGATCGCCGACCTCGTTTCCAAGTCGTGGCGCGAGCCCGACCGCGGCATCTGGGAAGTGCGGAGCGAGCCCGCGCACTTCACCCACTCGAAGATGATGTGCTTCGTCGCTCTCGACCGCGCCTGTCGGCTGGCAGGCGAGCGGCAGATCCCCGTACGCTCGAGCGAACGCTGGCGGCGAGAGGCGGACGCGGTCATGGAGTTCGTCGAGTCGCGCTGCTTCTCGGAGGAAAAGCGCTCGTACGTACGCTCGGCGGGCTCGGACGAACTGGACGCGAGCGTCCTGCTTGCGCCGATCGTGGAGTATTGCGCAGGCGACACCGACCGGATGCGGGACACGATCGACGCGGTCCGGCGCGAGCTCGGCAGCGGTCCTTTCCTCTACCGATACAAGACCGAGGACGGAAACGACGGCGACGAGGGCGCCTTCGTCGCATGCTCGTTCTGGCTCATCGAGGCCCTCGCGCGCGCCGGGCGCCGCTCCGAGGCCATCGACGCGATGGACGCCGTGCTCGCGTACGCGAACGACGTCGGCCTGTTCTCCGAGGAGATCGAGCCTGAGGACGGGACGTTCCTCGGCAACTTCCCCCAGGGGCTCAGCCATCTCGCGCTCGTGAGCGCCGCCGCTGCGATCGCCGAAGGAGGAGAGGCATGATCTGGGGCGCGCTGGCCGGCGGGATTGCGGGGACGCTCGTGCTCACGACCGCCCTGCGGGCGGCAAGCGAGTTTCGCCTCACGCGCGTCGACCTTCCCTTCCTACTCGGCACCGTGCTCACTGGAGACCGCGTTCGTGCGAAGGCGCTCGGCTACGCGATGCACTTCGCCTTCGGCGTCACGTTCGCGCTCGGCTACTACGGGATCTTCCGCGCGATCGGCTCCGCCGGCTGGTGGCTGGGAGCCGTGTTCGGCCTCGTGCACGGTCTTTTTGCAGCGTCGGCGCTCGTCAACGTGCTCCTCCCGGCGGTGCATCCGCGCATGGCGACGCCGCGCACCGCCGCCGGCTCGAACCCGCTGCTCGAAGCGCCCGGCTTCCTGATGCTGAACTACGGGCGCTCGACGCCCCTGGTGACGATCCTCGCACACATCGCCTACGGAACGATCGTCGGCGGGTTCATCTCGCTTGCTTCTTAGCAGTCGCGTTTGAGTCGCGTTTGGCGCCCGCCCCTGCGGCGAATACTCCGAAGCGAGCAAGGAGGCGCTTCGATGTTCAAGCTTTCGTACCTCGTCCGGGGCTTCCCGGGACATCCGCTGCATCCACCCCTGACCGACGCCACGATCGGCGCTTACACAGCCGCGACCGTCCTCGGCATCCTCGCGTTTGCGGGCGTGTCGGAGGAAAACCTGACCAAGGCTTGGTGGCTCGGTCTTCTCGTCGGACTCGGCTCTACGGCCCTGACGGCGACGACGGGCCTCATCGACTGGTTGACCATCACGTGGCGGACGCCGCTCTGGTGGACGGCCACTTGGCACATGCTCTCGATGCTGTCGGCGACGGGTCTGTTCGCGCTTGCGGCCGCCTTCGGGCACGACCGGTACGTGGGCGGCCACATGGGCGGCGCCACCTTTGCCGCCACCCTGCTCGGCTTCTGCGCCCTCACGCTCGGCGGCTGGCTCGGCGGGACGGTCGTGTTCGTGCACGGAATGCGGGTTCTCAATCTCGTGGAAGAGCCCGCGGGCCGCGCGATCGCGCCAGGTCATCCCGAGAAAGAGATGGCCGAACGCGGCTGATGCCTCGCGCGATCTGGAGCGGCTCCCTCTCGTTCGGACTCGTGGCCGTGCCCGTGCGCATGTACAGCGCAATCGAAGAGCACACGCTCCACTTCAACTACGTGCACGAGCCCGATGGGAGCCGCATCGGCTACGAGAAGATCTGCAAGGCCGAGGACAAGCCCGTCCCCGAGGACGAGATCGTGAAGGCGTTCGAGTACGAGAAGGGCGAGTGGGTCTACATGAGCGACCAGGACTTCGAGGCGGCCGCCGCGGAGAACCACCGCACGATCGACATCCGCTCGTTCGTCCCCTACGACGAGATCGACCCGATCTACTTCGAGCGGACGTACTACCTGGCTCCGCAAGAGGATGGCCAGAAGGTCTACGCCCTGCTCGTGCGGGCGATGGAGCAGTCCGGCCTGGCGGCGGTGGCGAAGTGGGTCATGCGCGACCGCCAGAATCTGGGCCTCCTCCGCATCCGCGACAGCGTCATCACGCTCGAGCGCATGCACTTCGCGGACGAGATCCGCTCGCTCGAGGACATCGCGCCGGGGAAGAGCGACGTGAGCAAGCAGGAGCTCGACATGGCGGCCCAGCTCATCGAGCAGTACAAGGGCGAGTTCAAGCCGGAGGAGTACCGCGACACGTACCGCGACGCGCTGTGCGAGATCATCGAGGCGAAACGCCGTGGCGAGGAGGTGCGTGCCGAGGTCGAGCCCGAGCCCGAGGCCCCAACTGATCTCATGGCCGCCCTCCGGGCGAGCGTCGAGGCTGCTCGCCGACGGCGGCCGGCCGGGGTGACCGCGGACGGCGAGCTCGACGACATGTCGCGCGAGGAGCTGTACGAGCTGGCCAAGAAAGCAGACATCCCCGGCCGCGCGCAGATGAAGAAGGACGAGCTGATCGACGCGCTCAGGCGAGCGGCGTAGGGTGCTCGTCAGCGTTTTCTACTGGGGCGGCGCCCAGGTCAGCTGGCTGCGCCTTGGCCTGTCCATCGCTGCGGAGGTTCTCCTCATCGGATACCTCGCCTGGGCAGCGCGCATCCTGCGGCGTTGAGAACGTCACGGGCGGCGGCGCTGCTGGCGGCCCTAGCGCTGGTCGCGGCGGGTTGCGAGGGCGGCGCGATGACGAAGTACCGATTCTCGAAGGACGCCGAGTCGCTGCAGTCCCTGGCCACGGAAGGCGGCCTCCTCGCCGACGGTGTCGCAGACAGCCGCACGACGTCCGCCTTCGTTCGCACCCATGCGCAAGAGCTCGCAGCCGACACGGAGAAGCTCGCCTCGGTCGTGGCCTCGACCGAGCCGGAGCCGGGGCTCGTCGGCAAGACGAAGCGGCTCGCCGCGCTCGCCACGCGGGCAGCTGCGCAGCTGCGGCTTCTGGCCAAGCATCCATCGGACGCGGCGATGGCGACCGACATCAGGGCCGCGCTGAACCACACGGCGGACGCCGCGGAACAGTTGGAGAAGACGCTGTGACGAAGGTCTTCCAGATCGCGCTTGGGATCCTTGCCGCGATCGGCGGCTTCGTCGACATCGGCGACATCGTGTTCAACGCGACGGCGGGTGCGACGTTCGGTTATCAGCTCATCTGGGCCGTCGTCGTGGGCGCCCTCGGGATCATGGTGTACTCGGAGATGTGCGGCCGCGTGGCGACCGTTGCCAAACGGCCTGTCTTCGACGTCGTGCGGGAGAGGCTCGGCTACAAGGTCGGGGTCACGACGCTCTGCGCGTCGCAGTTCGTGAACGCGATGACGTGCGCAGCCGAGGTCGGAGGCCTCGCGATCGTCCTTCGTTATCTCTTCGGCCTCCCGTACCGGCCTCTGATCGTGCTCGCCGTCCTGATCCTGCTCCTTTCGGTGTGGGCGCTGCCGTTCGAATGGATCGAGCGCATATTCGGATTCGGGGGCTTGCTGCTCATCGTGTTCGCCGTGGCGGCATTGAAGCTCGATCCGAACTGGGGAGCGCTCGGCCACGGCTTCGTGCCGCACATCGACACGCCGAGCCCCGTCATCTGGGCCTACTTCGTCATCGGTCTCCTCGGCGCGACATTCATGCCGTACGAGGTCTACTTCTATTCGTCCGGAGGAGTGGAGGACGGCTGGGTGCCGCCGCACGACCTGAAGCTGAACAAGCTCACCGCAATTGTCGGTTACGGCCTCGGTGCGGTGCTCTCGATCTCGATCATGGTCGTCGCGGCCGAGCTCTTCGTCCCGAAGGGGATCGAGCCGGGATTCCTGGGGACGGTGGCTCTGGCGGCGCAGACTCCGGTCGGGGAAGCGGGCCTGCTGCTCGCCATCCTCGGGATGTTCTTCGCCATCTCCGGCGCGGCGATCGACACGGCGCTCGCGGGCGCTTACAACATGGCGCAGTTCTTCGGCTGGGAATGGGGGAAGTACCGCAAGCCATCGGGCGCGCCGCGCTTCACCCTCACGTGGATCGGGTTCTTCCTGCTCGCTTTCCTTGTGGTCATCACGGGCGTCGACCCGATCTTCGTCACGGAGCTGTCGGTGATCTTCTCCGTCGTGGCGTTGCCGCTGACGTACGTGCCGATCCTCCTCGTCGCCGGTGACTCGAGCTACATGGGCGAGCACGCGAATGGACGGCTTGCGTCGACGCTCGGCTGGTTCTACCTCGTCGTCATCGCCATCGTCTCGGTGGCCGCCGTTCCTCTACTCGTCCTCACGAACATGGGCGAGGGATGAGCGAGCGGCGCGAAATGGACTTGGCCGTGCGGCTGCTCGACCAGCAGATCGTGGACTGGGCGGGCCGCCGCTGTGGCAATGTCGATGACATCGCGATTGACGGCGAGCCCGGCAAGGCCGCGACGGTCAAGGCGCTCCTTGTCGGGCCGGGAGCTACGCAGCGGCGGCGCCCCCGTCTGCTCGGGTTCTTCGCCGGGCCGAGCTTCGGAGACGCGAGCGAAGTCGAGGTGCCGTGGTCGGAGATCGAGGACGTGACTCAGGTCGTGAAGCTGAAGAAGGAAGCCGGCGAGCTCGGACTCGGCGCGGGCGACGACGCCGCGGCGCGCTGGCTCCGGAGGATTCCGGGATCGTGATGCGCCTCTCGGAACTCCTCGGAATGGAGGTGGTGACGGAGTCCGGCTGGAGCCTCGGCCACGTGTTCGACGTGCGGGTGGAGCTCGGCCATGGCTCGCCGAAGGTGGTCGGCCTTGTCGTCGGCAAGCCCGGCGTACGCCGGCGTCTGTACGGCGAGGCGCGCCGCGGCGACGTGAGCAGGCTGCCGGAAGGCGCGATGCCGTGGGACGCGGTCCTGGCGATCGAGGACAAGACAATTCGGGTACGGGAAGTGCCGACCCCGGAAGCGAGGCCCGAGGAGGCGCAATGAGCTGGCGTGAGCTCGAAGGAAAGAAGGTCGTACGGGTCCAGCCGGTCGACCAGAACGAGGTTGTCCTCGAGGTCGAGGGCGGTCAGCTGGTCAAAATACGCGCCAAGCACCCTCCGAACTCTCCAGAGGCCGAGGCCGAGCTCGTCGTCGAGATCAAGAAGGCCAAGAAGTGAGCGACGAGACGCCGCTTCCCGAGTACGCCGCGCTGACGGCCGCGTTCGGCGGCGTGCTCGGCGGCTTCCTCCTCCTAGCGCATCGGCGCCTGCCGGAGCGGATCGGCCCCGGCGATGTCGTCCGCGTCGGGCTCGCGAGCTACAAGATCGGCCGACTGGTCGCCAAGGACGAGGTCACCTCGTGGGTGCGCGCGCCGGTCACTCGGGACGAGGAGGCGACCGAGCCGAAGCCGCGGGGGATGGAGCGGGCGCTCGGCGAGCTCGTCACCTGTCCGTACTGCGTCAGCCTCTGGACCGCCTCCGGGCTCTCGTGCGCACTCGTCCTCTTTCCCCGCGAGACGCGACTCGTCACTTCCATCTTCGGCGCGCAGGCCGTCGCCGACTTCCTCAACGCCGCCTTCGTCAAGCTCCAGAACGACTAAAACGGCCTAGACCCGGTGCCAGGCACCGGGAGGTGTCCTTTAGGGCCAGGGTGTGTGTCCCTTAAGACCAGCCGAGCTCGGCGAGCCGGGCTTCGTCGATGCCGAAGTGGTGCGCGATCTCGTGGAGGACGGTGACGCGGATCTCGCGCTCGAGGACATGCGGGTCGTCTCCGAACTCCTCCTCGAGCGGCAGCCTGTAGATGCTGATCTTGTCCGGGAGGACGCCGGCGTAGTCGTGGCGGTCGGGGAGGGGGATGCCGTGATAGAGCCCGAAGAGGTCGGGATCGTCCGGATTCTCGTCCTCGACGACGATCTCCACGTTCGCCATCGCCTGCCGCAAGTCGGCCGGGAGCGACTCCAGCGCCCGCCGCACGTGCTCCTCGAACGTCAATACGCTGGCCGGTACGGCCCCGGGCGCCCCGCCGCGAAGGCCTTCACCACGAGCAGGCCGAAGACGAAACCGCCGATGTGAGCGAAGAAGGCGACACCGCCGCCGCTCTCCGGCTGGATGAACGAGAAGCCGCCGTCGACGAGCTGGAAGAGGAACCAGATCCCGAGAAACACCATCGCCGGCAGCTCGAGGAAGAAGAAGGGGAGGATGAACGTAAGGACGCGACCCCACGGGAGCAGCACGAAGTACGCGCCGAGAACCGCAGCGATGGCGCCGCTCGCGCCGAGGTTCGGTACGGCCGCGTCCCGATCGGAGCCGAACCCGAGCGTGATGAATGTTTGGAGCGCCGTCGCCGCCAGGCCTCCGGCCAAATAGAAGACCAGGAAGCGTACGCGCCCGAACGTATCCTCGACGTTGTTCCCGAAGATCCAGAGGAAGAGCATGTTGCCGAGGATGTGCTCCCACCCCGCGTGCATGAACATCGACGTGAAGACGTTGACGGGCCAGGGCCAGCCTGGGCCGTTGCAGGCCGCGTCGACCTCGCACGGAAAGTAGGCCCCGTCCGCGAGGGACTGCCGGAAACCCGGCTCCGCGCCTGCTTTCTCCCAAAGGAGCCAGACGGCGAAGTTGGCGACGATGATGGCGACGGTGACGACGGGGAACCGGCGCGTCGGAACGTTGTCCCGCAGGGGCAGCACGCCCCGGAATCCTTACCGGATGATCGCCGCCATGAGCCCCTTCTGGGCGTGGAGCCGGTTCTCGGCCTGATCCCAAACAGCCGATCGCGGCCCATACAGGATGGCTTCCGTGATCTCCTCGCCGTAGTGAGCCGGGAGACAGTGGAGGACGATGGCCCGCTCGCTTGCGAGCCCGACGAGCTCGTCGTCGATCCGGTATCCCGCCAGGTCGAGGACTCGCTGCGCCCGCTCCTCCTCCTGGCCCATGCTCGTCCACACATCCGTGTAGAGGACGTCGGCGCCCTCGGCCGCGCCGCGCGCATCGTGGCGAATCTCCACCGAGCCGCCGGATACCTCTGCCGCCTCCCGCGCCCAGCCGACCACCTCGGGCGACGGCTCGTACTCCTCCGGCGTCGCCGCCGTGAAATCCATTCCGAGCTTCGCGCACGCGACCATGAGGGAGTGGCAGACGTTGTTGCCGTCGCCGAGATATGTGACGCGCACGTCGTCGAAGGCGCCGAAACGCTCGCGAATCGTCATCACGTCGGCGAGTGCCTGGCACGGGTGGAACTCATCGGTCAGGCCGTTGATGACCGGGATGTCGGCGTGCTCCGCCAGCTCGTCCACGTCGCTCTGCGCGAAGGTGCGAATCATGATCGCGTCGAGGTAGCGCGAGAGGACGTGGGCCGTATCCTTGACCGTCTCCCCGCGTCCCAGCTGCAGATCGCCCGCGGCGAGGTACAGGCCGGTTCCACCCAGCTGCGCGATCCCGACCTCGAAGGAGACGCGAGTCCGTGTCGAGGGCTTCTGGAAGATCATCCCGAGCGTTCGGCCCTCGAGGACGCGATGGTCGACCCGCTCTCGCTGGCGCGCCTTCAGGCGGTCGGCGAGGTCGAGCACGGTGAGGAGGTCGTCGCGGTCCCAGTCGTGCACGCGCAGAAAGTCGCGGCCCTTGAGCTGGACGGTGACCACGCGCAGATCCTAGCGTTTGGACGAACTTGACAATAATAGGCTAAGATTTTATCCTAGTACTGACTTCAAATCCGAAAGGGGGTTGCGACATGGCACTCGTCCGTTGGGAACCGTTCCGCGAGCTCGCCGCCCTCCAGAATGAGATGGGCCGCTGGATGAGCCAGCTCGGGGGCCTGACCGCCCCGGGCAACGGCCAGAGCTCGACGTGGCTGCCGGCCGTCGACGTCTGGGAGACCGAGAACGAGCTCGTTCTCGCGTTCGACTTGCCGGGCATTCCGGAGGACAAGATCGCCGTCGAGCTTGACGACAACGTCCTCACCGTCTCCGGTGAGCGTGAGCGCAAGCAGGAGCACACAGGCGACCGCTTTTACCGCTACGAGCGGCGCTTCGGGCAGTTCTCCCGCAGCGTGACCCTCCCCACCGGCGTCAAGGAGGACGACATCGAGGCGGACTACCGGGACGGCGTCCTCGAGATCCGCGTCCCGAAGCCGGAGGAGCAGAAGCCGAAGCGCATCAAGATCGGCACGCAGGACGCAATCGAGGGCAAGGCCACCCGCAAGTAGGGGCGCGCCTGCAGCGGCCGGACTTGTCCGGCCCGCGAATTACGAGTCCGAAGCCGGGACGATCCTCGTCCCGGCTTCGCCGTTCTCGAGGGCGTCTGCGCTCGTGATGAGCGCCTCGCCGCCGGTCTCGGCGACGAAGCGGAAGGCGGCCTCGACCTTGGGCCGCATGCTGCCGGCCGCGAGCTGCCCGATGATGGCCTCGTCCCGGCCTGGACGGAGCTCCTGAACGGCGCGCTCGTCCTCCGTGCCGAATCCTGCGTAGACCGCTCGCACCTGCGTCAGGATGACGAGCCGGTCGGCGCCGAGGCCGGTGGCGAGGAGCGCCGAGGCGTGGTCTTTGTCGATGACCGCGTCGACGCCGTCGTGCCGCCCGTCGCGGGCGACCACGGGAACGCCGCCACCGCCGACCGCAACGACGATCACGCCCTCGTCGAGGAGCGTCCGGATCGCGCCGAGCTCGAGCACCTCGAGCGGCTGAGGCGAGGGAACGACGCGACGCCAGCCGCGGCCGGCGTCCTCCCGCACCGCCCAGCCACGCTCCTCTTCCAGCACCTTGGCACGCTCGGCGTCGTAGAACGGCCCGACCGGCTTGGTCGGGTTGGCGAACGCCGGATCGTTCGAGTCGACAGCCACCCGCGTCATGACGACGGCCACCGGCTTCCGGGCCACCGGCTCGAGCTCGGCGGCGACGAGCGCGCCGATCTCGGCCTGTGTTTGCGCGACGGCGATGTAGAGCGGAAGCGGGGGCGCTTCGGCGCTCGCCAGCTCTTGGCGTAGCAGCTCGTTGCCGACCTGCGGCCCGTTGCCGTGCGTGATCACGACTGGGTCGACCCGGATCAGCGGGGCGATGGCCCTGAACGTCGCCGCCAGGTTCGCCCGCTGCTCCGCCGCCGTCCCGCGCTCACCAGGCTGCATGAGCGCGTTCCCGCCCAGCGCGATGACCGTCAGCACCGCAGCCGATGTTAGGCGGGTGCCCGTTGGGCCTGGACCGAGTCGATGATGCCGCGTTCCACGAGCAGCTCGGCCAGGGTCGGCTCGCCGAGCTCCTGCAGCCGGTACGTGACCCGGAGGGCGGGCTTGTCGAGCTCGATGACGCGCCGGAGGTCGATGGGCGTGCCGATGAGAACGAGCTCGGCGTTCGAGCGCGCGATCGTCTCGCGCAACTCCTCCATCTGCTTGCGCCCGTATCCCATGGCCGGCAGGAGCTCGGTCACGTGCGGGTACTTGGCGAACGTCTCCTTGATCGAGCCGACCGCGAAGGGACGCGGGTCGACGAGCTCGGCCGCTCCGCCCTGCTTCGCCGCCAGCACGGCGGCCCCGTAGCTCATCTCGCCGTGCGTGAGCGTGGGACCGTCCTCGATCGCGAGGACGCGCTTGCCGGCGATCTCGTGCGTATCCGCCTCGACGACGAACGGCGAAGCCGCGCGGACGATGCGCGCGCGTGGATTCACTCGGCGGATCGAATCGATCACCGCCTCCACGCCCGCCGCCGGCGCCGTGTCCGTCTTGTTCACGACACAGACGTCCGCCATGCGCAGGTTCTGCTCGCCCGGGTGGTAGCGGAGCTCGTGCCCGGGCCGATGGGGGTCGACGACCACAACGTGCAGAGTGGGGCGGATAAAGGGCGTGTCGTTGTTGCCGCCGTCCCACACGATCACGTCCGCCTCCTCCTCGGCCCGCTCGAGAATGGCGGCGTAGTCGATCCCCGCGAAGACGATGTTGCCCTCGGCGATATGCGGCTCGTATTCCTCCCGCTCCTCGATCGTGGCGTCCGCCGCGTCGAGGTCCTCGTAGCGCTCGAACCGCTGCACAGCCTGCTTTCTGAGGTCACCGTACGGCATCGGATGGCGAAGGACCGCGACCCTCTTGCCCGCGGTGCGGAGGATCGCGGCGATGTGGCGTGTGGTCTGGCTCTTGCCCGAGCCCGTTCGCACCGCGCAGATCGCCACGACCGGCTTGCGGGAACGGAGCTCGGTCGAGCGGGGGCCGAGGAGGACGTAGTCGGCGCCGGCGGCGAGCGCGGTCGAGCCGATGTGCATGACGTGTTCGTGGGTCACGTCCGAGTAGGCGAACACGACCTCGTCCACCTCCTCGCGGCGAACGAGGTCGGCGAGCTCGTCCTCGGGGACGATCGGGATTCCGTCTGGATAGCCCGGGCCGGCCAGCGCGGGTGGGTAGACACGGTCGTCGATGTCTGGGATCTGGGTGGCCGTGAAGGCGACGACGCGAACGTCCTCCCGTCCTCGAAAAGCAACGTTGAAGTTGTGGAAGTCGCGCCCGGCCGCGCCGGCGATCAGGAGCCTTCTCATGCCGACACTCCTTCGGCGATGCGCTCGGCGACCGCAGCGAGCTCGAGCTCGGCGCCCAACACCTCGTCGATCAGCTCGTCGGCGGTGAGACGCTGGCCCTCCGCCCAAAGCTCGCGGAGGAGCGAGCCAGCCTCGGGGCGCGCGAACCACTCGTTCCCGAACTCCTCGCGCAGAAAGCCGCGCAGGAGCGATTCGAATGCCCACGCCCGGAGGTAGCTGGACGAGTAGAACCCAGGGTCGACGTCGGCGAGGTAATCCGACCCCGACATCTCGATCTTGAGCGCGTCGTACATGCGCTCGACATAACGGGAGCTCATCGACTCCAGTTCCGCGCCTTCGTGCAGCTCGAGCTCGTAGAGGAACTTAGCGGCATAACGGCGCAGGAAGTACAGGAGGCCGGTCGCGCCTTCGGCCGCGAAGTCCTCCGGACGCGCGAAGTCGAGGCGGCGAGCGAGCCAGACCGGATCGTTGATCAGGAGCTCGAGGAGCATGGCCCACCCCTCGGTGACAGCGTTGTCGCCGAGGCGGCGCGCCTCCACGGGGAGCTCGGCGGACGTGTGCGCGTAGTGCTCCGTGTGGCCGGCTTCGTGGAAAAGCGCGTGCCAGTCGTCCGGCCCGCCCATCGGCTGGATGACGAGCATGATCCGGCCTGGAACCTCAACCGGGGCGCAGAAGGCGCGCGGAGTCTTGGTCGGTCGCAGTTCGACGTCGATGTGCACGTTTTCCTGCTCGCGCAGGTCGATTCCCAGCCCGGCGAGGGTCCCCTCGAGCGCCGGCAGCATCTTGGCGGCGGGAAAGCCCGCATCCCACTCGGTCGCCCGGAAGAGCCGCGGGACGTCCCAGCGCTCGGCCTCCTCGAGCGGGATACCGACGCGTCGGCGGAACAGGCGATCGAAGGAGCTCACATACAGGTCCTCCGTGTCCGCGAGAAAGCGCTCGCACTGCGCGCCCAGACGGTCGAGTGGGAAGCCGAACCGGGCGTAGAGAGCGCGATACGTGTCGACCCCGAGCGTGCCGACCGCTTCGCGCCGAGTCTGGGCGATCCTGACGTAGTGAGGCCCCAGCTCTCGCGCCGTGAGCCCCGTGCGTGCACGATCGAGCCGCTCGCGTCGGCCGCGGTCTGGCTCGTTGGCGATCGCCGGCCGGATCAGGCGGAAGCCGATCTCCGTGCCGTCGACCTCCACGGTCAGCGCTGCCTCGAGGCGGGCGATCTCCTCCGCCTCGGCGCGCGTCAGATCGCCCATGTAGCCCTCGCACGCAAAGCGCCAGAGCTCCGGCGAGCCGCCCTCGCGCTCGGCCGCCTCGCCGAGACGACGACAGGCGTCGAGCGTCGTGAGGTCGGCGTAGCGCTCGTAGATCGGCGTCAGCTCGAACTCGTCCTTGAGCCCGGCGAAATGGAGGTAGTACTCCTCGTCCAGGGCTGCGATGAACCGGTCGGCCTCCTCCCGGTAGGCGTCCAGGGCTGCCGGGGCGGTGGCCATGTGTCCCTTAGGATAGTGCGCGGTGCGGGAGATCGAGCTTCAGACCGAGCGCAAGACGCAGCTCGTGAACATCACCGATCTCGTACGCGGAGCGCTGGGCGGGAACGGCGAGGCGTCGGCCGCTCTCGTGTACGTCCCGCATACCACGGCGGGCGTCACCATCAACGAGAAGATCGACCCGGAGCTCGTGGAGGACTTCGAAGAGGCGTTCGAGCGCATCGTGGGGGAGGACTGGCGGTGGCGCCACGACGACGCCGACGGGCCCAACGCGCCCGCCCATTTCCGTGCCTCGCTCGTCAGTCCGCAGGTGCTCGTTCCGCTCGAGGGCGGCGACCTCGCGCTCGGCGCGTACCAGGGGATCTTCTTCTGCGAGTTCGACGGGCCCCGCCGTCGCAAGGTCTATGTCACGACGCTCGTCTAACCCTCGCTGCTAGCTCGTTTGGATGTAGATGTTCTCGCCGCCCGCGGAGTGATTGAAGTTGACGTGACCCGGAACCACGAGCGTAGTTCCCTCCACGGCGCTGCTAGGCCGATGATCTCCGATGACACAGAACACGGTGAGGATCCCCTTCAGTTCCCCGATCGGCGTTTCGAGCAGAACGCGCACCTTCACCTTGCCCCGCAGGGGATGTCGTTTCCGAAGACGATTCCGCACCCGTACGACTGGTAAGTGAGGAGCTTCGTCGCCGTCCACGAACCGGTTGCGAGGACGTTCCCTTCGCTGTCCGTGTGGGTGAACGTGCCCGACGCTTCGACGGATTTCGGATGCACGGAGAACTCCCCGGCGCCCTCGATAGCAACGCGGTCGCCGTTCGCTGCTACGCCGAAGTTCGGGGCGTCCATCTCGCGGTCGAATGTGTGCGTCGCGCGATCGGCGACGGCAGCGGCCGGGGCGAGCCCGAGGGTCGCCGCTGCGAACAACAGGAAGAGGATGGATCGTTTCATGAGCATCTCCCCTTTTTGGTCAGAGAAGCGATCCGAGGCGCGACGCTAGCCCCGTCCGAGAAGGAATGGAAGGCTAGGCTGGAGTGGTGGCCGTACCTGTTCGCAAGGACGAGGAGCTCGAGCTCCGGATCGACTCGCTGGCCTACGGTGGCAGCGGCGTCGCGCGGCTGAACGGCTTCGTCGTCTTTGTGCGCCGGGGGCTTCCGGGCGACACCGTTCGAGCCAAGGTCACGAAGGTGAAGCGGAGCCACGCGGAGGCGACCGCGCTCGAGGTGGTGGACGCCGGCGCTCCGCGTGTCGAGGCTCCGTGCGCGCACTACCCCGCCTGCGGCGGGTGCCGCTTCCAGGATCTCGCCTACGAGGCCCAGCTCGAGGCGAAGTCGGCGCAGGTCGCCGATGCCCTGACACGGATCGGCAAGCTCTCCGATTTCGAGCTCGAAGACGCGTTGCCCGCCGACTCGCTCTTCCACTACCGCAACAAGCTCGAATACTCGTTCGCGACAACGCCGGCCGGCCTCGCCCTCGGCTTCCACAAGGCCGGCCGCTGGGACGAGGTCCTCAACGTCGACCGGTGCTGGCTCACGACCGACCTCGGCAACACGATTCGCAACTCCGTCCGCGAATGGGCGAGCGACCAAGCCCTCCCCGCGTACGACCAGGAAAAGCAGGAGGGATACCTACGTCACCTCGTCGTGCGCGAGGCCGTGCGCACCGGCCAGGCGCTCGTCGTGCTCGTCACGGCGCCCGGGGCGTTCGCGGAGGAAAGCTTCGTCGCCGCGCTGCGCCGGTTCCCCCAGGTTCGGTCGATCCACTGGGCCGTCAACGAAACCCCGGCCGAGGTCACCAACCTCCCGACCAAATTGCTGTGGGGCGAGGAGGCGATCGAGGAGGAGATCCTCGGCCTCCACTTCCGCGTGCGCCCGAACGCGTTCCTCCAGACGAACACGGTGATGGCGGAGAAGGTCTATGACCTCGCGCGTTCGTATGCGGGCCTGACGGGCAACGAGAACGTCTACGACCTCTACTGCGGCACGGGCACGATCGGCCTCTCCCTCGCGAAGGATGCCCTGACGGTCTGGGGCATCGAGTCCTCGGAGGAGTCGGTCGCCTGCGCCGTCGAGAACGCGGAGCTGAACGGGCTCGCGAACGCGGCCTTCTTCGCCGGCGACGTCGGTGCGGACCTCGACGAGCTCCGCGAGCGCGCCGGCCCTCCCGACGTGGTGGTCGTCGACCCGCCGCGGGCGGGCCTCGCCGGGAATGCTCTGGGTCAAGTCGGCCGGCTGGAGGCGCCCCGGCTCGTCTACGTCTCCTGCAACCCGACGACGCTCGCCGGCAACGCGAAGACGCTTGTCGGCGAGCACGGGTACAGGCTCGAACGCGTCCGGCCGGTCGACATGTTCCCGCACACGCCGCACGTCGAGTGTGTGGCTCTTTTTACGCACGGATGAGAGTCGCCGCCCTCTACGACGTGCACGGGAACCTGCCCGCGCTCGAGGCGGTGCTCGCCGACGTGGACGAGATCGCGCCCGACGTCATCCTCGCCGGCGGGGACTTCGTCCTCGGCCCGATGCCGGTCGTATGCCTCGATTTGTTGCGCGAGCGCGGAGCGACGTTCATCCGCGGCAACTGCGAGCGAGAGGTCGTTGCACCAGGCGCCTTCGAGGAGAATGTGTGGAAGGCCCGCTCGCGTTGGGTACACGACCAGCTGAACGAGGAGCAGCTGGAGTTCCTCGCGGCGCTGCCCCCCTCAGTGAGCGTCGAGGTGGACGGCCTCGGCCCGACGCTCTTCTGCCACGGCTCGCCGCGAGACGACGACGAGGTCATCACCGCGGCCACGCCGCCCAAGAGGCTCGATCCGATGCTCGACGGCGTCCTCGAGCACACCGTCGTCTGCGGACACACGCACGTGCAGTTCGACCGAGTGCTGGGCGACGTCCACCTCGTCAACCCGGGCAGCGTCGGCATGGCCTACGAAGGCGCGCCCGGGACTGCCTGCTGGGCCGTCTTCGGCCCGGGGCTAGAGCTGAAGCGCAGTCGCTTCGACGCCGAGGCCGCAGCAGACGCCGTCCGCGCGACCGAGTACCCGGGCGCGGACGAGTTCGCTGACGAGTACGTGCTCGCTCAGTACTCGGCCGAGGAGGCGACGGCTCAGCTGGAGCGGGCCGCAGCCGAGCGCTCCTTGTAGACGCGCCAGATCAGATCCGCGTTCGGGAGGACGAACGCGAGCGACAGGAGTGGGAGCGCGGGCAGTCCCGATACGTCGAACGCGACCGCCAAGGCGAGCGTCGTTCCGAAGGAGAGCGTCATCGCGAGCCACGTCCAGCCGACGCGCAGGCCGAAGCGCGCCGCGGCGGCGAGGAAGAGCGAGAGGAAGAGGATGTCCGGTAGGCCCAACTGCGCCGAGGCGTGCTCGCCCGGCAGTGGGAACGAGATGCTGAGCGCGTTGAAGACCTCGGGTTGGTTCTCGACGATCTCCTTCGTCGGTCCGCGCGCGACCGAGAACGTATCGACTGGAGCGATGAGGACGGCGATGAGCAGGACCCAGTTGAGGGATTCGAAGAAAGTGAGAAACCACCAGCCGACGCCGGCGACCGCCGCGATCTTCACGAAGTTCGCGGCGATGTCGAGATCCGCCTGCTCGAGGACGACTGCAGCGACCACAAGCGCGACCACACCCACGGCGAGGCGCCGCTGCGCGCTGCGCCGGAGCGGCAACGCCAGCCAGACGAGCGAGAACGTGACAGGCATCAATCCGAGCGCGAGGAACGCCACGTCGCCCCACTGACCGAGCTCCGGCCAGTCCTCGTTGGTGGTGTAGTAGGCGGCGAGGACGCCGAGGATGACTAATACGGCGGCAGCTCGGACCACCAGGGCCCGATCGCCTTGAACGCGTCCCAGAACGCCCTTTTCGCGGCCGTCTCGTCCAAGGATGCGTCCACGTCCGGGCAGACGAGCGCCTCTATCGTCGGCGTGAAGCGCTGGATCACGCCCGGCTCGCTCGTCACCTCGGCGGACAGAGGGAAGCGGATCGCGTTCAGACACCCAAGCGCATCTTGACCCATGGCGACGATGAGCTTCGGCTGCACGATGTGGATCTCGCGTGCCAGCCACGCGCCGGCCTGCTCCTCGTCGGCGCCCCCGAACTTGAGGCAGTTGGTCCCGTAGATCGCCATCGGATCCACATGCAGGCGCTGCAGTGACTTGAGGATTGCCTGGCCGGCGCGGCCGAAGAACGCCACGCCTTCGTGCTGTTCGGCGTCCTGGGGGCCGTACTTGAGGAGCAAGATGTCCGCCTGCGGGTGGCCCGAGCCGAGCACCGGCGTTCGATCCGGACCGGCCGCCTGCGCGATCTCGCGGCCGAGATCGTTGATCTCGGCGATCGCCTTCTTCAGGTACCGCTCTGAGATGTCGTCGGCGGGCACGGTCAAGGGGGCGCCTACGTTATTCGGGGCGCGCGGCCCCTCCTCCTACACGGCTGCCTTGCGCCGCTCCCGAGCCTGGGCGACCCATTTGAGCCCCTGAAGGTAGACGAGCGATTTCGGACGCCGCAGGATCTCGGCCGAGCGCAGGCTCCAGAGGAACTCCTCGGGCGTCTCGAAGGCGCGCATGCGGACGAGGCCCGTGCCGACTCCCTGCAGCACGTGCGCGTCGGAGCCCGCGCCCATCGTCAAGTTGTACTTGCGCGCGAAGCGGAGGGCCTCGTCGTTGAAACCCTCGAAGAGGAGCCGGGCGTTGTAGACCTCGAAGACGTCGATCTCGGCAAGGTGGCGGTGCAGGGTGGGGGCATCGGGGATCGTGTGCAGACGGTCGAACGGATGGGGGAGATAGACGATCCCGTTCTGCTCGCGGATGGCGGCGATCGTGTCTCCCATCGACATTCCGCGCGGAATCTCGTCCTCGAGAAAGAGGCCGATGACTTCGCCGGCGTCGGTCTTCACCTCTTCACCGGGGATGACGGTCAGGCGGCGGCCACGCGCGAGCTGCACGGCCTCACGCGCGCCGGCGAAAGCGTTGTGATCCGTGATGGCAATCGCGCCGAGCCCTTCGGCCTCCGCGTAGTCGAGCAGCTCGCCGACCGGAACGACGCAGTCGTGTGAGTACGCGGTGTGCATGTGCAGATCGCAGAGGACAAACGGACGGTCGCCGAGCGGATCGCTTCGTGCTGGCGCCCGCCGGCGGCCGAGGACCGAGCGGTAGATGCGCTCGAGCTCGTCCCCGAGGGCCCCGATGCTTTGCCTCTCCGCGATGCGTCTCGCCTGGTCCGACAGGCTTGCTCGCCATTCACCGTTCTCGGCGAGCCGCGCCATCGCGGCGGCCACGAGCTCCGGCTGGGTCTCGGACCCGGGCGGGTCGAGGAGCGGGACCCCGGCCGCCTGGGCCTCGAGGGCGAGCCGCGCCAAGCCGCGCTGGGCAGGGACCAGCGCCGCGGCACCGCGGAGGGCGCGCGCCCGGGCGTCTGGATCGAGTGCCGTGCGCACGTGCACGCGACCGCGCAGTGCGAGCGGGACGTAGGGCCGGCCCGCAAGCGGGCGCGTCCGGAGGAGGACGAGCTCCCAGCCTGGTAGCGAGCGGAGCGCGCGGAGAGCCGCGCGCGAGCGAGCGAGCTCGTCCGCGCGCCATTCGAGCACGACGATGCGTGCCGGCGGCCCGTTCGTCTCGGGCGGAATCTCGATGCCGTGGGGAAGCTGGCGATAGTCACCAGGGAAGCGCGCCTGCGCCGCTGCCAGGGCCTCGGTCCCGACTGCGGTCAGGGCGTCGATCCGCGCGAGCAGCCGCTCGCGCTGCTGGCGCCCGGGTGGATAGCCGACCCGTTCCGGCGAATGGAAGGTGGCGACGGTGAGGCCGCGCGCGTAACGGAGCGCGAGATAGGACAGGCTCGGCATTCCCGGCTCGTGCGCATGGACCAGGTCGAACGAGTCGGCGGACAGCGCAAGCTCCAGATTCGCGCGCACGCCGACCGGCACTCCCATGCGGCTGCGCCGCGAGACCCGGATCGCCGGTCCGAGTGCGACGGTTCCTTCGAGTGCGACGCCTTCACGGCCGAGCCGCCGGAGGGCTCGTCTTCCCGCGGCGAGGTCAACCGCCCGGTTTGACGGGGCCAGGACGACGACCTCATGCCCGCGACGGCGGAGCTCGTCGGCTGCCGCGGCCACGTGCTCGTTGGCCGGATGGGGCTGCGACCATGCGAACGGAGTGACCATGCAGATGCGCAAGCCGATCGAGGCGAGTTTAGAGGGCTCTCAGAGGAGCGCGCGTGTCTCGCCCGCGTGCCAGTCCAGGCCCATCCGTTCAAAGCGATCGAGCGCCTGGCCGATGAGGGCCTCGTCCTCGCGCATCAATCCCAGCACGCGGAGGGCGAAGGGCTCGAGATACGTGTTCGGGCGAAGCAGCGGCTGCGCCTCTTCCTCGACCCGGTCCCGCGCGCCGAGAGCGACGAGCGCGTCCAAGCGTGCCGCCCGCGCGGAGAGCTCGCCGAAATACATCGCTTTCTCGGCGTCGAGCAGGCGCTCGGCCGTTTCGAGGTCGTGCCGGACCAGCGCGAGGCGCAGGCGCGGCGCATCGATGGTCAGTCCGTAACCCCTCATCTCGAGCGCGTCGGCCGCGACCTCCAGCCGGTGCGATTCGGACTCGTCGCCGCCCACCCCCGCGGCCAATGCGCACACGAGGAGCGAGCGTGCGTTCATCGTGCAGGGAGTGGCCAGGTTCTCCCTGACGGCCTGCTCGGCCGCACCGGTTTGCGCGCGAATGCCTTCCCAGCGACCGGTCAGCTCTTCGACCATCAGGCCGATTCCGACCGCGTGGATCCGGTGGTGCGGAGTCAGCTCTCTCGCGGTCTCCGCGAGGAGGTGGGCAGCTTCGCGGGCGCTCGCAATGCGACCACTTGCGAGGTGCGCAAGGGTCGCACTCCAGAAGATCCCTTCTCGGTCGTCTGGATTACGGATGTCGTCCAACCGCCCCAGAAGCGATTGGGCTTCGTCGACGGCTTCCTCATACCGGCCGCTCGCCAGCTCGGCTTCGACCAATTGGGTCCCGGCGCTGGCGATGAGGTCGACGCTCCCGAGCCGTTCTGCGAGAGCGAGCGCCTCCCGTGCGGGTTCCGCCCCGCCGCTGGAGCGCCACGCCGCGAGCCCCAGCAGCGCCCTCACCCGAGCGGGGGTTCCGTCTTCGGCGAGCTCGAGCGCTTCGTCCACCCACCGCTTGACCATCTCGGCGTTTGGTCTCTCACGCCACATGCCTAGGCGGACGGCCGTCTCGGAGGCCAGCACGCTGAGCAGCTCACCACGGCGCGTGCGGTCGGAGGTCAGCGCGATCGCTTGCTCCATCGCCTCCCAGAAAGCCTGCCCGTCGTATTTGACCGCGTTCGCCTGGGCGACCCGCTCCCAGACGTCCACCTGCACGTCCGTCGAAGCGAGGTCGACGGCGCGGTGGAGCAGCTCGAGAGCGTCGTCGATGTCGTAGCGCCCGATCGCAAGCTCCGCGGCCCGGCGCAACCACCCGACGGCGTTGCTCCGGACTTCCTCGAGCTTCTCCTCGGCGCCTGCCCACGCGAGGTCGGCGTCCTCGGCGTGCACCGCCTCGGCGTAGTGGTGCGCGAGGAGAGCCGCGTGCTCGTCGCGCCCGCGGCCGAATTGCTCCAGCCAGGCTCCGAAGGCGGCGTGCAGGCGCGCCCGTTTGCCCTTCGGCAGCCCCGCGTACGCGACCTCACGCGTGAGCTGGTGCTTGAACGCGTACTCCGTCTCGCCCGCGATTGTCGAGCCGGCTCGCCGCCGTATGAAATCGCGTCCTTCGAGGACGTGGAAGTCCGGCTCGAGTCCCGGGACGAGCTCATACACGGGACCGGTCCAGAAGACGCGGCCGATCACGGCGGCGGCCTGGAGCGCAGCCTTCTCGGCCGTGGGAAGGAGGTCGATTCTCGCCGCCAGCACGGCCGTCACCGAGTCCGGCACTGAGAATTCGGCCGGCAGGTCCATGACCGCCCAGTCTCCATTCACACGGCTCAGCACTCCCTGATCGATCAGGGACTGGATCAGCTCCTCGACGAAGAAGGGGTTGCCCTCGGCTTGTCGGACGACCGTCTCGGTCATGCGCCCGGGGAGTTGCTTCGCGAGAAGGTCGCCGAGCAGCAGCACGGCGTCGTCCGAAGAAAGGGGCTCGAGCTCCACCGTTGCAGCATCGAGACGGGCCCCGCCCCAACCGGGACGGAGGTCGAAAAGCTCCGGCCGAGCCGTCGCGACGACGAGGAGCGGGCCGCGGACGTCTTTGAGGAGTCGTTCGAGGAGGTCGAGGAGGGGTGGCTCAGCCCAGTGGATGTCCTCGACGAGGACGACCGCGGGCCGGTCGGCCACGAGAGCGTCCGCGAAGTCGATCCACCCGGCATGCAGCCGATCGCGGGCCGCGAGTGGGTGCAGGTCCCCGGCAGCGTCGAGGCCGAGCGTCAGGCCGAGAATCTCGCGACCGCCGAGGCGCTCACGGACGCTTTCTGGCGGATCGCTCTCGAGGATCCCGAACTGCTCTTTGAGGATCTCGCCGAGCGGCCAGTACGTGATCCCGTGCCCGTAGGCTAGGCAGCGCCCCGTCCGCCGCACCGGCTCCGGCTGCTCACGCCCGAGCCGTTCCCAGAGCTCCCGGACGAGCCTGGTCTTACCGACGCCG
>DASQXE010000050.1:0-2109 GCA_035639875.1 Gaiellaceae bacterium | reverse complement strand
GAGGCCGTCGTGGCCGAGGCTCCGGAGAAGCAGCCCGCCGGTGCGGGCATGCCCGGCGGGATGGGCGGCATGGACATGATGTAAAGACCCCGCCCGGGTCTTGATCCAAAACGAAGGCCGGGTTCAGCCCGGCCTTCGTGTTTCTAGTCTCGGCGGGACATGTCTCAGGGACAGTCCCTCGGACATGTCCTCTCCGCACAAAGCAAAACGGCCCTTTCGGGCCGCTTTGCGAGGGGGATTAGGGGGAGGTGGTTCGCAAGAGTTATCGGTTTCGGCGCCCGGCTCTCGCTCCCTCCAAAGGGGGAATCCACACGGAACGAGAGAGGCCGGCCTCTCGTCACGACGATCAGAAGCCGTAGCGCTGTTCTTGCCGGTAGTCGGCGTCGTTGTGGTAGCCGTAGCGCTCCCAGAACCCCGGCTGGTCGGAGGACAAGAGCTCGAGGCCCCGCAGCCACTTCGCGCTCTTCCAGAAGTACTTCGACGGAATGACGAGGCGCAGCGGCCAGCCGTGCTCAGGCTCGAGTGGCGCGCCGTCCGCCTCCCAAGCGATCAGCGCCTGGTCGTCTTCGAGGGCGGTAAGTGGAATGTTGGCCGTGAAGCCCTGCTCCGCGTGCGCCAGGACGAAGTGCGCGCTCGGCTTCGGCCGGACGAGCTCCGCCAGCTCGCGCCAGTGGACGCCCTTGAAGTGGGTATCGAACCGGCTCCAGCGTGTGACGCAGTGGATGTCGATCGAGATCTCCGTCTGCGGCAGCGCCTGCAGCTCGTCGTAGCTGAGGGTGATGGGCTGCTCGACCTCTCCGAAGACGCTGAAGTCCCAAGTCGACAGATCGGTCTGCGGCACGGTGCCGGCGTGGAGCACCGGCCACTTGTCGGTCAGGTACTGACCCGGCGGCAGCCGTTCCGGGTCGAGCCCCTTCTCGACGAGCTTCTGCTCGGCCTTGGAACGGAAGAGCGACACGCGCACCTACACTAGTTGCCATGCCCAGCGTTGCGACTCGTCCGCGCGAGTTCGTGCGCGTCGCGGGCCCTGACGCGGAGGACTTTCTGCAGCGCATGGTCTCGAACGACGTCGCCGCGAACGGTGACTGCGACGCCTTGCTGCTGACGCCGAAGGCGCGCATCATCGCGCCGCTGCGGATCCTCCGGCGCGGCCCGGACGACTTCCTCGTCATGACCGAGCCCGGCCTCGGCGAAACGGTGCGCACGCAACTCCTGCGCTCGCGCTTCGCCGCCAAGGTGGAGATCGAGCCGGAAGAGCATCAGTCCTGGCTTGTGATCGGGGAGGGGGAAGTGCTCGACCAGCGTCCGGAGGGCGAGGAGGCGAGCGACGAGGACGTCGAGCGCTGGCGGATCGAGTCAGGCCTACCGCTCTGGGGCAACGAGCTCGACGAAACGATCCTGCCCGCGGAAGCGGGCCTCGACCAGACGCACATCAGCTTCACGAAGGGGTGCTATCCGGGACAGGAGCCAATCGCCCGGCAGCACTATCGCGGCAAGGTCAACCGCCGCCTCCGCGTCCTCGAGATCGACGGGGCGGCGGTGCCGGCGAAGGACACCGAGCTCGTTCACGACGGCAAAGTGGTCGGGAGGATTACCAGTGCTGTTCGCGGGCTCGCCCTCGGTTACGTGCGCGTGGATGTGCCGCCTGACGAAGCGCTTCTACTGAAGGGATCGACCGCGCGCGCCCGGCCCCGATAGAGGCTGGAATATGTCACAATTTCGCCTTCTGGGGATGACAAAACAGGGGGTTTGGTGTGAAGGGGAGGAGCATCATCGACCGTTTGACCCTGCTCGCCGGCGTAAGCGTGGCCGTGCTCCTGGTGGCGTCGGTTGCCGCGGCCGCATCGGCCGGAACCGACGTCCGCGTTTCGACGCACGACCTCGTGCCGTCGGACCCGTACGTCGCTTCGAGTGGTCCGCCGGATGTGCTTCAGCAGAACGAGCCGTCAATTGCCGTGCATCCCGCGAATGCGAGCCTGCTCGCGGTTGGCATGAACGACGTCCGCACGCTCTCGCTGTCGAATGACGCCTGGCAGTCGCTGGCGGTCTCGACCAACGGAGGGACGAGCTGGGACGAATCGTTCGTACCGGGCTACCCGGGTGATACGA
>DASQXE010000049.1:0-5660 GCA_035639875.1 Gaiellaceae bacterium | reverse complement strand
GGCCTCCCCGCATGGCTCCGCGAGCGCGCGCCGGGCGCGCTCGTCTGCCCGCACTGGGGGCCGAACATGGAGCCCGCACCGCTCCCGTACGTGCGCGCGGCGGCGCGCGAGCTGCAGGAGGCGGGCGCAAAGCTCGTCGCGGGCACCTCGGCGCACGTCTTCCAGGGCGTCGAGGGGAACGTCCTCTACGACCTCGGCGACTTCCTCGACGACTACGCCCGCGACCCGCTGCTGCGGAACGACCTCGGGCTGCTCTTTCTCGTCGAGCTCGAGCCCGACGGGCCGCACCGGATCGAGGCGGTGCCGCTGAAGCTCGAATACACCTTCACTCGCCTTGCGCGCGACGACGAAGCGGACTGGATCCGGCGGCGCTTCCGCGAGGCCTGTGCGAAGCTCGGCACCGAGGTGCACGAGGAGGACGGCCGCCTCGTGATCGCGCCGCGGTAACTGGAGACGGGGCGCACGGGTTCGGGGAGAGAGGAGAGCATGAAACCCGTTGCGGCCGTCGCCCCACGGCCTACGCCCCGTCACGCTTTACCGCGCGCCGTTCAGACGCAGGCGAAAGCCCGGGAGGGCCGGACTTCGCTTCTCACGTGCACCCCTTTCCGCTCGTACTGCCGGTGCTGCTCAGTCAAGGAGTAGGAGCGCGGAGCTGGCCGCAGAGCCAGGAACGACTACTTCTCGCTGTGGCGCTGCCAGTGTAGCTCCGCGTTGATGCCCTGGGCGCTACCGTGTCGGCGCGCACGCGAAAGGAGGCCGAGCATGTGCTGGTCGAAGTACGAACGTGAGCAGTGGGAGCGCGAGCGCCGCGAGGCCGAGCTCGAGGCGGAGCGGCTCAGGTTCGTGTCGAGCGAGCCCGTCGCCGAGGAGCCCGCGCCGGACGAGATCGAGGAGCGCGAGGACGAGCTCGTTCCGAGCTGACGTTCTCGAGCACTCCCAAGGAACGGCCGTCCCGAGCGGGCGGCCGTTTCTATGATCGCGCGATGCGCGGGCGGCCGATGCGGATCGAGAGGCTTCCCGAGCAGTACTTCGGGGCGCTACTCGCCCGCGTGGCGGCTCAGGCGGCGGCAGAAGGAGAGCCGCTCATCGACCTCGGCCGCGGGAATCCCGAGACCGGCCCTCCGGCACACGTCGTCGACGCCCTTTCCCGCTCGGCTGCGCGACCCGACGTGCACGGATATGCGCCGTTTCGGGGTTTGCCGGAGCTCCGGCACGCGCTGGCCGAGCGGTACCGAGCCGTCTACGGCGTCGAGCTCGACGTCGACTCCGAAGTGGCGGTCGTCCCAGGGACGAAGACCGCGATCGTGGAGCTTTCGCTCGTGCTTGCCGACGAGGGGCAGACGGTCTTGCTGCCCGATCCCTATTACCCGGACTACCCGTCGGGGCCGGCGCTCGCCGGCGCCGGGCTTGGGTACGTGCTGCTCGATCCCGACCGCGATTGGGCTCCCGACTTCGAGCGCGCGCCGGCGGACGATATCGCCGCCGTCTACCTGAACTACCCGTGCAACCCGTGCGCGGTGGCCGTCCCTGACGGCGCGTTCGAGGCAGCCGTCGACTACGCCCGAGCCACCGGCGCCGCGGTCGTGCACGACTTCGCTTACGGGGATCTCGTCTTCGACGGGCGCGAGCCGCGCAGCTTCCTCGCCACGCCCGGGGCCAAGGACGTCGGCGTCGAGATGTTCTCGATGTCCAAGTCCTACGGGATGGCCGGCTGGCGGGTCGGCTTCGTCGTCGGCAACGCGGAGATCGTGGAGCGGATCAACCTGCTCAACGACCATTGTCGCGTCGGGATCTTCCGGCCGGTTCAGCAGGCCTGCATCGCGGCGCTCACCGGTCCCCAGGAGTCCGTCGCCGAGCGGCGCGACACCTACCGGCGGCGTAGGGACCGCGTCGCCGAAGTCCTGGGCCCGATCACCTGCGAAGGGACGTTCTACGTGTGGCTCGAGCTTCCGCCCGGACTCACCGCTGAGCAGCTTCTCACCGACCACCGCCTCGCCGTCGCGCCCGGAGAAGGCTTCGGCCCGTCGGGCGCGGGCTGGATGCGCCTCAGCCTCGCGGTGAGCGACGAAAGCCTGGAGCTCGGGCTGGAACGGCTCGCGGCCGCCCTCAATTCGAGTTAGGCCGGTCAGACCATCTTGAACTCAGGCCGGACCTAGGGCCGGCATCCCTCGATCGAGGGATATGACGCCAATTCGGGCAACAGAAATCGCCCGGCCTGCCGATTGGGAGAATGGGAGCCGAGGTATCTCACATGAGTCCTTTCTCCCGTGTGAGATCACGGCCTGGTTGGGCGCCGCAGCCGGCCGGGCCGGCCCCGGCTCCCACTCCGAACTCTTAGACCCGGACGCCCTCCAGGTCGGCGACGGGCGCTTCGTACAGGTCCACGGACTCGATCGTGATGCCAACCTGCGCCGTCATCCCCTTGCGGCGCTCGCGTAGCTGCTCCTCGGCCGCTTCGGCGGAGTCCTTGCTATCCCAGAGGATGATCGCCTTCGCGCGCTGGTTGTCCTCGTCGTAGAGGCTGAGGTAGCCCTCGTAGCCGTCGATCCTGCGCAGCAGCGGGATCACCGTGCCGCGGATCATCTCGATGGCGGCCTCGCGCTTGTCCGGGGTCGCGTCCCCGAACGAGATCACTCGTGCGTACACAAGCCCTCCCTTCGGTGGTGGCGGTCGAGCGATCTTATGCCCTCGGCTAGCGCCGGACGAGTTGCTGAACCCGCTGGTGTGAAAGTCCGAGAAGCTCGCCTGCGTCCCGCAGGCTCAACCCGTGCTCGCGGACCAGCTCAAGGGCGCTGGCGGCGGTCACGTCCTGTGCGTTGCGCCGTTCGCTCTCGGCCCTCGCGCGTGCAGATTCGCTTCGGCGCAAGGCCTGGCGCAACGGCGCCGGAAGCTGTACCTGCTCGATCAGTTCGGCCTCGTCGACGTCTTCGACCCAGAGGCAGAGCGCTTCGCGGATACGGCGGCGCGCCTGTTCGAGAGTTCGGCCATAGGTGTGACATCCGCGGATCGCGGGCACTCGCGCCAGCCAAGCGCCACTCTCGTCGCGTTCGAATCGGACTTCGTACCTCTTCACCTAAGCCAGTTCCTCCCCAAACAGGGCTCGAGGTCGCGCTCGATCGCGCGCAAGGTGCCAGGCGGGAGATCTTCCCCGGTGTGCAGTGGGACGGTCGTTTCGCACCTGCCGCATCTCACTCGCACGTGCGAGCCGCGGTGCCGAACGCGGACGCAACCGAGCTTCGCCAGACGTCTCATGAGCTGTTTGCCGGTTATCGGGTTTGTCTAGCACGGTAGACAGTTTACTGACTGGGATCGCCTGAGACTTGGCACGCCTTCGGCACGCTCTCCTTACGTGTTTGCAGCTGGCACGACCGGGTAGCGACAGCTGGCTCGGAACCGACGAAAGGGGATCGAATGCCGCAGATCGGTGATCCGAAGCAGCTCTTCCAGCACAAGCTCGGGACGGCGCTGACGATGGAAGAGACGATCGTCAGGATGCTGCAGGAGCTCGAGGGCGCAGCGAACGAGACCGAGCTCAAGGAGCAGCTCTCGCACCATCGCGACGAGACAAAGGGGCAGATTGCGAACCTGACGCAGGCCTTCGGCGCGCTCGATCGGAAGGCGCAGCGCCAGCCGTGTCCGGCGATCGACGGGCTCAAGACCGAGGGGCAGCGGATGCTGACGCAGACCACGCCGCAGCTTCACGACGCTGTCATCCTCAGTGGCTGCGCCGAGATCGAGCACCACGAGATCGCGGTCTACGAGGGCCTGATCGCCTTTGCCGACGAGCTCGGCGAGGAGGACATCGTCGCCCTGCTGAAGGAGAACCTCGAGCAGGAGGAGCACACGCTCGAGGAGGTCGACAAGGCCTTCGAGAAGCAGGCCAAGCGGCTCGCGGAGACCGTCTCCGCGTAGCACCCCGAGGGCCCGGCGGCCGCCCCGCCGGGCCCTCCCCTACTGGCGAACTGCAACGGATGTGTGCCGATTCGCCCACACGCCGTCCGTTCTGGCCAAACCAGGGACAGTCCCTGGTTGTTCCAAAAGGACAGCCGGAGCGACTCGTCGCAGCTGGGTCTAGTCCTCTCGGCGGTGGATTGCCGCGAGCTCGGGAAGGGCCGACGGCTCGATTGCGTCCTTCGGAATGACGACCACGCGCGCCGGGGTTGTCACTCGCAGCGTCGCCGTGCGGCGGCCTTCCAGCAGGGCCCGCTCGCCGAGGAGGGCTCCCGGGCCGACCTCGGCGACCGGCTCGCCGTCGATCTCGACCGCGAGCACGCCGTCGAGGAGCAGGTAGAGCTCGTCGCCCTCCGCGCCTTGCTCGGTCAGCGTCTCCTCGGCCTCGAGCCTGCGCCGCTCGAGCTTCGCGCCGCTGCGCATGACCGAGGCGGAGAGCTCGCGCTCGAGCTCGGATTCGACGGCGGTCGTGAGCGCCGGCGAGTCCTCCTCGCCCCACGGCGTCCTGCGGCCGTGCGACTCGCGGTACCAGCGCTCGAAGTCGATCGAGCCCGACTTCTCGACGAGCTCACCGCTGTCGTTGTAGATCCAGTGGCGCGGGAAGGCGCTCGCGCCGGCGAGCCGCCCCTTCGCCGTGCCGTCGGCGTAGAGGATCAGCTCGAGAGTCGTCCACGCCGAGGCGGAGGCAATCTTGAAGAACGGCTTGCCCTTCACGCGGCGCGGCGCGGGCAGGCCCATGTGCCCACCGGCTGATTGCGTGAACTTGACCCAGTCGGGACCGACCTGCGGCTCGTGCTGGATCACCGGGTACTGCACTGCTGCGAACGCGATCTCGCGGCCGAGCAGCTTCAGGCGCGTGACCCCGATGCGGCCGCCGCCCGCGTAGGCATGACCCGTGATCTCGCCGTTGTCCGTCTCGATCCAGGCGCGGAGCTCGTTCGCCTCGCGGAACAGGTCGTGCTCGTGCATCGCCTCGAGGTCGACGATCCGGTCCGGCAGTGGTTCGTCGTAGTGGGCGATGCCCATCTCGAACGGCAGCTTCGGCATCCCCTCGATCGCCTCGGACGGGATCCAGGTGATGGACGTGACAGAAGATTCGATACGCATGGGGCCTCCCGGGTCCGGCGTTTGCGCAACGCTAGACCGCGAGGCGCCCCGGGTCTAGTGAAGACCGCGATCTCTCCTGCCATCGCCGGGCAAGCATCGCCCAGGCGGGGCCGGAAAAGCCAGCCTGCGGGCGGGCTTAGCTGCCCGACTGGGGGCCCGTGCGGCGCTTGCGCCAGAAGGTCAGCGCACCGGCGATGCTGGCGAGACCGACCGCGAGCAGCGACTTGTTCGGGCGGCCGCCTTCGACGGAGGGCGTCGCGCCCTTCGCCTTGCGCTTCATCACGCGCTTGCCGATCTTCCAGACGCCCCAGCCGAGGACGGCGTTACGGCGGTTGAGAATCCCCACGCCGGTGTTCTAGCAGCTACCGGTTGGCGTTGCCGTGGGCGCCGGTGCCCTTGCCCTTGCCGTGCGGAGGCGGTGGAGGTGGAGGCGGCGGGGGTTGGTGGCTGAGATGCCTGGGGGGCTTGCGAGTCTTCGTCTGGCCGCGGTGGTGGCCGTTGGTCGGGTGCGTCGGGTGGACCGGCTTCTGAGGCTTGAGGTCGTGGGTGCGCACGCGCGACGGCGGCAGCGAGCTGACCTCGCGGTGGCCCTTCGCCGGCGG
>DASQXE010000048.1:0-11601 GCA_035639875.1 Gaiellaceae bacterium | reverse complement strand
TGTAGAGCGATCGCGCTCAGAAGGACGACGAGCGCGGACGGGCACGGAAGGAGTCCCGCCGCGATCCCGACACCGAGCAGGCCCCGAGTCTCGTGCGCGTGCTCGTGGCTGTGCGAATGGCCGTGGGCGTGCGCGCGCCCGTGGCGCCAACGACGCCAGAAGACAGACGCGCCGACGACCACCACGAGCAGCCCCGAGACGACTGTCAGCCAGGGATAGAGTCGCTCGGGGACGACGAAGCGCGAGAGCAGAAGCGTGACGAGGCCGAGCGCAAAGACTCCGGCGGTGTGTGTGACCGTGACGACAGCGCCGAGCAGCACCGCGTGCCTCGGCTTGCCACGCGAGCCGACGAGATAACCCGCGACGATCGCCTTGCCATGGCCCGGCGTAAGCGCGTGCGCCGCGCCCCAGAACGCCGCGACGAGGAACGCAAGCAGGACGACGCCGACGCTGAGCCTGCCGCGCGCGACCAGCGACTCGAAGCCGCCCCGTGCTCGGTTGGGCGCCGCCCCACCGTCGAGCGCGGGCGGCACACCGGCTGCGGCGCCCGGGGAATAGGTGACCCGGGCCGAGGTGATGTCGAGCGGCGAGCGAAGCAGGTCCTTCGGGTAGGCGCGCAGCTCGTCGCTCGCGCTCTCGGCCGAGGCCGTAGATGACGTGATGGAGGCGCCTCGCTCTGCGCGGACGACGACCTCCTTCCAGCCGATTCGGTCGGCGAAGTTCGTATCGTGAAACACGAGCGAGGCCGGCCCCGTCGATCCGTTCGGGAGGTCGGCCGCGCGGAAGACGGCCTCGAAGCGAAGAGTCGGCAGCCCGCCCGCGCCCGGCTTCTCCGAGAGCTTGCGTTGCATGGGCAAGAGCGCGACCCGCCGTCCGTCGAGCTCGAGCACGAGTCGTGCGGCGATCTCGCGTGAAAAGGCCGGCGCGCGCACGCGATCGCCCTCCTGATACGTGGGGATCTCGGCCAGGTCGAGGACGTAATGGACGTAGACATCCGAGCCGGAGAGCTCGACCGCGCTGAAGCGGTTCACCGTGAAGTTGCCCAACGGGTGAGCGGCTGCGGCGGCGGGCACGGCGAGCGCGGCCACGGCGACGACGGCGAGGACGAGCCTTTTCATCGCAGCGCCTCCCGGGCCGCGGGCGCGTAGACGAGCGAGAAGTGGGCATTGATCGCGAGGGCGCGGCGGAGGAAGGAGCGGCCTACGTCCTCGTGCCCCAGGCAGAGCTCGATCATGCCGCGGTGAAAGTTCTTGAGCGCATCGCGCGTGCCGAGCCTGAGAGCGCGGACCGAATGGCGTTCCGCCTCGCCGCAGTGGCCGTTCTTATACAGAGCCCAGGCCAGCACGTCCTCGCCCTCGATGCTCTTACGCGTCTTGTAGGCGACTCGCGCGCGGACGAGCGCACCGGCAAGACGGGTGTCGTGGTCGAGGTCGAAGAGCGCTGTCTCGAGCTCTGTCCGCACGCCGTTGGCTTCGAGGAGCCGCTCGATCGCGCCAACGGCCCCGTAGGCCTCGCGGGCCTGCGACTCGCGACCGGCAGCCCGCAAGACATCGCCGAGCGCCCCTTCGTACTGGGGCAGCGGAAGCCGCTCGACCGCCCTTTGGTAGAGGTGAACCGCGGCGTCGAGCCGACCGCGTGCCGCGGCCACCCGGCCGAGGGCCGCCTCGGCGTGGACGTACCGCGGATAGACGCTGAGCGCCCGGCGGTACGCATGCTCCGCGGGTCGCAAGCGCCCCGTGTCGAAATACAGGTTGCCGAGCTGGACAAGCGTCCAGGCAAGCGGCTCCTGCGTCCCTGCCCCAGCTTCGACGGCGAGCCGCATCGCCGCGACGGCGCCGCTCGAGTCTCCCAGGAGCTCGCGCGCATAGGACACCCGCGAGTAGGAGGCCAGGCTCGGCTTGAGCGCCGCCATGTGATCGAAGGCGGCGAAGGCCGCGTGGTAGCGGCCGAGCTCGACGAGCGCGTCGCCGAGGACGCCGAGCGGGCCCGCGCTGGCAGGTGCAAGCCGACGCGCGCGCCTCGCGAGCTGCAACGCTTCCTCGAAGCGGTGCCGCGAGGCAGCGAGCGCCGCAAGCCCGGTGAGGGCCAGAGAATTCGTCGGCTCGAGGCGCTGGGCGCGGTGAAGCGCGGCGCCGGAGCGCGGGTAGTAGCTCGCATCGCCCGTCTCCCGTGCGCGTTGCTGATACGCGAGCCCGAGCAGCACGAGGGAGCGGGCATCGTGGGGCTCTCCAGCCACCTTCGCCTCGAGCCGGGCGACGTAGGCCGCCGTATCGCCCGGGGAGAACCCTGCGAGCAGGCGGCCGGCTGCGGCCTGGACATCGCCCCTCGGAGCCTCGCCCGCTTGCGATCGGTCGAGGGCGCCCCCGAGGAAGGCGGCGACCGAGGTCAACACCGCCACGGCAACCGCCACGAGAATCTTCGTTTTCATCCGCTCCCCTCGCAGTGAGGAAGGGGCCTGCCCCCACATGGACAGGCCCCTTCCGGTTGTTCTTACGGACCGCTCATGGGCGTCGGCGGGACCGCCTCGTAGCCCGAAAACGGCGTGGCGACGTACGGGAAGTGCGGAGAGAAGCTCCGCTCGTTCTTGTCGACGCCGTCGGTGATGAGGTTGTTCGGCGTGCGATGGGCGTTGCCGTCGCAGAAGCCGAAGCTCTCGACCAGCGCCGCCGCCGCGCCGTAGCTGCACGCGAAAGCGCGGAGCTCGATGTCGACGACGTCGTCGCTGAGCCGCCGCCCGTTCGGGAAGCCGGCGAAGTCACCGGCGAGGACTCCGAGCCGCTCGGGGCTGGAGGCCGGCGGAATCGCCATGTTCAGGCGAACCAGGTCGGCTTTCGTGGAGCCCGTGAAGTTGAGCCCCGGAACGCCGGTCAGGAGCACCGCGACCAGGTCGCCGCGGTCGTGCTCGGGCGCATTGTCGAGCGCCGCGTAGAGCGCGTTCTCCAGGTGCGTCACCTCAGGGTTGAGGTAGCGGCGGGTGAACTGCGAGTCGTCCTCCGGATCGGTGGAGTTCCAGCGATCCTTCTGGCCGAGCGGAATGACCGCCTCGTTGATCAGCGGCTCTCCCAGGCGGGATACCTGCCGCCAGTCGCCCGATTCCCGGTGCGTCCCGTTCGCCGCGAGAACCCGAATCACCCTGCGCTGGGCACTCGCGTACACGCCAATCACCGCCTTGGGATCATCGGCACCCGTCGGCGTTTGGCCGTTCCGGGTAAGCCGCTTGATCGGGATCTGCATGGCGATCGTGTGGGTGTTGTAGCCCGACACCCCGTCGACTCCGTCCGCCGGCGCAAGCGGGATGGCGTGGAGGTTGTTCAGGGGCCGGAGCCCGGCCAGGTCGAAGATCGATCCGAGGTCGACGAAGAACGGATCATCCCGCTGGCCCGCGAAGACCTTGATCCCGTTCGGCAGATCATGGATCGCCGCGGCTGCGAGGTCCTCGTAGTTCGGCGTCGAGCGCGGACCGATGTTCACGGGCGGCGTCGTCAGCCCGCTGGCGAGCAGCGTCGAGTCTCCGTGCCGGATGCGCCTCACAGCGTACGTTTGAGGCCGGTTCCAGTCCGTGTCGTCGAGCGAGTTGATCGGCCCGGTGTTGTAGAGGAACGTTCCCGGGTTCCGCGTCTTCGTATGGAAGCGGAACCGGTAGGTGATGTCCTCCTTGCCGTCTCCGGTGTTGTCGATGTTGATGTCGTAGCGGACGTCGTCACCGAAGCTCGCGAAGTTGGGCCCGCCGGCGGGCTGCTCGAGCGGGACGTAGTTCGCGACGATCGTGACCGTGTTCGGACGGTCGGGGCTCACGAACGCGTACAGGTCCGTGTTGTCCGCGGATGGATCCTGGCTGATCAGAGGCGCTTCCCGGTGGCTCGAGGCTTGACTCGCCTGCGGCGCCGGCCCGCGCACGAGCGCGACCGTGACCGCCGCGGCCATCCCAAGAACCACCAGGAATGCCAGAGCTAACCTGCTCATTCCTCTCCCTCCTTGGGGGTTGGTTGCGCCGTATTCGCAGCGGGTCGCGGTCCGGTTCGGTGAACCGTCGATGGAGACCGTGCGAATGAGTCGGGATGGCCGTGTTAGCTTTGACTCCGCCTCGCTCGGGCGGGCGCGTACCGATGGCGCGAGACCTGGCGCATCTCTCCGACGAAGCACTCGTGGCGCTCGTGGCGCGAGCGGACGACAGTGCCCTCGCCGAGCTCTACGACCGCTACGGCGGCGTCGCCCACGGGCTCGCGCTGCGTATCGTCCGCGACCGCACGCTCGCGGAGGACGCCGTGCAGGAGGCGTTTCTGGCGATCTGGCGCTCGGCAGCGCGCTTCGTCCCGGAGCGCGCGAAGGCGAGCACCTGGATCCTGACGCTCGTCCACCGCCGCGCGGTCGACACCGTTCGGCGGGAGGAGCCGCGCCGCGCGGAGCCGCTCGAGACCGCGCAACAGGCCACCGCTGACACGACCGAGGACGAAGCCTGGCTCCGCCTCCAGCGCGCACGAGTCCAGGAGGCGCTCCGCCGACTGCCGGACCAACAGCGAGAGGCGCTCGAACTCGCGTACTACGGTGGTTTCACGCAGTCGGAGCTCGCGGATCGTCTCGGGGAACCCATCGGTACGATCAAGAGCAGGATGTTCACGGGGCTCGCCCGTCTGCGGGAGCTCCTCGCCGAACCGGGACACGAAGAGGAACGATGGAACGCACCGGAATTCACGAGCTGAGCGCCGCCTACGCGCTCGATGCGCTGGACGACGCCGAGCGAGCGGAGTTCGAGGAGCATCTGGTCCACTGCGCCGACTGCCGAGACACGGTGGCGCTCTTTCGGGAGACGGCGGCCTCGCTCGCCTACGACGCAGAGATGCCTCCTCCACCGCCCGCGCTGCGCGAGCGGATCCTGACGCAAGCGCGACGTGAGCGTCCGAACGTCGTTCCTCTTCGCCGACGCTGGGCCTTCCCGGCGGCAGCTTCCGTCGCCGCGGTCGCCGCGTGCGCCGCAATCGGACTGGGGATCTGGGCCGCGACCCTCCACAATCGGCTCGGCGAAAGACCTGAAGCCGTCGACATCCAAGGCGCCAACGGCTCCCTGATCGTCGCCCCGTCCGGAGAGGCAACGCTCCTCCTCCGCAACGTCGAACCCGCACCGGCGGGGAAGACCTACGAGATTTGGGTCATCCGAGGAGAGACTGCAGCGCGAGCCGGGACCTTTGCCGGCGGCGAACGCGTCGCGGTAGCCCTCACGCGAGACGTTCCTGACGGCTCCGTGGTCGCAGTTACTCTCGAGCGGGCCGGCGGCGTGAACAAGCCGACCACCGCCCCCCTCTTCCGAACGGGCGCCGTCTAGCGGTCTAGAATCGGGCGCTTCGTGCTGTTCCGGAAGCGCAGCAAGGGACCCAAGCGGCGCAGGATCCGCAAGCTCCGGTTCCTCTCGATCGTCTTCCTCCTCTTACTCGTCTCCCTCGTCTCCTTCGCCTACGGGCTCGTGAGCGAGGTGTCGAGCGATCTGGCCGCGCTCGAGCCCAAGAACGACAAGCGGTTCCAGCAACTCGGTTACATCTATGCCTCGGACGGCAAGACCGTCCTTGCGGTCCTGCGAGGCGACGAGAGTCGCGTGGTGGTCAAGTCGGACCAGATCGCACCCGTCATGAAGCAGGCGATCGTCGCGGTCGAAGACCGCCGGTTCTGGGAGCACCGCGGAGTCGACTTCCGCGGAATCGTGCGCGCGGTCTGGGCAGACGTACGCAACAAAAAGGTCGTGCAGGGCGGCTCGACGATCACGCAACAGTTCGTCAAGAACACGTACACGAAACGGGAGCGGACGATCAGCCGCAAGCTCAAGGAAGCCGCGCTTGCGTGGCAGCTCGAGCGCCGCTGGTCGAAAGACCGCATCCTGACGGCCTACCTGAACACCATCTACTTCGGGAACGGCGCCTACGGCATCGAGATGGCGGCGCGGGTCTACTTCCACCGCCACGCCAGGGAGCTCACGCTCCCGCAGGCGGCGCTCCTCGCCGGGCTGCCGGCGAGCCCGGGCGCGTTCGATCCCGTGGAGAACCCGAAGCGGGCGTGGCGTCGCCGCGCGACCGTCCTCAACCTCATGGTCGAGCAGGGCCTGATCACGCGCAAGGCGGCCGTGGCCGCGAATCGGACGCCGCTTCCCGACCCGGACTCGGTCCACGTCCCGCCGACGAAGAGCCGCCAGCCGTACTTCGCCGAGTACGTGAAGCAGCAGCTCGTCCCCTATTACGGCTCGGGGGAGACCTTCGGCGGCGGCCTGAAGGTCTACACGTCGATCAACATCGACGTGCAGCGCCTCGCGCAGGAGGCGATCGCCAAATGGCTCCCTGATCCGCATGGTCCCGCGGCGGCGCTCGTCGCGATCGACCCCCGCGACGGACGCGTGCTCGCGATGGTCGGAGGACGGAACTTCAAGAAGAGCCAGTTCAACCTCGCCGTCCAAGGCGAGCGGCAGGCAGGGTCGTCCTTCAAGCCCTTCGTACTCGCGACCGCGCTCTCGCAAGGGATCTCGCCGCAGACGGTCTTCGTCTCGCAGCCCACCGTGATCAACCTCGGCGACAAGTTGTGGGCCGTGAACAACTACGAGAACTCCTACCTCGGCCCGATCGATCTGAACGACGCGACGACGTTTTCCGACAACTCGGTGTACGCGCAGCTGACCGCCCAGGTAGGCCCGCAGAACGTCGCGCGCATGGCGAGGCGGCTCGGCATCACGAGCCACCTGAACGACTACTTCGCGATCGGGCTGGGCGTGAACGCCGTCAATCCGCTCGAGATGGCGCGCGCGTTCGGAACCTTCGCGAACGGCGGCGTCCGCGTCGACGGCTCGCTTCTGGGCGACGTCCCCCGGGCGATTCTCCGCGTCGTGGACGGAAAGCGGGTGGACAAGAACCAGCCCGTAAAGCGGGCCGTGCTCGACTCGAACGAGGCAGCCACGCTCAATTCGATGCTCGAGAACGTCGTCCGCGCGGGCACGGGAAAGCGTGCCGCGCTCAGCGACCGGCCGGCGGCGGGCAAGACAGGGACAACGGAGAACTACGGCGATGCGTGGTTCGTCGGCTACACGCCGCAACTCGTGGCCGCCGTCTGGGTCGGGTATCCGAACAAGCTCGTCCCGATGACGAGCCAGTTCGACGGCGAGCCGGTCGCGGGCGGCACGTTCCCGGCGCTCATCTGGAACACCTTCATGACGAAGGCGCTGCGCCGCCTCCACGACCCGCCGGAGTATTTCCCGGCGGCCCAGCCCGAGTACGCGGTCCCCGAGGAGGTCGTCTACCGGAACAACCACTGGTACCTCGACAACGGCAACTGCCGCGACGCCCACACGATCATGTACGTCGCCGGCTCCGGGCCGCAAAAGCGGGCTCCTTGCAAGCCAAACGAGGTCGACGTCCCGCACGTCGTGGGGGCGCGCTTGAAGGACGCCCAAGCTCGCCTCCTCAGCATGCCGCTGACCCCCGAGGTGATCACCAGGCCGGCCAAGCCCGGCGAGCGCCTCGGCCGCGTCGTGGCACAGTTTCCGGCTACCGGGACGCTGTCGTCGTGGAGCACCGTCCGCATCGTTCTGCCCAAGTCGACGAACGGACGCCTCCCGGACGTGGTCGGCCTAACGCTGCAACATGCGCGTCACAAGCTTGCACACCGGCAGATCGCGGGCCTGGTGGAGGCGTTCGCGGACGGGAAGCCGGGCGTCGTCCTCGCGCAGTATCCGCGCGCAGGGCTGGCGGCCGTCCGCAACATGACGGTTCGCCTCATCATCGGGCGCGGATAGAGCTCGTTTCGGAATGCGACTCAGCTCTCATTTCGGAACGAGCTCTTAAACGGACGGCTGACGAAGGGCGAGCCGGCGAGGCCGTAGCGCCAGGGCCGGTCGGCCGCCGCGGTGATGCCCACCCTCGCGCCGCGGACGACGTCTGCGGATGTTCGCCGCGAGTAGAGCTCAAACGGCGGGCGGTCGAGCGGCAAGCCGTCGTGGCTGCCGTTGACGCCCAGCGCCTGGCAGAGCTTCCCGGGCCCGGAGCAGAGGAGCCGCAAGTCCTCGGCCCCTCGCCGCGCGCGCATCACGTCGAGCCCTTGCACGGGATGGAGCGCGCGGATGAGGACGGCGGCCGCACGCCCTTCGTCTTCGCAGACGAGGTTCAGGCACCAGTGGATTCCGTACGAGCGGTAGACGTACGCGTGCCCCGGCGGCCCGAACATCGCGCGGTTGCGCTGCGTCGGTCCGCGGAATCCGTGGCTCGCCGGATCTTCGTTGTCGTAGGCCTCGACCTCGACGATCGCCCCGCCGACGCCGTCCACGAGCAGCGTGGAACCGATCAGGTCAGGCGCGACCTCATGCACGCTGCGCGCGAAGAAGGCGCGCCCGAGCCGCGGGTGCACTAGAAAAGCTGTTCGCCGCCGGCGGGCTTCGACGTCGATTCGAGCAGCCGCCGCGCGCGCCGGCCGAGGTCGCCGAGGTCGACGCGGCCCTTGTCCGCGTCCTCGACGATGCGCTCCGCGAGGGCGACGGCATCGTCGATCAGCTGCGGACGGCGGGCGTCTCTAAGGCCCATCTCCGCGAGGATCGAACGCTCCGTGCGCGACGCGACGATGGGCTCGGCGATTCCCTCCACGAAGACGCGCGTGCGCTGGCCGCCCCCGCGTTCATTGCCACGCAGGGGCTCGAGCGCGTAGATCTTGTCCGCCCGCACGTACTTGCCGAAGCCGAGAAAGACCATGGTGGGAGCGCCGTTCGCCATCGCTGCAATTATCGCAAGCGGCTGCAGGGGAACTTCGGAAGGGCGCGGGACGTATTAGCGGTGCCATGTTCTCGCCGCTTCTCCTAAGCGTCGTCTTCGGCCTCGTGGGCGCGGTGCTCGTCGCCTACTTGCTCAGGCGACAGCCCGGGCTAGGGCTGCTACGACGCGCTCTTGCTCGCCGCCCGTAAGCCTCGTGTGAAACGGCAGCGCGAGCGTGCTCCGGCTCGCGGCCTCCGCCACGGGATACATTCCCTCGCGGGTCCCGAAGCGATCGCGCCAGTAGGGCTGCAGATGAATCGAGGGGAGGTACGGCTTGCTCGCAATCCCTTCCTCGCCCAGACGAGCCATCACGGCGTCGCGGTCGATCTCGTCCGCGAGGCGGACGACGTACACGAACCAGGACCGAACGTGATCGTCGTCGTCCGGCAGCGGTGGCTCTACGCCGGCCACCGACGCGAGCAGCTCGGCGTACCGTTCCGCTACTGCCGCGCGCAGCTCGAGGATTGCATTCAGCCGTTGTAGCTGCGCGAGCCCGATCGCGGCGGAGACGTCGTCGAGCCGATAGTTGTAACCGAGGTGCGCGTGGGTCAACCACTCGCCCGAATCGCTTCTCCCCTGGTTCGAGAGGCTCTTGAGGAGGAGCCAGTCCTCGTCCGCGTCGACCGCGACCGCTCCTCCTTCTCCTGTCGTTATCTGCTTGTTCGGGTAGAAGGCAAACACGGCGGGATGGCCTGACGAGCCGACCGGCCGCCCGCGATACTCGGCGCCGAGCGCTTGGCAGGCGTCCTCGACGAGCTCGAGCCCGTGACGCTCGGCGATCGCCCGCAACTCGGCGAGTTCGGCCGGATAGCCGAAGATGTCGACCGCGAGGATCGCCTTGGTTCGCTCCGTCACCACGGCCTCGACCGCGGCGGGATCGAGGTTCAACGTGGCGGGGTCGACGTCCACGAAGACGGGGGTCGCACCCTCGTAGAGGAGGCAGTTCGCCGAGGCGACGAAGGAAAACGGAGTCGTGATGACCTCGTCTCCAGGCGCTATGCCGGCGAGCCGCACGGCGAGGTGGAGGCCTGCGGTTCCGCTCGAGACGGCCGCCACGTGCCGGGCCCCGAGGCGCTCGGCGAGGGCCTGCTCGAAGCGGTCGACCATCGGGCCGAGCGAGAGCCGGCCTGAACGCAGCACCTCTGCAACCAACTCCTCCTCCCGCTCCTCGATCCAGGGAGCGGAAAGAGGGATTTCGTCCGTCAAGAGCCCGGCGCGGTGGGAGTCTTCTCGAGGTATTCGAGCCAGCGGGACCAGCGCTCGTCGCGGCCGCGCACGGCGTCGAAGAAGGCCTGCTGGATCTTCTTCGTCACCGGCCCGGGTGGGCCGATCTCATGGTCGTCTACGGAACGAACCGGGGTCACCTCGGCCGCGGTTCCACACATGAAGAGCTCGTCGGCCACATAGAGGTCCGAACGGATCACCTGCCGCTCGTGGACCGCATAGCCGAGCGCATGCGCGATCTCGATAATCGTCTGCCGGGTGATGCCCGGCAGAATCGAAGCGGACAGATCTGGGGTGGAAAGGATCTCGTCCTTGATGAGGAAGATGTTCTCGCCCGAGCCGTCGGCGACGAAGCCGTCGTCCGTGAGGAGGATCGCCTCCTCGTAACCGGCGTGCGTCGCCTCGAGCACGGCGAGCATCGAGTTGAGGTAGATCCCGGTCGCCTTGGCGACGTGCGGGATCGTGTTGGGGCCGATGCGCTTCCAGGACGAGACCTTGGCACGCACGCCCCGCTCGAGCCCCTCCTCGCCGAGGTACGCGCCCCATGGCCAGCTCATGATGGCGACGTCGATCGGGTTCGTACCGGGATGCACGCCGAGCTCCCCGTACCCGTAGAACGCGATCGGTCGCAGGTAGCACTCGGCGAGACCGTTGGCCGCGATCACCTCATGGCAGGCGAGCCGGATCTCCTCGACAGCATACGGCAGCTCCATGTACAGGAGCTTGGCCGAGTTTTCGAGCCGCTTCAGGTGGTCGGCCAGGCGGAAGACCGCCGGCCCGTTTTCGGTCTCGTAGCAGCGGATTCCCTCGAAGACTCCCGAGCCGTAGTGCAATCCGTGGGCGCCGATGTGGATCTTGGCGTCGGCCCAGTCGACGAGCTCGCCGTTGAACCAGATCTTTTCCGTCTCTTGCATGCCGCCTTCCTTACAGGTTAGGGGTTCTCTCCGATGGCGTCGATAGCTCGGGCGCGGGTGAGGCGTAGGAGGTCGGATGGGGCCAGGGCCGCCATGTGCCTCCGCGATCCTGCCCCGATCCAAACGACTTCATGCGCTAGGAGCGTTTGCTCGACGAAGACTCCTTCCATCGCGGGCAGGGGGAACGGCGCGACGGCGCCGGGCTCGAATCCGGTCGCCCTTTGGACCTCTTCGGGGCCGGCGATCTTCGCCGTCTCGCAGCGTGCAGCCGCCCGCACCTTGGCCGAGTCTGCGCGCCGGTCCCCGGGAACCATGACGAGGATCGTGCGGCCGTCGCAGACGAACACGAGCGACTTGACGATCTGGCCGAGCGAGCAACCGACGGCACGAGCGGCGTCCTCCGCGGTCGGCGTGCCCTCCTCGAACTCCTCGATGCGCGCCTCGACCGTGGCCTCGCGGAGAAAGCGGGCCACCCGCTCCACCGGCTCGGGCCACGCCGTGCTCACTCCTCACCCAGGACGATGAAGCGAACTTCCACGAAACCGGGCTCCGCGCGCAGACGGTCGAGCACGTCCGGCTCGGGCACGCTGTCGAGCGTGAGCACCATCAGCGCCCTTGCGCTGCGGCGGTTTCGCGACACGGCCATATGCGCAATGTTCACCTCGGCCGCGCCGAGCATCGTCCCCAGCCGT
>DASQXE010000047.1:0-12641 GCA_035639875.1 Gaiellaceae bacterium | reverse complement strand
CCGCAGAGCCAAGTGAACGGCGGCGACAGCATCCAGCTAGTCAGCGCGTACTCACAGGGAGCTCTCTACGCGACGAACGCGGTCGATCTCGACACGACCTCCCAGTTCGACGGGCCGCTTGACGGATCGACGGTAAAGCTTGGCCAGAGCACGAGCTCGAGCTTCCCCGGTCTCACGTTCGTGCCCGCGGGGATGCCCGGGAACCCCGACGTGTACGCACAGCCTCAGCCTCCACAGCTCTACGCGGGCTAGTCGCGGTCGGCTTTAGCGAAGCGCGGTCCCGGCCGATATGCCGGACGTGGACGTTGCTCTTGCCGTTCTCGTTTTTACGCCCGCGCTCGCCCTCGGCAGCTTCCTGAACGTCGTCGCCGCCCGGTTGCCCGAGAAACGCTCGCTCGTTGGGCCGCGCTCCGCATGTATCGCGTGCAAGGCGGAGATCGCCTGGCACGACAACATCCCTCTCGTCTCTTATTTCGTCTTGCGAGGGCGGTGCCGCGCGTGCGGAGCGCGAATCGGCTGGCGCTACCCAGCAGTCGAGCTCGCGACCGCGCTCCTGGTCGCCGCGTGCTTTCTCCGGTTCGGATTCTCCGGGCGTGCGTTCGTGGCCGCCTACCTCTGCGCCGCGCTGGTCGTTCTCTCGGCGATCGACGCCGAACGGCGGATCCTGCCCGATCTGATCGTCCTCCCCTCCTGGGTCGTCGTGTTGGCTGCGCAGATCGCTCTCTACCCTGACCGCGCCCTCGAGTGGGTGGGAGCCTCCCTTGGCGCCGCGCTTTTTCTCTTTCTCGCGCTGGTCGCATATCCGCGTGGGATGGGGATGGGAGACGTGAAGCTGGCGCTTCTCCTCGGGGCGGCCCTCGGCAAGGCTGTCTCGGTCGGCTTCATGGTGGGGATGCTCGCCGCACTCGGCTTCTCGCTCGTCCTCTTCGCCCGCCATGGAATGGCTGCGCGGAAGATGGCGATTCCCTTCGGCCCCTTCCTCGCCTTCGGCGCCCTCGTCGCCCTCTTCGCCGGGGACCAGGTTCTCTCGGCGTACCTCGGGCTCTTCTAGCGGCCCTCACCCGTCAGGGGACGGCCGTTTCTGCCGATAAACCGGTCAGGTGGAGTTCGACGATCTTCCCAATCTGCGCGGCGTTCCCACCGAGGGCGAGGAGACCTCGTCCGTCGAGCCGTCCCCGCCGCCCGGCGCGGGTATCTCGCCGAACGCCGTCACTGAGCTCGCCGCCGACCTGATCGAGACGACCGGGCTCCTCCCGGTCGATCGCCTGGCAGCGGTTCGCTCGCGCGCAGGGACGGGATCGCTCGCCCAGGCCATCGTCGACGAAGGGCTGGCGGCGTCCGGCGTCGACGTCCCGGAGCCGACGCCGCTCGCCCGCATCCGCGCGGACCATTCGCATCTGCCATACGTCGATCTGGCTGCCGAGGGAATCGACCGTGCCGCGGCGCAGATCATCCCCGCGCATGTGCTCGAGCGGGCCGTCGCCATCCCGTACAAGCTCGCGGACGACCGCCTGTACGTGGCCGTCGCCGATCCGACGAACGTGCAGGCAATCGACGAGCTTCGCATCGCGACCCGCCACGCGCTCGAGATCGCGGTCGCGCCTGCCGAGGACATCGAGGTCGAACTCCGCCGCCTTGTTCGCGCGACTGAAGCGTGGGAACGTGCCGCCCTCGTCGAGGACGAGCTCGAGGAGGAAGAGGCTGAGGAAAGCGACGACCTCGAGGCCGACGACGGCGTCTCGGACGCGCCGCTCGTCCGCCTCGTGAACTCGATCATCCTGCAGGCGGCCGAAGACGGGGCGAGCGACCTGCATTTCGATCCTCAGGACGACGCTCTCGTCGTCCGGCTGCGAATCGACGGCGTGCTGCACGAGGTGCAGAGGATCCCGAAGCGCCTCGCCCCGGGCGTCACGACGCGTCTCAAGGTCCTCGCCAAGCTGGACATCGCCGAGCGCCGTAAGCCCCAGGACGGCCGCATCTCGCTCAACGCGAGGGCCGCGGGCCGGCTCCTGGACATCCGCGTCGCCGTGCTGCCGACCGTCGAGGGCGAGGGCGTGGTCATGCGCCTCCTCGACAAGTCGAAGCGGGCGCCGACGCTCACCGAGCTCGGCCTCTCGGACGAGATGCGGGCGCAGTTCGAGGAGATCATCGCCAAGCCCACCGGCGCTTTGCTCGTCACGGGACCGACGGGTTCCGGTAAGTCCACCACGCTCTACGCGGCGCTGACCGAGATGAACCACCCCGAGGTGAACATCATCACGGTCGAGGACCCGGTCGAGTACCGGCTACCCGGGCCGAATCAGGTGCAGGTGAATCCGAAAGCGGGCCTCACCTTCGCCTCCGCTCTGCGTTCGATCCTCCGTTCCGATCCGGACATCGTCATGGTGGGAGAGATCCGCGATGTCGAGACGGCCAAGATCTCGATCGAAGCCGCGCTCACCGGCCACTTCGTCCTCTCGTCCCTGCACACGAACGACGCACCCAGCGCGCTCACACGCCTGAACGAGATGGGTGTGGAGCCCTTCCTCACGGGCTCCGCGGTCACCGCCGTGCTCGCCCAGCGGCTCGTGCGCAAGCTCTGCACGCACTGCTGCGAGATGTACATGGCCACGCGCCAGGAGATGCTCGACGCGCGCTTCACCGCCGAACAGGCCGCCTCCGCGGACGGCGTCGCCCTCTATCGGAAGAAGGGCTGCCCGCGGTGCAACCAGACGGGCTACAAGGGCCGCATCGGCGTCTTCCAGCTCATGATCATGTCGGAGGCCTTGAGCCGCCTCGCCTCCCAGCACGCCAGCCGTGAAGAGCTCGAGCGAGCCGCGCTCGAGGCGGGGATGAAGATGCTCTGGGACGACGGCCTCGCCAAGGTGACGTCGGGCCTGACGTCCCTGGAAGAGTTGGCGCGCGTCCTGGTCTAGCGTTCCGGGCCGGGGCATGCCCGGTCTCTAATTGAACAAATGAGGGCTCTAGGGGCGAGGCATGCCTCGCCCGCGTCTAGAGGCCCGCTCCTAGGAGACTTCGCAGCCGAGGTAGGTGAGAGAGGTCACGACCTCGGAGATGAATTCGTCCGCCTCTCCACGGGTGACGAAGCGGTACGGGCCGGGGCGGAGCGGCTCGACGCGCAGACCGTTCGCCGGGTAGACGTCGCACTCGATCACGAACATGCCGTCCGCCTCGACGCAGCGCATGGTGACGATCTCGCGGCCGTCCCTGCGCGCCGAGCGGCGGTCGAGTTCGGCGCCGATCAGCACTTCGCGACTGAGCTGCGGATCCATGATCGGTTCGCTCAACCGGCTGCGTTCGCTGCGGCCTGAGCGATCGCGTCGCGATCCATGTAGCCCGTGACGCGGTAGACGACTGCCGGCCCGCGCTTGAAGATGACCGTGGCCGGGGCGTCGCGGATGTCGTACTCGGCGGCGAGCGCCGCCACTTGATTGTTCTTCTTCACGTTGAGCGCGAGGAAGCCCGCGTGGGCCGCGAGGGCCCCCGCTCGGGTCTCGCGCGTCTGGATCGCGTCGTAATCGTCTGCAGGCGCATAGAAGAGGACGACGACCACCCCATGACGGAGCAGCGCCGCGCTGAGTGCGGCGTACGCGGAGCCGTACTTGGCGATGCTCTCGGAGGTGGCAGCGCCGATCGGATGGGATGCGCACGCCCGGGCGCCGAGCTGCTTCATCCCGCGGTTCCAGTTACGTTCGGACCCGCGCCAGCGGTCGAGCGCGTCGTTCAATTCCGTCAGGTTCCCGGAGCGGAGCGCCGCCAGGGCCGCGTGCGAGGCGGTCACGGACCGAGACAGGTCGGCGCGCAAGCCGAGCACGACGCTCCTCTTGCCGGGTGGCCAGCCGAAGCCGCGGAACTTCGCCGGCAGCGAGTCCTCGATTCGCACGACCTTCGACACGAAAGCAAGCAGCTCGGTGCGGCTCTTGGGTTCGTCGATGAGCGCGAGCTGTTCGTTCACATGCCTGCACCAGACGTCCGTCCGCGTCGACCAGGCATCTCCGGGCGACGTCGGGTCCTGAGTCGTGGTCGTCACGGGCTCGGTCGCTCCGGCCGACGGCGGTCCGCTCCCTCCCGCCGACGGAGACTTGCCGAGCGCGAACGCACCGACTCCGAGGCCGAGGATCGCAAGCACGGCGACCGGAAGAACAACTTGCAGGCGAAGCTGGGACGCCATCGCCCTTCCTATCGGCATTCCGGCGCGCGCCCATTAACGAGAGAGGGCGCGTTTCCGCGCCCTCTCCGACAGCAGTCTGGATGCCGAACTAACAGGCGCCCGACGAGATGTCAGCGGCCGGGCCGCCCTTCTTGTACGTGTTCTGGCCGACCTGGCTCTGAATGCAGTACGACGTGCTGGTCGCGCGAACCACGTTCACGTTCTTGATGCCCTGGTCATACGAAGCCTTGAGGACCGCAGACGTCAGGGACGAGTACGTGTTGTGGTCGGCGTAGTACGCCTCGACACCGGGGATCGACGCACGCACGTCGGCCTGGGCGGCCGACTTCTCGGCGCGGCCCCGGAAGCTGAGGTACGACGGGATCGCGATTGCGAGCAGGATCCCGATGATGATGATCACGACCAGAAGCTCGATCAGGGTAAAACCGCCCTGATTGTCTTTCTGCGTGATCCGCTTGCTGAGCCTCTGGATCATGTGCGGACTCCTCCTTTTGGAGTTAGGCGTGCGGTGGCTCAAAGGGAGGTATCGGCCTCGCGAAACCCCCGTTAGTCCCCTCGAACGGGGGATTCCGGTGGGCCCTTTAGGGATGGGCGGTGGGTGCCGATGACACCCCACGGAGGGAGCCCATGGAAGCGCCTCGGCCTGACACTGCCTCGTTTTCGATCGACGACCTGCTCGAGCACATGGTCGCGCGCGGCGCGTCGGACCTGCACGTCACCGTCGGCTCGGCGCCCGTCATCCGCCTCAACGGGCGCCTCGACCGGCTGCCCGACTTCCCGCGCCTGAGCCCGGACGATGCGCAGCGGCTTCTCTACCGCATCCTCTCCACCGAGCAGCAGAAGCACCTAGAGGTCAACCGCCAGATCGACGTGTCGCACTCGATTCCGGGCCTCGCCCGCTTCCGCGTCAACGTGTACTTCCAGCGCGAAAGCCTCGGGGCCGCGTTCCGTGCGATCCCGACCGAGCTCAAGACGGTCGAGGACCTCGGGTTGCCCGAGCAGCTTCACGAGCTCGCCACGAAGCCGCGCGGCCTCGTCCTTGTCACGGGGCCGACCGGCTCCGGCAAGTCGACGACGCTCGCGGCGGTGATCGACGAGATCAACCGCACGCGCGAGGACCACATCATGACTATCGAGGACCCGATCGAGTTCCTCCATCGGCATAAGCGATGCATCGTCAACCAGCGCGAGATCGGCCCGGACGCGACGAGCTTCGCCGAGGCGCTGCGCGGCGCGCTCCGCCAGGACCCCGACGTGATTCTGCTCGGCGAGATGCGCGACCTCGAGACGATCGCAACGGCGCTCACGGCCGCCGAGACCGGGCATCTCGTCTTCGCCACCCTCCACACGCAGGACGCGCCCTCGACGGTCGACCGGCTCATCGACGTTTTTCCCGCCGCCCAGCAGGAGCAGGTGCGCGTCCAGATCGCCTCGACGATTCAGGGGATCGTCACTCAGACGTTGCTGCCGACGCTCGACGGGAGCGGCCGCGTCGCGGCCTGCGAGATTCTCCTTCCTGACGACGCCGTCCGGAACCTGATTCGCCAGGCGAAGGTCGAGCAGATCTACTCGGTCATGCAGACCGGGACGAGCAAGGGCATGCAGACGCTCGAGCAGGCGCTCGTCGACTTCGTCAAGCGCGGGGTCGTTTCGCAGGAGATCGCACTCTCGCGCTCGAGCAGGCCCGAGCAGCTGAAAGGACTTCTGCAGCGCGCCGGGGTGGCCGTCGCCGACCAGCCGGCGAGCGCGCTCCGCGTGGCCGGTAGCTGATCATGGGCCGCCAGACCGTCGGATTGAAGATCGGCGCCTCGCAGCTCTCCGCCGCGTGTGTCGAGGTGAACTCCTCTGCGAGGCTCGTGCAGGTCGCGCGCGAGCCGATTCCGCGCGGGATCGTGATGGGAGGCGAGGTTCGCGACGTGATCGCCCTCGGCAACGAGCTGAAGGCGTTCTTCCGGAAGTACAAGCTGCCGAAGCGCGCGGTGCGCGTCGGCATTGCGAACAACCGCATCGGCGTGCGGACGATCGAGATCACGGGGATCGAGGACCCGAAACAGCTGGCGAACGCCGTGCGCTTCCGCGCCCAGGAAGCGCTCCCGATTCCCGTCGACCAGGCGGTGCTCGACTTTCAGGTACTGGCGGAATCCGTCGAAGACGGAGTCCCGAAGAAGCGCATCCTGCTCGTTGTCGCCTATCGCGAGCTGGTGGATTCGTTCGCGCTTGCCTGCAAGCACGCGGGCGTGCGGCTCGTGGGCGTCGACCTGGAAGCCTTCGCTCTCCTGCGGGCGCTCACGCCGCCGGTAATGGCACCGCGCGAGCGGAGCGCGCTCGTCGCCGTCGCGATCGGCGCGGAGCGCACGACGCTGGCCGTCTCGGACGGGTTCAACTGCGAGTTCACGCGCGTGATCGAGTGGGGCGGTACCACGCTCACCGTCGCGCTGTCACGAGCACTCGATCTCGACGTCGAGGCGGCGGAGATCCTGAAGACGCAGATCACGCTCGACGGCGACGCGGCGCCGGAGGGCCTCACCCCCGAGCAGGCGGCCCGGGCCAGAGAGGCCCTGCGCGCCGCGCTGCAAACGTTCTCACGGGAGCTCGTCTCCTCGCTTCAGTTCTACCAGAGCCAACCCGACTCGCTCGGGATCCGCGAGGTCGTGCTCGCGGGCGGGACGGCCATGCTGCAAGGCCTCGCACCTGTCCTCGGCGGTCTCATCGGCGTTTCGGTGCGCGTGGGCGATCCGCTCATCGGCGTCTCCGTCGGGAAGAAGCTCCGCGGTGTTCCCGACGCTTCGTTGGCGGTCCCGATCGGCCTCGGAATGGCTCTCTAAGAAGCGGACCCCGCGGCCATGGTCGATCTCCACAAGGAAATCAAGCTCTCCGACCTCTTCAAGCGCGGGCCGAAAGAACCTGGGGAGCCCAAGGCGGATAAACCGCCGAAAGAGCTCAAGAAGGAAAAGGAGCCGAAGAAGCCCAAGGAGCCGAGGCGGCGCAAGGGGCCGAAGGCGGCCAAGGTCGGGGCGCTCGCCGAGAGGGAAGCACCTCCTCTCCTCGGAGTCCCGCTCATGCGGGCGTTCAACCTCCTGCCCCGGGAGGAGGCGCGACCGGCGAAAGAGCGCGAGAGCCCACTTCCGCACATCCTCGTCGCTCTCGCGGGCGTGCTCGTCTTCGCGGCCCTTGCTGCCCTGTACCTGTCCTCCAGCGCGGACGTGACGAAGAAGCAAGGCCAGGTCGAGGACTTGCGCGCGGAGCTCGCCGCCTACCAGACGCCACCCGCGCAGCAGTCGATCGACGACAAGGCCGCTGCTCTCGCGCAGGAGCGCGTCGGGCGCACGACCGCGCTCGGGACCGCGCTCGGCAAGCGCCTCGCTTGGGATCGCGTCCTCCGCGAGATAGCGCTCGTCATCCCGAGCGACGTCACTCTCGAGTCCATCAGCGGCAGCTCCCCGGGTGCCCCCGGGGCCGCCGCCCTCGTGGACGGCGCACTCCCGAAGGGGATTACCATCACCGGGCACACGACCAGCGAAGCGAGCGTGGCCGAGTTCATGTCCCGGCTCTCGGTCATCCCCGAGCTCGCCGCGGTGAATCTCGAGCAGGCGGGTGTCTCCAAAGACGATCCGAACCAGGTCGTGTTCACGATCAACGGAAACCTGCGAGGCGAGGCGTGAAAAAGCAGGTTCCGATTTGGCCGATCGTCGCGATCGCACTCGTGATCGCGACCGCCGTGAGCTACTTCATCGTCATCCGCCCGAAGCGCGCGGAAGCGGGGCGGCTCGCGGATCGGGTGGCCGAGCTGGATACGCAGGTGCGGGCGGCCAAGCTCGCGTCGAGGCCGAGCGAGGCCACGACGAAGATCAAGGTCGCCGATCTGTTCCAGCTCACGAAGGCGATGCCCGACCGCGACGACATGCCGGGGATCATCCTGCAAATCAACTCAGTCGCCGAATCCACCGGCGTCACGTTCAAGACGATTGCGCCGCAGGACTTCGTGAGCGGCGAGAGCTACCGGATCCTGCCCATCAGCATGACGTACGAGGGCAACTACTACGACCTCACGGACTTTCTCTTCCGCCTGCGCAACCTCGTGTCAGTACAGGACGGGAAGCTGGCTTCCCAGGGTCGCTTCTTCACCTTGGACAACCTCGACCTGCACGAGGATCCGATTCGGAAGTTTCCGCACATCGAGGCGGTGGTGGTCGTGTCCGCGTACGTCTACGACGAAAACTCGCACGCAGTGGCCACGACGCCTGCGCCGCTGCCGACGAGCACCGAGACGACGCCCGGCACGTCGACGGCTGATCTCGGCGCACAGGCGGCAGGAGGGGTGGGATAGTGGCGAAGCCGTCCACCGAAGCCGTTCTCCGCGCCCAAAAGGAGCGCAAGCAGAAGATCTTCGTCGTCGTCGCCGGCCTCGTGCTCGTCGCCCTGATGGCATGGCAGGGGCCAAAGACGTACAAGGCTGTGCGCGGGGGCGCGTCCGAGACCCCACTCCCCATCACGACGCCTCCTCCGGGGACCGCGACGACGCCGGGCCTAGGAACGACTACGTCGGCCTCGGAGGGGCCCCTCCCCGATAGCGACGTTCAGCCGGAGCCCCTGGAGGGGCAGTTGCTCTCGTTCAGCCGCTTCTTCGGCCGGGATCCGTTCACCGCGGCCCGCTCGTCGAGCGGCTCGCAGGCCGTGGGCACCACGGCCGCCACGATCGAGGTCAACGGCACGTCTGAGGATCTCGCCATCGGAGACTCGTTCCCGGCCAGCGATCCGACGTTCAAGCTCGTCGCGGTGAACGCGCAGGCGGCGACCATCGGGCTGGTCTCCGGCAGCTTCTCGAATGGCGACGCCACCATCTCGATCAACGTGGGGGAGACGCTCGTCCTCCAGGCCGACGACGGCGCCCGCTACGCGATCAAGCTCGTCAGCCTCGCAGGCGCCTAACCGAGCGCCGCGGCCTGTTTTGGCCCTGACCGGAGGGCCGTGGTCAGACGCCCGTGGACTCGTCGAAGCTTGAAGAGATCCGCGCCCACTTGCGGTAGGGCGACGTCGGGTCGCGCACGAGGATAGTGACCAGCTTCACGAGACGGCCGGTGGCCGTCCCCGAGCTCGTGATCTGCTTCCACGTGATGTAGGTGTCCACGCGGTAGGCCTTGCCGTCGGCGCCCGTCACCGTCTTGGTCGGAACCGAGTTCGTGCACGGCGCGGTGCCGCACTTGGTGATGTTCACGCGTTGGATCTGCGTCACGGTCGCGCCCGCGGAATGGGTGGTTGCGGTCGTGCCGAGGTACCCGCGGTCGCCGGTGGCGTAGACGGTCCAGTTGGTCGTACCCGCCCCGCCCGTGATGAGGATGAGCTCGCTGTCGATCTTGACGAGGTAAGGACCGGCTGAGGGGAACGCCGCCGCCGACGTGACGGTGATCGTCTGCTGCGTCGAGCTCGTGATCGCTCCGGAGAGCGTGGTGGTCGGGGACGTGTCAGCCTTGTAGAGGCTCGTGTCCGCCTTGTAGGTCGCATCGGCGGCGAGCACGTCCGTGTCCGCGAGGCCGATCGAGTCGAAGCGGATGGCGCGGTACTTCTCCATTTCGGCGTCGCCGATGGCCGCGGCGGTCGTGACCTTGCTCGCGCGCCGGATTTGCACCATCCCGGCCTGAAAGACGGTGAAGACCGCGAAGATGCCGATCAGCATCACGGTCATCGCGGCGAGCAGCTCGATCATGCCGAAGCCGCGCTCACCACGCGCGCGCACCTGAAGAGTTCTCAGCCGCAACACCGCAGAAGTCATCGGCACGAGCGCCGTTGCCCTCAAGGAGGGAAGGAGGGATGCCGATTCCACGACTGGAATGGCGTCCTACGCCTACACGGCGATCAACTCGGCGGGACTCGAGCTCGACGGCGAAGTCACCGCGTCGGACTCGAACGCTGCGCGCGAAGCGCTGCGCGTCCGCGGGCTCGTCGCGCTCTCGCTGGAAGAGCAGGCCGTCTCGTCGCAGACCTTCGTCATGGCCGTCAAGAAGGTCAAGCCGAAGTCGCTGCAGATTTTCTCGCGCCAGTTCGCGACGATGATCGAAGCCGGCCTGAACGTCGTCACCGCGCTCGTCATCCTCGAGGAGCAGACCGAGGACAAGAAGCTCGCCCGTGTCGTCACCGAGCTGCGCGGGGACGTCGAAGCGGGACTCCTCCTGTCCGAGGCGATGGCGCGCCATCCACGGGTTTTCTCGCGGCTCTTCGTCTCGATGGTGGAAGCGGGAGAAGCGGCCGGCATCCTCGACGTCGTCCTCGACCGCGTCGCCTTTCAGATCGAGAAGGAAACGAGGATCAAGCGTCGCGTCAAGGGGGCGATGATGTACCCGCTGATGGTCATGAGCTTCGCCACGCTCGTGCTCATCGGCATGCTGATGTTCCTCGTCCCCGTCTTCGAGGACATCTTCAAGCAGCTGGGCGGCGACCTGCCGACGCTCACGCAGATCGTCGTGAAGATGTCCAAGGTCCTCCGGGGCTACTTCTACATCGTCTTTCCCGTCATCGGCCTCCTGATCTTCGGGTTCTTTCGGCTCAAGAAGACCGAGCGCGGCCGGCGCGTGTGGGACCGCTTCCGCATGAAGATTCCGTTCGGCGTCGGGCCGATCGTCGTCAAGGTCGGCATGGCGCGCTTCTCGCGCACGCTGTCCACGCTCGTCGCAGCCGGTGTCGACATCATCCGCTCCCTCGAGATCACCGGCTCGACTGCCGGGAACAGCCTCATCGAGGACGCGACAGCCGTCGTGCGGGAGCGCGTCCACCAGGGCGTGCCGATCGCCATCCCGCTCGAGGAGGAGAAGGTCTTCCCGCCGATGGTCTCGCAGATGGTGCGCGTCGGCGAGGAGACCGGTGAGCTCGAGAAGATGCTCGCGAAGATCGCCGACTTCTACGAGGACGAGGTCGACAGCTCGATCGCCACGCTCACCTCGGTCATCGAGCCGCTCATGATGATCGGCGTGGGAATGGTGGTGGGCGTGATCATCATCTCGATGTACATGCCCATGTTCAAGCTGCTCCAGCTCGTCCAGTAGGAGCGCATGGGCAAGCGCCTCGGGCTCCTCGCCTGGCTCGTCCCGCTCGGCGCGGCAGCCGTCGTGGCAGCCTTCGGGACACGCGATCCGGCGGACCTACCGTACTTCGTGGACGCCTCGAGGACGCTCGTCTCAGCGCGTTGGGCGGACACGTTCGCCGATCCCTCTCTCCAGGTCGGGCCGCTGCAGCTCGTCCTGCTGCGCATCGGTGCTTGGATCGGCGGCCTCTCGTTCCTTGCCTTCGCGATCGAGCTGGGGCTCGCGGCTCTGCTCGTCTTCGTCCTCGGCAGGCTCGTGGAAGGGCGCGCGCATCGGGCGGCCGTCCAGACGGTCGTAGGGCTTGGCGCGGTCGTGCTCGGGGTGACCGCCGATGCCTACGGTTACGGCCATCCGGCTCAGGTCGCGGTGCCCCTCCTCTGGGTCCTCGCGGGATTGGAGGCACGCCGTGGCCGTACGGGTCGAGCCGGTGTCCTGGTCGGTCTCTCGGCTGGCCTCGAGATCTGGGGCGTGCTCGGCGCTCCGGTACTCCTGCTCGCTCCGTCCGTGCGCAAGACGCTCCGCGGTCTCGCCGCCCAAGCGCTCGTCACGGGCGCCGTTTACCTCCCGTTCGTCCTCGGGGGCGAGTTCCGCATGTTCGAGCACCGCTGGAAGGTCGAGGGCTGGGCGCCCATTCGAATCGTGCTGGCGCCCGGTAGTGACTTCCCCTGGACGCTGCGCCTCGCCCAAGGCGCAGCCGCGCTCGCCGTGGGGATCGGACTTGCTCTTGTCCTGCGCCGGACGATCCGCGGCGTCTGGGCGGTTCCGCTCGCCGTCGTCGCCGTCCGGCTCCTCTTCGATCCCACCCTCTACTCCTGGTACTGGCTCGGGATGGAGACGCTGACGCTCCTCGCGGGCGCGGAGCTTGCGACGAGCCTCGCGCCTCTTCTCCGTCGGGTGCGCGGGCCCGTCACGCGCGAGCGGCCGATTTCGCCGTAACGAGGGCAAGGACGAGTAGGGCCACGGGCAGCGCGAAGAGCGAGAACTCCCACCTATCCCAGGAGAGATCGGCCCCGACGAAGACCGCGAGCGTGGCGAGCAGTCCAAGCGCGAGGGCTGCGAAGGGGACGATGAGCTCCGAACCCCCAACCGCGGCCTGCGGGCGTGGGGGCGGCGGGAGGCCGGCGGGGACGGCGAGCATGCGGACCGCCTGCGCGTAGCCGCCTGCGACGCCTCGAGCGCGGTCGAGGCGAGGAGCGTTCGCGAGCTGCTCGGCCGACAGCCGCAGGCGGACGCGGTTAAGCGAATGGTCGACCCAGGCGATGTCGTCGAGTGAGACGACGCGTTGCTCGCGGCCGACCACGAGCCAAGCGCTCCCGTCGCTGCGCAGCACCGCGCGCACGCGCCCGGCCGGGCGCCCCCACGCGGCCTCCGTCGCATACCCCTCGAGCCCGTGC
>DASQXE010000046.1:0-5296 GCA_035639875.1 Gaiellaceae bacterium | reverse complement strand
GTGCATGAGGCGGCGGCCGGTCTGGCGCGCCCGCCGCTCATCCAGGACGCCGCTCCAGAGCAGGTGGCCGACGTTCGAGGTGAGGGAATCGACCTGGCGCTTGTCCTTGTCGAGAGCAAGAGCGTAGTGGCTGCGACCCTTGACCCAGAAGGCCTTGTCGAGGCGATCTCGTAGGGAGGCCGCGTCGCGCTCGAGGCGTGCCGCCAACTCCTGGTCGTCCCAGATCTCGCGCGCAAGCCGAGCGGTGCGGCGGCGCGCATCGTAGGCGTAGCCCTGGATCTCGCAGAGCGCGATCGGCGGCTCCGCCCGGCGGCCGTCGGCAAACACGATCGCGTCGTCCGAGTCCTTCCAGCCTTGCGATGAGAGCGCCCGGTCGCTGCCCGAGCGCCGCAGGTACTCGAGCCAGCCGTCGCCGTCGATGTCAGCGGGCCCTTCCATCCACGCGATCGCCCGGCGCGCGTTTTCCTCCAACCGGCGGACGAGACCGGCGTCCCCGGTCCAGCGCTCGTACTCATCAAGGACGATGAGGAAGAGGAGCGTCGCGTCGTGAGACCCGTAATACGGCGTGTGCGGCACCTCGCCCAGGCGCGCGAGCGTGCCGCGGCGGAGCTCGTGGAGGATCTTTCCGGGCTCGCCGTCGCGGAAGTTGTCCCACTCGTTCGCTTGGAGACCCGCGAGGGCGGTCAGCGTCGCCTCGGCGAGGCTCGGCTGAAACGGGAGCGCCTGATACGAGGCGATGAGGCTGTCGCGTCCGAACAGGGTCATGAACCACGGGAGGCCGCCGCCGGGGAACGCCCACGCGAGCTCGTCCGTGGGACGCATTCGCAGGGCCGCGAGATCGAGGAGGCTCTGCCGGTAGATGCGCTTCAACGCGACGGTGTCCGTCTCGAGCTCGGGTGCCTCCTCGAGCCATTGGTGGACGCTCTTCGGCATCTTGGGGACATCTGCGCCGAAGGAGTTGCAGCGCAGGATCGACGGTCGCCGCTGGCCCTCGACGAGCGGCGTCACGTCGATGCAAACCTCCCACGACTCGCGCGGCGCGAGAGTGAGCTTGAACTTGGCCCAGCGCCGGGTGAGCTGCGGAGTCCGGCTGAAGGTGACGACCGTGCCCCGGTTGTAGCCGCGCCGCTCGTACTGCAAGGTTGCCGAGCGCGAGCCGAGATCTACCCATCTGCGCCCGGCGCCCTTCTCGTCCGCGTCCTGGGCCTCCATGACGTCGGCGAAATCGGACGCGAACTCGAGCGCCACCCGCACGGTCCGGGTGGCGTCGCCGAGATTCTCGACGACGATGTCCTCGTGGAAGCCGTCGGTGACGAAGCGGTCTCGGCGCACCACGAGGCCGTTCGCCTCTTCGGCCGGGCACCCGACCACCCGGGCCGAGTAGTAGTCGACGCGCCGGCTCGTCAGCGGCTCGATCGGCTGCCCGTCCAGGGTGAGGTTCCAGGTCGAGAGATGACGCACGTCCTCGAAGAAGAACCCCGTCGGTCCCTCGGCTTCGACGTCTCCGTTCGCATCGCTGTAGAAGAACGCCGAGCCGTCCAGGATGATGAGCTCTTCGCCCATGATGCTTAGGTTTCCGCGCCGCAGAGCCGCCTAACGTGACCAGCCGTTAGGCCGCGAGGGAAGTCGGGTACCCGGACGGGGAACCGAGAGAGAGAGGGGAACGATGAAGCGATTGCTGGCGATCGGCGCGGCGCTTGGCGCCGCGGTCACGTGGTTCTTCGATCCGCAGAACGGCGCGAGGCGCCGCAACATGACGCGCGACAGGGTGGTTGCTTTCTTCCGCCAGGGCGGGCGGAAGGCGGGCCGTGCGGGCCGCGGCGTGGCGGCCGAAGCGTACGGCCTCAAGCAGAAGGCGGCCCACCTGAAAGAGGAAGAGAAGCCTCAGCCCGACGACATCACGCTCGCCCGGAAGGTCGAGAGCGAGATCTTCCGGGGCGCCGAGGCGCCCAAGGGCAGGGTGAACGTGAACGCGGAGGACGGCGTCGTCATCCTGCGCGGCGAGGTCGATGACGAGGGGATGATCAAGGACCTCGAAAAGGCCGCGCGCAAGGTTCAAGGCGTGCGCGAGGTCGAAAATCTCCTCCACATGCCGGGCACGCCGGCGCCGCAGAAGTCCTAGAAAAATGAGCGGGGCGGGTTCGCTCCCGCCCCGCTCCGCCGCCTAGCGAGAGATCTCTTCGACGACCTCGCCGGTCTTCTTGTCCTTGCCGATGCGCGCGATGTCGGCCTGGGCGACGATGCCCACGAGCCGATCGCCCTCGACGACCGGCAGTCTCCGCACCTGACGCTCGGCCATGAGAGTCAGAGCGTCGTCGAGGTTTTCCTGCGGCGACACGGTCACCAGGTCGCTCGACGCGATCTGCCCAACGGTGGTCGTCTTCGGATCCTTGTCGTTGGCGACCACGCGAACGACGATGTCACGGTCGGTGATCAGACCAACGAGCCGTCCTTCCTCGACGACCGGGATCGGGCCGACGTCCTCCTTCGCCATCAGCTTCGCGGCCTCGGCGACGGTGGCGTTCGGCTCGCATGCCCGGACGTTGGTCGTCATGACTTCGGTGATGCTCTTGGCCATCCGGTCCTCCCTCCTGCCTTCGTTAGCGGCGATCGATGAACGCGAAGGGGCCCACTCTCGCCTTTTCTCTTCCTTCGCGGCCTCGCCGGAAAAACAGCCGCATCGTTGCGCCCAGCCCCCCTGCGAGCACGAATCCCGCGCCGAGCGCGCCTGCGGCCACGATCGGGAGGCGGGCTCGGAGCTTGCCCGTCACGTCGGTTGCCTCCCCGAGGCCGGCGCGCAGGTCTTCGGCCGCGGCGGCCAGCTGGTCTCGCTCGCTTGCGATCGCGCGACGGACGTCTTGCGGCGAGCGGGTGTTAGTGCGTGCCATCGCCCTTCAATGCCTCCGTGGTCAAACGCGCCTCGGCAACTGCCTGCTCCGGCACCGGCGGCACGCCTCTCTTCACAGCGGCCAACCCGACGAGCGCGAGAATCGACGCAACGAGCACGAGCCCGCCGCCGACGATGAGCAACGCGAGCCAGGTCGAGACGACGAGCGCAAACGCCGCTCCCGCGGCAGCGAGCGCGAACCCGAGCGCCAAGAGGAGGAAGATCCCTGCTCCGGCAAGCGCGCCGATCCCTAGCCCCAGCGCGATGACCTTGCGCTTGAGCTCGAGGATGGCAAGCTCGAGCTCCAGGCGCGCGAGCGTGCTCGCGCGCTCGGCGACCTCCTTCGCCGCTGGCCCAACTCCGCGCCGCTCAGTCGCGTGGGTGGGCATGGCCCCTCCAGTCGATGAACTTGGCCACAGCGACGCCGACGACGACCGCGGCACCCATCACGAGCCAGGGATTGGGCCCGCCTCTCGTCTTTGGGCGCTTGCGGAGCTGCGGCCCGCTCGGCGCGACGACGTTCGAGCTGGGCTCGAGGTTCGTCCGTGCCTCGCCCTTCGCACGGGCGACGATCAGGCTTGGCTTCATCCGGCGGAGAAGCACCGCGTCTTCGGCCAGCGGCTGCGCGAGCTTCGCGGTCAGCCCGCCTGACGCTGCCGCGCGCTCGGCGAGCCGTTGCAAGCGGTTGGCGCCGCGCTCCATCAATGCATCTCCCTTGGTCATTTCTTGACGGGCGGCTGCTCCCCCGTGGCGACGCGCCAGATGCGCGACGCCACGACGCGGGCGCCCATGGTGGCCGCGGCGCCGAGACCGGCGTAGAGCCCGGTCCACAACAGCTTGCGAAGCATGTCTGTCTCGTTCCCGGCGCCGCTCTCGTCAAACCCGGGGAGGCCGCTACCATGACCGCGCGCGCCCTCTTAGCTCAGTTGGTAGAGCACCTCCATGGTAAGGAGGGGGTCGACGGTTCGAGTCCGTCAGAGGGCTTCAGCTTTCTCCCTGCTTAGACATGGCTTTCGTTTTCAGGTGTGACGCCGGCCGGCTGTTTCGGCGTCCACGCGGCGTCCACCAGTGTCCACGGTTTGAACTCGGGCGCGTTCAATGCATCGAGGAGCTTGATTGCATGCTCGCGTCCGTCGCGGGCGAGATGGCCGTAGTGGCGGTCGATCATCGTCAAGCTGGCTCCCATGTAGCGCGAAAGGTCGAAGGTCGAGATGCCGGCACGAAGAGCAAACGTCGCGAACGTGTGCCGGAGATCGTAGACTCGCCGCAGCGGCGTGATGCCCGCCGCCTTCTGCGCGGGGCGCCACTGGAACGGCCGGAAGTGGTGGATGTCGAGGTAGCCGCCCCGCTCGCCCGGAAACAGCAGTGGCGAGCCGTTGCCGTCCTTGATCCGGTCGAGCGCGTCGAACGCCCGCGCCTGCAGCGGCACCGCTCGCACGCTCGCTTCGGTCTTCGGAAACTTGACCTCGCCTCGGGTGAACGAGCGGCGGACGAAAACGACACGCTCCTTCCGGTCAACGTCGCGTTTCTCGAGCGCGATCCACTCCGCCGGCCGTAGCCCGGTCGCGGCCGCGAACAGGATCATCGGCCCGTAGCGTGGTCCGATGGCCGCGGCGAGCGCCTCCAGCTCCTTCCACGACTCGAACGGATGCTGCTCCTTCCGCCGCCGCACCGGATTGTCGACACCGACCTTGGCCGGGTTGACGTCGATCATCCCCCACGCCACTGCCCGGTGAAGCACCTGCCGCAGCGCCTGGGTTGCTTCGAAACGGTAGCCGGGTGAGATCGTCATCCGCCACGCGGCGATCTCCTGCGAGGTCAGCTCACCGATCCGGCGATCGCCGAACACCGCCGTCGCCTTGCTGAGGAGGTAGCGGAGCTTCTCGATCGTCACCGGCTGCACGTCGTGCTGCGCGAGATACGTCTCGACGAGCTCGGCCAGCGTCAGCCTGCGAGCGATCCGTCGTTCCCGCCGAAGCCGCTCCAGCTCGCGCTCGAGCGCGTCACGCGCATCCTGCTCAGAGACGAATCCACCTCGCTGCACACGCTTGGAGTCGCGACCGCCGGTCCGGTAGCGGTACGCCCACAGCCGTTCCCCGCCAGGCCCGCACCGCGTTAGTTCGAACACCTGTCCTTGCTGCACCATCGCTGAGGTCAACTCCTTTCACGAGTCGACCCCCCCACCAGGATCCTTTCCAAGAGTGACGGCCTTAGCGGTCTTGTCCGGCTTTACTGACGTCATCACCCATCCGAAACGACAGAGGAGCCCTGATGGACGCACGCGTTAACGTGATCACCCTCGCCGTAGACGACTTCGAGCGGGCGCTCACCTTCTACCGTGCGCTCGGCTTCGAGTCGGAGGGCGTGATCGCAACCGAATACGAAGGCGACGACACCCACCCCGCCGGC
>DASQXE010000045.1:0-6254 GCA_035639875.1 Gaiellaceae bacterium | reverse complement strand
GCGGGGACGGAACGAGCCTCTATTTCCGGGACCCGGACGGGAGCCTGCTCGAGTTCATCTCGTACGCCTGAGATCTTCCGGCGTGTTGATGTTGCGGAGGAGCGCCGGGTCAGCGTCAACCACGCGCGTGTGTAGCCCGGCGAGCGCGTCTTGAAGCCGCAGCTCGCCGGCCGCGATCCGCCGCTCGAAGACCGGCAGCGCCGTATGCCTGTACGCCCCCGGCAACGGACCGGTCGGGACGACAGCGGCGTCGAGCTCCGCGACTCCGTCCGCGAGAGACTCGAGCAACTCGGCGGTGACGAAGGGCATGTCCGTCGGCAGGACGACGCAGACGTCGGCGGCGGCCAACCGCAAGCCGGCAGCGACGCCGACGATCGCCGCACGCTCGTCGCTTCCGTCATCGAGCACCGCGAACGGGAGCGGTAGGGCATCGCCCACCTTGCCGACCGCGATCACCCGCTCGAACGCTTCTTCGAGGACGCGGTACGCCCGCTCGGCGAGCATCTCGTCCCCGACCCGAGCCAGCGCCTTGGGCGATCCGAAGCGACGGCTCGAACCTCCGACGAGCAGAACGCCGGCTACGTGCGACCGACCGCGTACCACGCGCGTGCGCTGAGGCGAAACGGGCCGTCAGGGGATCCGAGGCGCCGTCGGTATTCGTCGCGGAGGTCGCGCCGGCGATCTTCGTCGAGTGAGGCAGCGTAGGCGCCGGAAGGTGCGACCCCCGCGGCAAAGGGCCCCCAGAGATCGTCGAAGCACTCGTAGTCGGCAGCCACGACCAGCTCGCCGTCCTCGACCTCCCTGAGACCGACGCCGCGCCAAAGATCCGCGAGCTCCCCTGCGTGCGAAAAGCGCATCGTCACACGCTCGTCTCGGGACCTGACTCTTTCGGGATCCAGCGCGGCCGCCGCCTCCCAAAAGCACCGAAGCAGAGTCATCTCGCCCGCGTAGTCCCAGACACATGCAGCCACGGTTCCACCGTTCCTGGTCACTCGCCGCATCTCCGCGACGCCCCGCTCGGGCTCCGCCATGAAGTTGACGACGAGCTGGGCGAGCGCAGCGTCGAAGGACGCGTCGTCGAACGGGAGGCTCTCGGCTGCTGCGAGGCGCACGTCGACGCGTGGCAGCCGGTCCCGCAGCGCGGCCACGAACGATTCGGATGGGTCTACCGCTGCGACGTTCTCCTCCGCGAGAACGGCGACGAGGGCGTGCGTCAGCGCCCCTGGCCCGCTTCCCACGTCGAGCGCGCGCTGCCCCGGTTGGATGCCGGCCACGCCGATCAGGCCATCGGCAAGAGCCGAACCGTACCGCCCGACATGCCGATCGTATGCCTCGGCCGCTACGGCGAAGGTCACTGAATCCGCCACGGCTCGGAGTACACGTTCACCCGGCCATCGCGGACGAAGCCGCATAGCGTCACGCCCCGGTCGCGGGCGAGGTCGACCGCCAGGGTCGACGGCGCCCCGACGGCGACGACGATCGGGCAGCCGGCTACTGCGGCCTTTTGGACGAGCTCGAACGAGAGGCGTCCGCTCACGCACAGGATCCGTTCGGCCAGCGGCAGCAGGCCCTCTCGAAACGCGAAGCCGACGACCTTGTCCATGGCATTGTGGCGGCCGACGTCCTCGCGAACGCAGACGAGTGTCCCATCGGGCTCGAAGAGGCCCGTCGCATGCAGCCCCCCAGTCGCGGCGAACGTCGGTTGCGCGGCGCGGAGGCGCTCGGGGAGGACGGCGACACGCTCGGCCGGGATCGTGAGCTCACTCGTGACCCGGGGCGCCTCCACTGAGACGGCCTCGAGCGCACCCTTGCCACAAACCCCGCACGACGACGACGTGTAGAAGTGGCGCTCGAGCCGCGCCGGATCGAACCCCGCGGCCTCGACGTCGATCGTGTTCGCGGCGAGATCCTCCGGAACGACCGCTGCTTGTGGCTCGATTCCCTCCGAGACGAGGAAGCCGAGTGCGAGCTCCTCGTCGTGGCCCGGAGTTCGCATCGTGACCGCAATCGGCCGCCCGGCGATCCTGATCTCGAGCGGCTCTTCGACCGCGAGCTCGTCCGGCTCCGCCGCCCCGCCGGGGAGCCGAACGACGTCGACACGCGCGGCCGACTGCGGGGGAAGTGCCATTTGGCGGCAAGCGTAGCGGCGAATCCCCCGTACGAGTTAGGCCGGACCTCTTTTGCTGTCTCCCGGCATTTCCGATTTAGGAGACAGATAAGTACTCGAACCACTACACCGCCGTTCGGATAGGGGGAACCAATGGAGGCTCCTCGGGACGTACAGGAGTCGAAACGGTTTCGGTGGGTCGGTCGACCCTCCGAGGAAGAGCTTCTCGGCACGCGTACGGCTGTGCCGAGGACGCGCGCAGCGTTCGCTTCGCCCCCGCCGCCGCGCGCGCCGAGGCTCGTGACGGCGCCGGATGCGTTTCACGAGGGTCCGCGTTGGCGCTTCGAGCGGCGCGACCTGCTCGCGCTCGCCGCGATCGCTTGTGCGATCTGGTTCGCAGTACGGGGTACCGAGGGCCTTCCATTCCGTTCGTCCCAGGCGCTCGAGCCGACGCCGGCGACCGACGTCGTCACAGCCGGCGTCGCCCTCGATCGGCGCGAGCTCGCGTCCATCCCGCGGCGGGCCGCCGCGGGGGCAGCCGCGACCGCTCCCAGCACGGGCAAGACGAGCGGCAAGGGCGGCCGCTCGGGCGGATCGGGATCCGGCTCCGGGTCCGGCTCGAAGGACCATCCGAAGCCGCCGCCCGACGAAACGTCGGAGCCGCCGCTCCTCCAGGCAACGGTCCCAGGCGTCGGCACCGTCACGGTCGACCAGCCGGACCCGCCGGTGCCGACCGAGACGCCCGGCGTGCCAGACGCAGGTGACCTGCCGCTCGCGGAGACCGGCGGCCTCGCCGGCACGACCACCACGGTCGTCCTTCCGTAGCAGTTTCTTCGAGGCTTCCTAGAAAGGGGAGGAGGCGGTCGGGAGCTGCGACCGCCTCCGGGGAGAGGAAGGAACGGCAGTGGGAGTGTGGGAGCCGTTCCCTTGATGCTGAGGAAGCCGGGTTCCCGTCCTAGGCTTTGCGGCGTGCCTCCAACGGGAGCTTCCTACCGATAAAGAGGTCCGGCGGCCGAAAAACTTGCGGCGAATTCCTGCGTTTCGACACCGGCGAGCTCGAGCGTCGTCTCGACGAGCCGGAGACCGAGGTCGTCCTTCGTCAGGCAGCCGACGGCGCCGGCCATGAGCGCCTGCTCGACCTCCTGCGGCGAACCGTGTGCGGTCACGATCACGACCTTCGTCTCCGGCAACCAGGCGAGGATCCGTTCGGTCGCCTCGATCCCCGTCATGAGCGGCATCTTGATGTCCATCAAGACGACGTCCGGCTCGAGCTTCCGAGCGAAGTCGACAGCCTCGGCACCGTTCTCGGCGCGACCGACGACCTCGATCCGGCCATCCGATTCCAGGAGGGCGGCGACTGCCTCGGCGAAGAGCGGGTGGTCGTCGACGACGAGGACTCGGAGGCGCATGTCATCAAGGAAGCTCCAACGCGAGAAATCTTGCGCCGGTTCCCTCGTTCGAGGGAGGAAGCCTAAGGAAGCGCGTCCGAGACCGGCGCCGCGGCGTCCGTGACGGTGGCGACTGCCTCGTCCACCGCGCCGGTGGCCGTGTCGAGCGGCAATTCGCGGACCACGTCCCCCACGACCGGAATCGTGCCGCTCGTCTGGTCTATCGCATGGCCGACTCCGGAGCCGAGCGAGCCCTCAGGTGCCGATTCGGAGGCGCCGGAAGACGGCTTCGGCTTGGTCACCGCAGGTCGCATCGCCCCGTGCTTCTTCAGAACGGAATGGCGCCCGACGCCCGGGTGCGCGCGTGGAGTCTGCGGCACGACCGTCACGGGGATGTTCCGCGCGGGCGAAGCGCCGTCGCTGCGGGTGCGCTCGACCGATCCGACTGCGATGGTGGTCGCGGCAACAACGGCCGCAATTCCGGCCGCCACCTTTGCGGCCGAGCCTGCCCCGAAGAGGGACTTGAGGGCCGCCCCGGTCGAGCCGAGATCGATCGCGTACTTGCGGGCGCGCCTGGGCGCAGTGGGGCCCGCGAGAAGCTCCGCGAGCGAGCGGCGCGCGCGGAAGATCAACGTCTCCACCGCTGCGCCCGAGAGCTCCAACTCCGCCGCGATCTCCTTGTACGACAGCCCGCGCCATTCCCGCAGGAGGATGGCCCGCCGCTGCAGCTCGGGCATGCGCGCCAGCGCGTCTTCGATTCCCATGAGCGCGTCGGTCTCGGTCTGGGGAGCCGGGGACAGGTCGGCGAGAGTGACGGGATCGCTCAGCACCTCGCGCTCGCGCCCGCGGGCGCGGCTCCGGTGGCGAGCACGGCAGGCGTTCTGCGCTATGGCGAAGAGCCAGTTCGCCTCCGCGCGCGGGACGACGCCGCGCCGAAGTCCGCGAAAGGCCCACATGAACGTGGTCTGCGCGGCGTCCTCGGCCTCCTCGCGGCTGCCCAGCTGATAGAGGCAGTAGCCGAAGATCCGATCGTAGTAGTCCTCGTACAGATGCCCCGCGCTCTCAACGGCTGGCGCCGGCTTCGCCGGCTGGCCGTTTAATTTGACGGCAACGCTCGGCTGCGGCGTGAGGGTGGAACTCGCCGCCACGGCTGGCGCCCGCAGCGCCACGCCGGGCGCGGGCTTCGCCCGCTTGGCGTCTAATTTCAAGCGTGCGACCGACAGGACCTACTCACTTTGGGTGACTTTTTCCTGCAGATCAAGGGTGGCGCGCGGACTATGATCAGCGGCATCGACGTCCTCCGGCTGACAGAGCTCCTCCCCGAGCTACCCAGGGAGCGGACGCGGCTCCTCGACAACCTCGGGCGAATTCGCCGCGAGGTCGGCCCGCTAACTCCGGAGCTCTCGGATGCGCTCGCCGACCACATGAACATCCGGCGCGGCGAGGTGCACGAGGTCATCTCCTTCTACTCCTTCCTGCAGGTGCCGGTGGAGGCCATCCGTGTCTGCATCGGGCCGGTCTGCGACTGTCTCGGCGCCAAGGAGCTGCTGGCGCGTGAGGGCGAGCAGGCAAGGGGCGTTCCCGTCCTCGGCGTCGAATGCCTCGGCCACTGCGACCTCGCGCCCGTGTTGCTGCGCGGCGACCGGGTCGAGCCCGAGGTCGTCTACCGCACGAACGACGGTCCTTCGATAGCGCTGGGCGAGCGGGACGAGATCCTCGCCGACTACGAGCGCCGCGGTGGCCTGGAGGTGCTGCGAGCGCTCCCGTCGCGGGAGAAGATCGTGGACGAGCTGAAAGCGTCCGGCCTCACCGGGTACGGCGGCGCCGGCTTCCCCACCGGAGTCAAGTGGGAGGCGGTCGCCAAGGAGCCCGGACCGCGCTACGTCGTCGTGAACGCCGACGAGGGCGAGCCGGGAAAGATCAAGGATCGCTACGTGATGGAGCTGCGCCCCCATCTCATGATCGAGGGGGCCCTCATCGCGATGGACTTCGCGGAGGCGAGCGAGGGCTTCATCTACCTGCGCGAGGAGTACGCGACAGCGCGCGAACGGCTGACCCATGCGCTCGACGAGTTCCGCTCCGCCGGACTCCTCGACGGCCACTCGCTCGAGCTCGTCGTCGGCGCGGGCGCCTACATCTGCGGCGAGGAGACTGCCATGCTCGAGTCCATGGAAGGCCGTCGCGGCATGCCGCGGCTGAAGCCGCCTTTCCCGAGCCAGGTCGGCTACCTCGGGCGCCCCACGCTGATCAACAACGTCGAGACGCTCGCCCACGTTCCGGCAATCCTCAGAAACGGAGGCGAGGCATGGCCGCGCGTCCGGCTCTGGTCGGTTTCCGGCGCGGTGCGCGAGCCGGGGTGCTACGAGGCTCCCCTCGATGTCACCCCGCGCCGGCTGATCGAGCAATACGCCGGCGGCGCGACCGGTGCCGTCTCGGCGATCGTTCCGGGCGGGGCGGCGAGCGGGATCCTGCCGCCCGATGCGCTCGACGTGGAGCTTACGCGCGAATCGCTACGCGACTGGGGCGCCGGGCCAGGATCGGCCGGCCTGCAGGTCTTCCCCGAGAGCTATTCCCCGCTCCGTCTCCTCACCGAGACGATGCGCTTCTTCGCCGAGGAGTCGTGCCAGAAATGCACACCCTGTCGGATCGGCAACCGCGGCATGCACCACGCCCTCGAGGAGCTCGAGCACGGGCGTGCCGCCATGCCGCGCGCGCAGATGGAAGAGTGGCTCGAGGCGATGGCGGACACGTCGATCTGC
>DASQXE010000044.1:0-3141 GCA_035639875.1 Gaiellaceae bacterium | reverse complement strand
ATGGCGAGCAGGTCGAGATGATCCGGAGGGGCGATCAGTTCGACGTTCGCCGCTCGCCCGCCGGCGAGCGCCACCGTGCAGTAGGTGTCGTCGATCTGATCGCCGTCGTCCCAGCTCTCCTCGAGAAGCTGGATCGAGAGGGCGTCAGCCTGGCTGTCGTACTCGGCTCTCACGTACTCGGCTCTCATGACTATGCTCGGCTCCTCCTCGTCGGTTCGGTGAGGTCGACGACGGTGAGGCCGGGGTGCTCGATCGCGAGGAGCTCCGGATCGCCCGTTAGGAGCGGAGCCGCATGGCGCTCCGCGGTCGCGACCGCAAAGCAGTCGGCATACGAGACTCCACCGCCGGCCTTGATCCGCGCGGCGGCGCGCGTCAGCTCGGCATCGGCATCCTCCACGTGGGCGAGCTGCTCGGCGAGGCTCTCGACGACTGCGCTGGCGCGCTCCTCCCCATGTCGGCGGATCTCAATGTAGAGCACCTCGCCGAGGTTGATCCACGACGCGATCGCGCCCTCCTCGATCGCGATCCGCACCCGCCCGGCTGGGGGTTCGTCGTGCAGGAACGCGAGGAGCGCCCAGGCGTCGAGGACCGCGCTCAGGCCCGCGCCCTCCGCGCCCGGCGCTCCTCCCGACGGAGCTCGTCGCGGTGCTCTCGCTCGAGGTCCTTGGTCCCTCCACGTCCGGTGAATGCTCCCTGCAGCTCATCGAGAGAGAGGATGCGACGCACCCGCACCTCGGTCCCCTCACGGGCAACCGTCACCCGCTCGCCAACCCGAATCCCGAGCTCGTCCCGGATCCGCTTGGGGATCACCACCTGGCCCTTGGGCCCCACCTTGGCGGTTGATTCAGTCATACCGGCAGTATAACCAAGGCTACGGATAGACCATCCCGCACTCGAGCAGATGCCATTTGCCCTCGGCCGGCGCGGCGGCGATCCAGACTTCCCAGCCGGTCTCGCTCTCGGCGCTGACCTCCTCCGGAACCTCGAACGGGCCGATCCCGCGCTCGAACCAGATCCTCCCCGGCTCGATCCGCTCGATCCGAGCGAGTCCTCCCGAGCGGGCGCCTGGCCAGGGGAGAGGCCCACTCGTCCAGCAAAGCGGAGGTGGCAGGTCTGCTCCGGGGACTGCCGCCTGCCTTCCCTTCATGAGCCGGAGACGCGGCACGTCCGGCACCGCCGTGCGCCCGCGCCCTTTCGGGCCGCGCCCGACTGGGGTACGCTCGTCTTAACCGGCACTCGTACTGGGCTCGACATGGACTGCCCTTCCTGCGGCCACCCGAATCGTGAGGGCGCGCGTTTTTGCGCTCAGTGCGCCACGGCTCTGATCGAGACGGTTACGTGCCCGTCCTGTAGCACGGCGAATCCGCCGGCGACCAGGTACTGCGACGGCTGCGGCCAGGCGCTGGCCGGCGCCGCCGCGATCGCCGTGCCCAAGCTGCGCTCCCGCCCCCCTGAGCACTTGGCGGAGAAGATTCGCGCCGGTGGCGGCGCCTTGGAAGGCGAGCGCAAGCAGGTGACGGTGCTGTTCGCCGACGTGATGGGCTCGATGGAGCTCGCCGAGCACAGCGACCCGGAGGAGTGGCGGCGGATCATGGATCGCTTCTTCGCGATCCTCTGTGAGGGCGTCCACCGCTTTGAGGGGACAGTGGACAAGTTCACGGGCGACGGGATCATGGCGCTGTTCGGGGCGCCGATCGCCCATGAGGACCACGCTCGGCGCGCCTGCTACGCGGCGCTCGAGCTCCAGCGCGAGCTCGCCAACTTTGCAGCGGAGCTGCGCCGCGCGCAGGGGCTCGGCTTCTCGGTCCGGATGGGTCTCAACTCCGGCGAGGTGGTGGTTGGGGCGATCGGCGAGGACCTCGGGATGGAGTACACCGCGCTCGGGCACACGGTCGGGCTCGCGCAGCGGATGGAGCAGCTCGCGGCCGCCGACCGCGTCTGTCTCACAGAGCACACGGCAGCGCTGGTGGAGGGCTATCTGACGCTCACAGATCTTGGTCAGTTCGAGGTCAAGGGTTCGAGCCGCCCGCTGCGGGTCCACGAGCTGACCGGCGTCGGCGCGGCTCGCGGACGGCTCGACGTCCGGCGCGGGCGCGGCTTCTCGCGCTTCGTCGGCCGCGACGAGGAGCTGCGCGCGCTGGAGCGGGCGTTCGCCGGCCGGGGCCAGGTGATCGGGATTGTCGGCCAAGTGGGAGTCGGCAAGAGCCGCCTCTGCCACGAATTCGCCGAGGGCCAGCGGGCGAAGGGCACACCCGTCTACCACCTGGCCGGCCAGGCGCATGCCAAGTCGGTCCCGTTCTTGGCCGTGCTCCAGTTCCTGCACAGCTACTTCGAGATCACAGAGCGCGATTCCGAGCAAACGGCGCGCGAGCGGATCGCCGGCAGGCTCCTGCTACTCGACAAGTCCTTCGCCGACGACCTGCCCTTGCTCTTCGACTTCCTGGCGGTGCCCGACCCCGAGCGCCCCCTCACCCGGATGGACCCGGAGGCACGCCAACGTCAGCTTCTGGCGTTGATGAAGCGCCTGAGTCGCGCCCTGAGCGCGCGCGAGCCGAGCGTCACCGTGGTAGAGGATCTGCACTGGCTCGACCCGGCGAGCGAGGCCTTCCTCGCCAACCAGGTGGAGGCGGTGGAGGGGACGCGCAGCCTGGTGGTGCTCAACTTCCGTCCCGAGTACCACGCCCCCTGGATGTCGAGGTCCTACTACCGCCAGATCGCGCTCGCCCCGCTCGGCCCCGAGGCGGTCGAGCAGTTGCTCGCCGAGCTGCTGGGCTCCGATCCCTCGCTCGATGGGCTGGCGGAGTTGATCGGCGAGCGGACAGAGGGCAACCCCTTCTTCATCGAGGAGCTCGTGCAGGCGCTGGTCGAGGCAGGGAGCCTCGCGGGCGAGCGGGGTGCCTACAAGCTGGCGGCGCCGGTCGCGGGGGACGCGGTGCCGGCCAGCGTGCAGGCCGTGCTCGCCGCCCGGATCGACCGGGCCGGGCCGCGGGAGAAGGCCGTGCTGCAGGCGGCGGCGGTGATCGGCAAGGAGTTCCCCGCGCCCGTTCTGGAGCGGGTCGTAGGGCTCGAGCCGGCGGAGCTCGAGGACGCGCTTCGCAGCCTCGTCGCGGGCGAGTTCGTCTACGAGCAGGAGCTCTACCC
>DASQXE010000043.1:0-14609 GCA_035639875.1 Gaiellaceae bacterium | reverse complement strand
ACTGGGAAGGATCCCCGTGCCTGCGCACGCGCAGCTGAACGCCCGCACCTACGCGACGTGGGAACGTCGGCCGGCCGTGTTCTTTCTGGACGCGCGCGTGAGCCCTGCCGGCCTGCCGGCCCGACTGGTCGGCGCTCCGGTGCGTCAGGCGAGGCTCCGCTTTGGCCCGGGCAGCGCGAGCGCACCGGGGCTCGGCGTGCAGCTCGACTACGCGGTCGGCGACGAAGCCGACGTGGGATTCGGTCGCCACGAGGTCGGCGTCTTCGAGCTGGGCGGTCTTCGCGCTCTCGAGATCCGCTTCGGCACGGCGGCGTGGCGGCATGCCGACCTCCGCTCCCCGGCCCGGGCCGACCTCCTCCTCGCACTCGGATTCGACCTGCGTGCGGACCCGAGCCTCGTCTACGCCGAACGCGCCTCGTTCGAAGTCGAGGTGCCGCCGAGGCGGCGTAGAAGACGCGATTCCGGGAAGGACGCGTACGATAAGCGCGGCTGATGGCGATTACGACCACGTCCAGCGGACTGGAGGATCACGGGCTCGACCCTGAGCGCCGCGTCTACTGGGATCCGACCACGTCGCTCCTGTACACGCACGCGCTCGCGCGCGGGGAGGCCAGCCTCGCCGAGGGCGGGCCGCTCGTCGTCGAGACGGGCCAGCACACGGGCCGCTCGGTGAAGGACAAGTTCTTCGTCCGCGAGCCCGGCTCCGAGGACCGCATCGCGTGGGGTGACGTGAACCAGCCGCTCAGCGAGGAACACTTCGAGGGCCTTCGCGAGAAGGTCGTCGAGCACCTGAACGGCAGCGACCTCTACGTCGTGAACGCGTTTGTCGGCGCCGATCCCGCCCACCGGATCAACGTCCGGCTCGTCACCGATTCGCCGTGGCACGCGCTCTTTGGAAAGACGCTCTTCATCGACCCCGAGGAGGGAGAGCTCCTGGAGTTCCATCCGGACGCGGTCGTCCTCCACGCCCCCGGGGTCGAGGCCGACCCCGACGAGGATGGGACACGGAGCGAGACGTTCATCGTCCTCCATCCGTCGCGCGGCGAGGTCCTGATCGGCGGCACGGAATACGCGGGCGAGATCAAGAAGTCCGTCTTCACCGTGATGAACGACCGCCTTCCGCTGGAAGGCGTCCTGCCCATGCACTGCTCGGCGAACATCGACGACCACGGCCGCGTTGCGATCTTCTTCGGCCTGTCCGGAACCGGGAAGACGACGCTCTCCGCGGATCCGGAGCGCCGTCTCATCGGGGATGACGAGCACGGGTGGGGAGACGAGGGCGTCTTCAACTTCGAGGGCGGCTGCTACGCGAAGGTCATCCGCCTCTCCCCGGACGCCGAGCCCGAGATCTACAAAGCGACCCATTCCTTCGGAACGGTGCTCGAGAACGTCGTCGTCGACGAGCGCGGCGTGATGGACCTGAACGACGCCTCGAAGACCGAGAACACACGCGCCGCGTACAAGCTCGAGCTGATCGAGAACACGCTGCCGGAGAAGCGCGCCGGCCATCCGAGCTCGGTCGTCTTTCTCACCGCCGATGCCTTCGGTGTCCTGCCCCCGATTGCCCGCCTCACCCGCGACCAGGCATTGTTCTATTTCCTCACGGGCTTCACGGCCAAGCTCGCGGGCACGGAGATCGGCGTGACGGAGCCCCAGCCGACGTTTTCCTGCGCCTTCGGGGCGCCCTTCCTTCCCCAGCGGCCGACCGTCTACGCCGAGATGCTCGGGGAGAAGCTCGACGACCACGGCGCGTCCGTTTGGCTCGTCAACACCGGGTGGACGGGCGGGCCCTACGGCGAAGGGCAGCGGATGCCGATCGCGGCGACGCGAGCGCTGCTCCGTGCCGCGCTGAACGGCGCGCTCGACGACGTCGAATATCGAACCGATCCGATCTTCGGTTTCGACGTGCCGGCGGAAGTGCCGGGCGTGGAGCCGGCCCTGCTCGACCCGCGCTCGACCTGGCGTGATCCCGAGGCCTACGACGAGAAGGCCCGCTACCTCGCCACTCGGTTCAAGGAGAACTTCGAGAAATTCGGCGCGGACGAGAACATCGTCGCCGCGGGCCCGCGCGTCTGACGCCGCGCCGCAGGCCGATTCGATAGCGTCTCAAGCGGTGGAAGCCCAGCACGACGTCCTCATCGTCGGTGCCGGTTGCGCAGGCATGCGCGCCGCTATCGAGGCCTTCGACGAAGGGGCCGAGGTCGGGCTCATCTCCAAGATCCATCCCGTGCGCAGCCATTCCGGGGCGGCCGAAGGAGGCATCAACGCGGCGCTCGGGAACGCCTCCGAGGACGATCCGGAGAAACACGCCTTCGACACAGTCAAGGGCTCGGATTACCTCGGCGACCAGGACGCGATCGAGGTCCTGTGCGAGGAGGCGCCGGGCGACGTCTACCAGCTCGAGCACTGGGGAGCCGTCTTCTCCCGCACCGAGGACGGCCGCATCGCGCAGCGCCCGTTCGGCGCCGCCGGCGAGCCTCGTACCGCGTACGCCGCGGACATCACCGGCCACGTGCTCGTCCACGTCCTCTACGAGCAGGTCATGAAGCGCGACATCCAGGTGTACGAGGAGTTCTTCGCCTGGCAGCTCGTGGAGGAGGACGGCCGCTGCCAGGGCGTCATCTGCTGGGACCTCGTCAACGGCGGCCTCAAGACGCTCGGCGCGAAGACGATCATCCTGGCCACGGGCGGAGCCGGGCGGCTCTACCAGGGGACGACGAACGCGTACGCGTGCACGGGCGACGGCATGGCGATGGCGCTCCGCCTGGGGGTTCCGCTCAAGGACATGGAGATGATGCAGTTCCACCCGACGACTCTCTCGCCGACGGGCGTGCTGATCACGGAGGGCTGCCGCGGCGAGGGCGCCTACCTGCTCAACGCCGAGGGCGAGCGCTTTCTCAAGCGCTATGCGCCGAATGCAATGGAGCTCGCGAGCCGCGACGTGATCTCGCGCGCCGAGCAGACCGAGATCGACGAGGGGCGGGGCGTGGACGGAAACGTCCTCCTCGACCTGCGCCACCTCGGCGCCGACCGGATCATCGAGCGGTTGCACGGAACGCGCGAGCTCTCGATGGTCTTCGCCGGCGTCGATCCCATCTACGAGCCGATCCCGGTGCGGCCCGGCGCTCACTACCACATGGGCGGAGTCGACACGGACCTGTGGGGTAAGACGGCGCTCGAAGGGCTCTACGCGGCCGGCGAGGTGGCCTGCGTCTCCGTGCACGGCGCCAACCGCCTGGGCGGAAACGCGCTCATGGAGACGATCACCTTCGGGAAGCGGGCGGGCAAGGCGGCGGCGGAGTGGGCGCTGTCGCACACGACAGTCTCCGTTCCGGACAGTGTCGTCACGGACGCCGAGCGAGAGCTGAGCGAGCTTCTGGACCGGATCGAAGGGGAGCGGCCGCACGCGATCCGCGACGAGATGGCGCACACGATGCACTAGAACTTCGGCGTCTTCCGCCGCGAGGAGCAGATGCGCCGCGAGGGCGAGATCATCGCCGGCCTCCGCGACCGCTACGAACGCGTCCTTGTCGATGACAAGGGCGAGATCTTCAACAACGACCTCACGCAGGCGCTCGAGCTCGGTTTCCTCCTCCAGCTCGCCGCGTGCATGGTCGAGGCAGGCCTCGCGCGCAAGGAGAGCCGTGGCGCACACGCCCGCCCGTACGACTATCCCGACCGCGACGACGAGAACTTCCTCAAGCACACGCTGGTCACCTGGCGCGACGACGGCCCCGATCTGACCTGGGAGCCGGTGCGCATGACCAAGTGGCAGCCGCAAGAGCGGACCTATTGATGAAGCGAACCTTGCTTCTACTCGTCTCGGTCCTCCTCTTCGGGACGGCGTGCGGGGGTGCGAAGGAATCCACCTCCTCGACGGCCACCCCCGAAACCTCCGCGACGGCGGCGCAGCAGGCGGTGCTGCAGGCGGCTGCGAAGGCCCGCGCGCTGAAGAGCGCGCGCATCAGCCTCACGGCGACGATGCGCGGCGGAGCGGTGAACGGCACGTTCACCGGCGAGGGCGCCTTCGCCGGGAAGAAGGGACGGATGTCGATGGACCTGAGCGGTCTCGCCGGCGGTCAGGTCCAGGGGCGGATGGACATGGTGTTCGCCAACCTCGTCATCTACATGAAGTTTCCGGCGGAGTTGGCGCGCGAGCTTCCGCCCGGCAAGACGTGGATCAAGTTCGACCTCGCCAAGCTGGGCGCGGCCCAAGGGATCGACTTGGCGGCCCTGTTCAGTGAGTTCAGCAGCAGCGACCCGAGCCGATCGCTCGAGCTCTTGCAGGCAGCCAACAAGGACTTCCGGGCGGTCGGGACCGAAACGGTCCGCGGCGTGCGGACGACGCACTACCGCGGGACCGTCGATTTCGAGCGGCTCGCGGCGCAGGCGCCGGCGAACCTTCGCGAAACCTACCGCCGCGTGATCGAGATGAGCGGCCAGTCGAAGGTGCCGGTCGACGTCTGGATCGACGGCCAGGGCCATACGCGCCGAGTGCGGTACGAGCAGACGATGCACGGAGCGACCACCGAGCTCACGGAGGAGTTCTACGATTTCGACTCGCCCGTGAAGGTCGTCCCGCCGCCCGCGGACGAGGTCATCGACATCACGAAGCTCATCGGCAACGCCTGATGGACGTCGCGCTCAAGGTCTGGCGATTCGACCCGGAGACGGGAGAGCGGGCGCTGAAGGAGTACGAGGTGGACGCGCCCGAATGGGCGTGTCTCCTCGACGTGCTCGACCTGATCAAGGACCGCGTGGACGGCACGCTCGCCTATCGCAAGAGCTGTCGCATGATGATCTGCGGCTCGTGCGGGATGCGGATGGACGGCCGCGCGATCCTCGCCTGCAAGGAGCGCATGAAGCCGATCGTGGAACGTGGCCACGTCCCGGTGATCTCGGCAATGGGGAACATGCCAGTCCTCAAGGATCTCGTCGTCGACATGACGCCGTTCTGGACGAAGATCCGTGCAATGAAACCGTGGCTCGACCCGGGCTACGAGGAGTATCCCGAGGGCGAGTTCCGGCACAGCCAGGAGGCGATGAATCCCATCCACAAGGAGTCGCTTTGCATCATGTGCGGCTGTTGCGTCTCCGAGTGCAACTCGATGGAGTCCGACCCGGAGTTCCTCGGCCCCGCCGCGCTCGCGAAGGGCTTCCGCTTCGTCGGCGACCCGCGCGACCGGGCCAAGATCGAGCGGCTCGAGGCCTACAACTCCGAGCACGGCATCTGGGACTGCACGCGGTGCTACTTCTGCAACGAGCGGTGTCCGAAGGGGGTGGATCCTCGGGACGCGATCGCGAAGCTGGGCGCGGAGTCGATCGAGGAGGGCATCGACCGCGACCTGGGCGCTAAGCACGCGAAGTGGTTCGTCCACTCGGCGAGGACGACTGGCTGGTTGCGCGAGATGGAGCTCGTGCCGAAGACCCAAGGCGTCGTCTCGGCGATCAAGCAGACGAAGTTCGCCATCTCGCTCGCCAAGCACGGCAAGGTGCCGCCCCCGGTGCCCCCGCATGTCGCGGAGAACGTTCAGGAGGCGCGCGCCCTGCTCGAGCTCGTTCGCACGCAGGGCCGTGGGGGCGCAGCCGGAATCGTCCAAGGAGAGCGGGCGCTCTCGCGCATCGAGCGCACCGAGCACGGCGCGGTGCAGCGGGACGCGCCGGCCGTCACGCCGGGGGAAGAGCCGCCCCCGGCCGAAGGATGAAGTCGTCGTGCCACTGGCCGCCTGCCGCTCGCGCCCGGCGGAGCCGGACTCCAACGCTGTCGCGTTCAGTTACACGCAGCGGCAGGATCCTGCCCTCGCGGCGCCCGTGTATCTTGACGCGCGGTCAGCGCGTATGTCTCGGCGCCGCTCGGTTGCCTCCTTTGCCAGGGACGCCCCAGTGACATGACGAAAGTCGCCTACTACAAGGGCTGTCTCGCGTCGCTCTCCGCCAAGGAGCTCGACTCGTCGACGCAGGCGCTCGCGCCGATGCTCGGGATCGAGCTCGACGAGCTGGAATCCGTGACCTGCTGCGGCGCAGGAGACATCCACGAAGCCGAGCCCGACTACTACCTGCACCTGAACGCGCGCATCCTCGCGTACGCAGAGGCGACCGGCGCGGACACGCTCATGACAATCTGCAATGTCTGCACGCTCAACCTGCGCCAGGCGAACCACCAGCTGCAGCGCGACGACGCCTTGCGGGAACGCGTCAGTGACAACCTCGAGAGTGTCGGGACGCCGCGCTATTCCGGCGGCGTCGAGGTCAAGCATCTCCTCTGGCTGATCGCCGAGGGGGACGGCTACGAGCGGCTGAAGCAGGTCGCGCACAAGGGCCTAAAGGGCCTTCGTGTCGCGCCCTTCTACGGCTGCCAGATCCTCCGCCCGTCGAAGCTCCTCGGTTTCGAGGATCCCGACCGGCCGTGGTCGCTCGAGGCGATCATCGAGGCCTGCGGAGGCGAGGCTGTCGACTACCCGGCGAAGATCAAGTGCTGCGGCTTTCCGATCATCCAGGCACGGGAAGAGGTGGCGCTCGGCGAGCTCCTCCAGCCGATCGAGCAGTCGATCGAGGCGGGAGCCGACGCAATGGTCACCCCGTGCCCGCTCTGCCATCTCTCGCTGGACGCGTGGCAGCAGAAGCTCGAGGCCGCCACGGGGAAGCGGTACCAGATGCCGATCCTCCATCTCTCGCAGCTGATCGGCGTCGCCGCCGGGCTCGAGGAATCGGAGCTCAAGTTCAGGCGGCATGTCGTCCCCGTCGAAGGCGTACTCGAGAAGATCCAGGCTCCCTAACTCCTTCTGGTTCTGGGGCGACGCTGGCAAAGGAGGCAAGCGAAGCGGCGCCGAGACAGTACGCATCTACGTACGGCGAGGCGCCGCGTGCGAAGCATCCTGTCGTCAGCGTCGTCAGGCGAGGCAAAGCCGGGCTTTGCCCGGCTGAAGCCCGCCGCCCAGGGCCAGAAAAGGTCCGGCCCGACCAAGTAAGTCGGGCCGGCTTGCCCCTCCACGAATAAAGATGCGTCCGGCCCGCCGAATCTTGCAGCCACTTGGCGCCGCCGCGGCTTTAGGGCTTGGTTGGGCGCTTTTCGAGGCCCAGTGGGTGGAATTCGACGAGGTCGAGGTGCTGCTCGATCGGCTCCCGCAGGAGCTCGATGGGCTCTCGATCCTCCATCTGTCGGACTTCCACCTGGGGACGCTCTCCCTGAACGGCCGCACGCTCGAGCGTGCAGTCGCGTGGGGCGCGGAAGACGCCGTGGATCTCGTCCTCCTGACGGGAGACCTGCTTTCGCGGGAACGCGCGCGAGAGCGACTCGGGGCTGCGGTGACTCGGCTCCGTGGCAAGCACGGCGTCTTTGCCGTGCTCGGCAACCATGACGTCGCGGGCGCGCGCGCGGCGCTCGGGGATGTGCTCCTGGAAGATTCGAGCGTCGCTCTCGACGTGGAGGGGAAGCGCATCCAGGTCGTCGGCGGTAATCCGAGCCGCGACTGGAAGGCCCGGCGGCTCGACGCGTTGGCCGATCCGGCGGCCGATCTTCGCATCCTCCTCTTCCATTTCCCGGACGTGACGGAATGGCTCCCCCCGCGCGCGTACGACCTTGTCGTCGCGGGGCACCTGCACGGCGGTCAGATCTGCGTCCCGACGCCGCGCGGAAAGATCAGGCTGGAGCACTTGCGCGCGCGCTACTGGGAAGGCCTGCACGAGACCCCGGCCGGAATGCTGCATGTTTCCCGCGGCCTCGGCACGAGTTTCGTCCCGTTCCGCTTCCTCGCCCGGCCGCAGGGAACTAAGCTCGTGCTGAGAAGCACGGGCTGATGCCTTACCGCCTTCATCCACTCACGGCCGCTTCGATCGCGCACGCACCGCCGCCGTGTGTCGGCTGCGTCTTCTGGCAATCGCGCGGCAACCGGTTGGTGGCCAAAGGCAAGTGGGCCGAGAGGATCGAGGACGACTGGGGCGCATGGGGGACCCTCTACTTCGGCGACGACGACCGGCTGCTCGGCTTCATCCAGTACGGGCCGGCCGGACAGTTTCCGCGCGCATGGGAGCTGCCTGCCGGGCCGCCTTCCGATGACGCCGTCTTCATCACCTGCCTCTATCTCGTCGATCCGAACTCGCCGTGGGTGATGCAGAGCCTCTTTCTCTCGGCGATCGGCGAGGCTCGTGACCAGGGGGCGAAGGCGGTCGAGACGTTCGGCTATCGCTACCCGGAGGGCACGAGCGCGTACGAGCGCTTCCTCGTCCACCGTACGATCTTCCCCTCGGATTTCCTCGCGGACTTCGGCTTCTATCCGCTCCGTTGGGAAGGGGACGTCGCGTTGGCGCGCCTCGAAGTGGGCGGCCTCCAGCCGGCCGAGGAAGGCCCCACCGCCGTGGTTTGGCGCAAGGTCAAGGAAGCCTTCATCCCACCGCCCGTCCCGGAGCGCCCGGTCTAAACGGCCACGTCGAATCTCGACATGGCCCGGGAACAGGCCCCGGGCATGTCCGAAAGAGACGCCGTTAGGCCGGTAGGAGGCGGCGGTCGAGGAGCGCCTCGGCGATCTGGACTGCGTTGAGCGCCGCGCCCTTGCGCAGGTTGTCGCACACCGTCCAGAGGGCCAGACCTTTTTCGTCGGTCACGTCCGGCCGGATCCGCGCCACCAGCACCTCGTCCTGACCGGCCGCGTCCTTCGGCGTCGGAAACTCCGCCAAGCGGAGCTGTGGCGCGGCTGCGAGCACCTCGGTTGCGTCCTCCGGAGTGAGCGGCTGCTCCGTCTCGACCCAGAGCGCCTGCCCGTGCCCGACGAGTACCGGAACACGGATGCACGTTGCCTGAACAGGCAACGATGCCAATCCGAGAATCTTTCGGGTCTCGGCGCGGAGCTTCGACTCTTCCGTGAACTCGTCGCCCTCGAGCTCCCAATCCATGGCGAGATCCGCCTCCATCGGCTTCGTCGCCCGCAGCCGGTCGATACCCGCATCGCCGGCGCCCGACATCGACTGGTATGTCGCCAGGCGAACGCGTACCAACCCGGCGGCCTCGTGCAGCGGCTTGAGGACGCACGCAAGCTGGATGGCCGAGCAATTCGGGTTCGCCACGATCTGGTCGCCGTTCAAAACCTCGTCGTTGACACCCACGACGACGAGCGGGATGCCGTCGGCGAGCCGATAGGCATCCGACTTGTCGATCGCAACGGCGCCGCCGGCCACGGCGGCGGGGACGAGCGCGCGGCTCGCCTCCGTCCCCACGGAGAAGAAGCAGAGATCGAGACCGCCCGCCGAGAGCGCTTCCGGCGTCGCCTCCTCCACCTCGATGCGACGCTCGCCGAACGGAAGAGCCCGGCCCGCGGATCGGGAAGACGCAAACGCGCGTACGTCGTCGAAGCCCCGCTCCGCGAGGAGCCGGAGCGTGACCGTCCCGACGGCGCCCGTGGCACCGACGACGCCGATCCTAGGCATGCCCTCGATCGACTCCGGCCGCCGTCAGCTCGAACGCGTCGTGGAGCCCGCGCACCGTACGCTCGACGTCGTCCTTCGGGACGTAAAAGGCGATCTTGATCGGAGACGTGGCGACGAGCTTGGGCTCGACGCCGAGTTCGCGCAGGAGGGAGAACGTCTGCGCGGCGATTCCCGGATGGCTCTTCATCCCCGCGCCGACGACGCTCACCTTGCCCAGATCGTCGCGCTCCTCCCAGCGCGCGCCCAACCGCTCGAGCGCAGCCTCGATGTCGCCGCGATCCGCCAGTGGAGCTGAAAAGACGATCTCTCCGTCGGTCTGGATAATCGTGTCGACCGAGACGGAAGCCTCGGCCAGAGCGGCGAAGAGATCGGCCCGCTCGACCCCCTGCACGCGATAGACCGCCTCCTCGAGCGTGTGCGTGACGCCGGAAATGATGGCCTTCTCCAGCATGCGCTCGTCCTCCTCGATGATCCAGGTCCCGTCCTCCTCCGTGAACGTGGAGCGGACGTGGAGCTTGACGCGGTGATTGCGGGCGAACTCGACCGAGCGTAACGCAAGCACACGAGCACCAGAGGCTGCCATCTCGAGCATCTCCTCGTAGCTGACCGCGTGCAGCTTGCGGGCGGCGGGGACGACGCGCGGGTCGGCGGTGAAGACACCGTCGACGTCGGTGTAGATCTCGCAGGCATCGGCGCCCAGCGCGGCCGCCAGCGCGACGGCTGTGGTATCCGAGCCTCCGCGGCCCAGCGTCGTGATATCAAAATCGGTTGAGACGCCCTGGAATCCCGCCACGAGCACGATCTTCTCCTGGTCGAGCGCCTCGTGGATCCGCCGGCCCCGCACCTCGACGATCTTCGCCTTCCCGTGGACGGTGTCCGTGACGATGCCGGCCTGGGATCCCGTCAGCGAGATCGCGTCGAGCCCGAGGTCCGAGATCGCCATGACCACGAGCGCGCAGGAGATCCGCTCGCCGACGGAGATGAGCATGTCGAGCTCGCGCGGCTTGGGCTGCGGGGAGACCTCGTGGGCGAGCGCGACGAGCTCGTCGGTGTGGCGGCCCATCGCCGAGACCACTCCGACCACGCGGCCGCCGGCGCGCTTGGCGGCCACGAGCCGCTCGGCCACCCGCCGGATCTTCTCGGGATCGGCGACCGAGGTGCCGCCGAACTTCATCACCACCGTCCCGACGCTCGCCTGCCGCTCGTCGCTCTCGACGGCGGGGACTGTTTCGTACGCCGTCTCGCTCACATCGGTCTCCGTCCGGAGAGAGCGCGGCCCAGGGTGACCTCGTCCGCGTACTCGAGATCACCACCGACGGGAAGCCCGCTCGCCAGACGCGTCACGCGCGTACGGTTGCGCAGCCGGTCGGCGAGATAGGCCGCGGTCGCCTCGCCGGTCATGTTCGGGTTCGTCGCCAGCACGACTTCCTCCACACCGTTACTTTCGACTCGGCGGACGAGCTCGTCGATTCGCAGGTGCTGCGGCTCGACTCCGTCGAGCGGACTGAGGGCGCCGCCGAGCACGTGGTAGACGCCGCGAAACTCGTGTGTGCGCTCGACCGAAAGCAGGTCGGCCGGCTGCTCGACGACGCAGATAACCGAGCGGTCGCGGCGCGCGTCCTGGCAGATCACGCAGAGGTCTTCCTCGGTGAGATTCCCACATTCCCGGCAGAAGCCGATGCGCTCCTTGACCTCACGGATGGCGTCTGCGAGGGCGAGCGCTTCCTCCTTCGGGACGCGCAAGAGGTGAAAGGCGAGACGCTGTGCCGTCCGCGTACCGACTCCTGGAAGCCGGGAGAGCTGCGCGATCAGGTTGTCGACGAGCGGGCTGAACATGCCCGCGAATTGTGCCTAGAGGCCAGGAAGACCGAGGCCGCGAAGGCCCCCCATCGCGCCTCCGAGCTTCGACTGCATGAGCTCGTGCGCGTTCCGCAGCGCCTCGTTCACGCCGGCGAGGACCAGATCCGCTAGGCCCTCAGGATCATCGGGGTCGATGACGTCGGGCGAGATCCTGATCTCGACGATCTCACCGGAGCCGCTTGCTTTCACGACCACCATGCCGCCGCCGACCGACGCCTCGACGGTCTCGTGGGCGAGCTCCTCCTGCGCCTTCGCCATCTCCTCCTGCATCTGCTGCACCTGCTGGAGCATCTTGTTCATGTCCATGGACACTTCATGCCCTCCGGCTGAGCGTTCGTCGGGTGTCCACAAGCGTACCGGGCCTTCAGGCGGCGGCGCCCGGGGCCTTGGCCCCGGGCGCCTTTTTCGCGGGTGGTGTCAGCGCGCGGACGGCTCCGCGCGGACCGGATCGCGTCAGCCCGTCAGGTGCACTGGCGGCAGGTCGTCGCCTGCGAGGGTTAGGTCAAACGACACCGACTGGATTTCAACGTGCTGGTTGCCTGTGCACTTGAGTGTGGAGAGCGGTGAGACGGTAAGTGAGCCGGTAACCGACCCGTTGCGAACCGGGAAGGTGCCCGACACGTCGACGTCCACCGTCTCGGACTTGGGCACCCCGTTCACGGGGTTACCGGTCTTCGTGAAGCACTGAGACGTCACGTTCGCGGTTCCCGTGAGGGAGAAGTCCGCGGAGGTCACCGTGTTCCCGAGGCCGGCAGCCTTCCACGAGACCGTGAGGCTGTTGCCACTCACGGTGACTGTCGGACCTTTGATGTAGTGCGGGCTGTCTGCAAACGCCGCCGGGGCGGCGAGCGCCGCGGTCGCCACCACCGCAGCGAGGGCAAAGAGCGTGCGTCGCATTCGGAGCATCTCCTCCTCATTGCTAGCGGCTCACCCCGAAGAGGGTGAGCTCGTTCATCCCGCCTGGGCGGGAACGCCGACTCGAATGCGCCCGCTGAAGGGGCGCCGACTAGACTTAGGCGCTAAGCACCACCTCCCGTCATTCGTCGTCCTGAGCGCGAAGGCAGGAAGGTCGGTGCCACGCCCCGTCCGACGCTTGCCGTAGGACGGGGCGTTCTAATCCGGTCCGCGGCGAACCAGGCACAACCTCACCGGTAGCGGGCACACTCCGCCACGAGTCGTCAGCCGCAGACGTCACTCCCGGCGCGATTTTTCCACAGTTCGTGGACAAGTCAACTCTCACGGCTCGCGCTCACCACCCCGACACCTCTTGTTCTCGCCTCGATTACGGGGGGCGAGTTCGAGACGCAGCCGAGTCGAGTGGCGCCGAGCTAGCCGGCCGTGGTCGAGTCGTCCACCTCGCGCGCGTCGAAAGTGCTCTTCATCAGCGAGATGATGTCCTCTTCGCTGATCGGGCCTTCCTCGCTCTCGGCTTCCTCCGCCTCGCCCTCGCCCACGACGAAAGCGGGCTTCAGGCGCCGTCCGGTGATCTCGAAGAGGATCTCCGCAAGGAGGTCCGAATTCTTCGGCTCTTCGGCCAAATTGCGGTGGAACGAGGCGGCCGGCGGAAACTCGATGACAAGGCGGTCGCCGCTCAGCTCGACCGGCCGCGCCTCGCCGAGCACGGACGCTGTCGGGATCGAGCGCTCCCCGACCGCGGGTAGGATCGCCTGTTTCCACACCGATTGCACCTGCTCGAGATCGACCTCCGGCTGCGGCTCCGAGGAAGGCGCGCGCCGTTCAGTCGCCGGCGCCGCAGGAGGCGCAGGCGTCTCGCCGCGGCTCCTGGTCTCGAGCTGTTCGATGCGGAACGAGAGCGACTGGCGTGAGAGGTCGGCCCCAGGACGGGTCACTTTCACGAGTGCAAGCTCGAGCGGCAGGCGGGGATCGCCGCCCTGCCGCACGTCGTCGACGGCCACGGCGAGGAGGTCGATCAGCCGGAGGACCTCGGGCTCCGCGAGCTGGTTGGCCTGCGCCTGCAACCGCTCCCGCGCCTCCGGGGTAGCGGGAACCGAATCGGGCACCTCGCCCATGTGCTGAACGAGCAGAACGTGCCGTAGATGCTCGAGGAGATCCGTCACGAGCCTCGAGAGATCTTGTCCTTGCTCCGCGAGCTCCTCGACGAAGTTCAGGAGCCCGGCGGTATCGCGGTCGACGATCAGGTCGCAGATCCGGAAGAGCGCTTCCTCCTCGACGGCGCCGAGGAGTTGGAGCACGGCCTGGACGGTGATCTGTCCGTCCGTCGCGGCGGCCAGCTGGTCGAGCGTGGAGACAGCGTCGCGAAAGCTCCCCCGGGCGCTGCGCGCGATCAGGGAGAGCGCCGCGTCCGGCGCGTCGATCTTCTCCCCGTCCGCGACTTGGCGCAGCAGCCGAGTCAGCTCGGCCAGGCGGGGGCGCGCGAATAAAAACGTCTGGCAGCGCGACCGGACCGTCGGAAGCATCTTGCCCAGGTCGGTCGTGCAGAAGACGAAGACGAGGTGCGGCGGCGGCTCCTCGATCAGCTTCAGCAGCGCGTTGAAGGCCGCGTCCGTGAGCTGGTGCGCCTCGTCGAGGATGTAGACCTTGTAGCGCCCCTCGACCGGCTGGAGGATCACGTGCTCGCGGATCTCGCGAATGTCGTCGATCCCGCGCTGGCTCGCGGCGTCCATCTCGATCACGTCGAGGGACGTGCCGGCGGCGATGGTGCGGCACGAGTTGCACGTCTTGTCGGGCTTCGCGGTCGGTCCTCGCTCGCAGTTCAGGCACTTGGCGAGGATGCGCGCTAGGGAGGTCTTGCCGGTGCCGCGAGGCCCGGCGAACAGGTACGCCTGACGGAGCTGATCGCGCTCGATCGCGTTGCGCAGGGTGCGGACCACCGCCTCCTGGCCCACGACCTCGTCGAAGTCTTGCGGGCGGTATTTGCGATAGAGGGCGGTCACGCGCTCCCGGGGAGTTTAATGCCCGGCCGCGCACCCTCCGTCGAGGACGCTCCCGAGGCGGTGCCGGCGGCGCTCGCTCAGACCAGGCTGCCCCGCGGCACCTGGGAGAAACTGCTTAGCGCTGCTTCCTCCCGGACCTGACGCGGTTCGCAGGCTCCCAGTGCGCGGAACCTGGCCGTCAACGCTTGCGTACGCAAGCCCTACCTCGAACAGCAACCCCCTTGGGAAGGGATTCGGCCCCGCTAGAGCGGATTGCGGGTTCAGGGAACCGCTAGCTCCCCGCTTAGCACGGCCGGGCGCCTCGATGGTAGCAATCGTCCGCCGCTAAACTTGCCCTTCCCGGGGCGCATAGCTCAGCGGGAGAGCGCCCGCTTCACACGCGGGAGGTCCCTGGTTCGATCCCAGGTGCGCCCA
>DASQXE010000042.1:0-8890 GCA_035639875.1 Gaiellaceae bacterium | reverse complement strand
GCGGACAATGTCTTCGAACGCTCGATCCAGCCAGCCGTCGAGAACTTCGAGCGGCAGGAGGAGGGTGCCCGCATTCTCCTCGCGCGCATCGACGACCCTGAGCACCTTCGCCACCTCGGCGTGGCCGAGCTGGACGGCGATCGCGTCCGCCGGATCGTCGAGAAACCCGAGGAGCCGGCGAGCCCGTACGCGGTGACGGGCGTCTATTTCTACGATTCCTCCGTCTTCGAGGTCATTCCCACGCTGGAGCGGTCGGGGCGTGGCGAGCTCGAGATCACCGACGTGAACAACTGGTACGTCGAGCGCGGGACGATGGCGTACGAAGTCGTCGAGGGCTTCTGGGGTGACGCCGGCGAGTCGATCGACGCCTACTACGAGGTGAACGACTTCGTGCGCACGCACGGCGCCAACGCGTGATCGACGGTCTCGAGGTCATTCCGCTCGAGTACCGCCGGGATGGACGCGGCTGGCTCCTCGAGGTGCGGCGCGAGAGCGCGATGCCGAAGCCGATGGTGCAGACGAACGTCTCGTTCTCCCGCAAGGGAGTCATCCGTGGCCTCCACTACCACAAGCGCGGCCAGGACGATCTCTTCGCATGCCTCGCAGGGATGGCGCGCGTCGTCGTGCTCGACCGGGGCAGCGGCGAGGTCTTCACCGCCGACATCGGCGAGGAGAACCCGGTTGCGGTTTACATCCCCGGTCGCCATGCGCACGGTTTCGAGGCGCTCTCAGATGTCCTCTTCTGCTACCACGTCACGGCGGAGTACGACCCGGCTGATCCGGACGAGCACGAGATTCCCTGGGACGACCCGCGCGTGAAAGAACTCTGGAGCACGTCATCGCCGATCCTCTCGGACCGGGATCGCGCCTCCTCATAACCGGCGGCGGAGGGCAGCTCGGCACCGCTCTCCGCGAGGTCTTCCCGCGGGCCGAGGCCGGACGCTGGGACGTGACGGAGCCGCTCGACCTGAAGCCGACACTCGTCCTGCACGCTGCAGCCTGGACTGACGTCGACGGCGCCCAGGCGCATCCCGAGGAGGCGGAGCGCGTCAACGTCCTCGGGACGCGCAACGTCGTCGCGATCGGTGCGCCGGTCCTCTACTACTCCACTGACTACGTCTTCGACGGGCGGAAGTCCGAGCCGTATGTCGAATCGGACGAGCCGAGTCCGATCTCGGTCTACGGCCGGACGAAGCTGGCGGGAGAGCGCGAGGTGCGGGACGGCTGGATCGTCCGTACGTCGTGGCTCTTCGGCTGGACCGGACGGAACTTCGTCCGCACCCTGCTCGCCCTCGCGAAGCAACAGGACGAGGTGCGGGTCGTCGACGACCAGCTCGGCTGCCCGACCTTCGTCGGCCACCTCGCGCAGGCGACGCACGAGATCGTGAACCTCCCGTACGGGACCTGGCACGTGGCGGCCGCGGGCACCTGCACGTGGGCCGATTTCGCGGAGGCGATCTTCGAGGAGGCGAATATCTCGTGCCGGGTCGCCCGCATCTCGTCGGAGGAACTGGGTCGCCCGGCTCGGCGTCCCGCCAACTCGGTGTTGCGAAGCGAGCGTTCCGAAGCGCCGCGGCTTCCGCACTGGCGTGAGGGCCTGCGCGCGTGTCTGCGGCGCCTCTGAACATTCCAGCGGGCCTCGCCTGGTGGCGCACGGTCACCGGCGGGACTGAATGGCTGGCCCGCCTGCCCCGGCTCGTAGAGGAGTGTGCGGAGCTCTGGGGCCTTGAGTTGGAACCCGCGTTCGAGCACGCGCATGTGTCCTTCGTCGCGCCAGTGCGCTCGACCGACGATGGTCAGGCCGTCCTCAAGATCAACTTTCCCGAGGTCGAAAGCGAGCGCGAGGCAAACGCCCTCGAGCTGTGGGGCGGTCGCGGCGCCGTTCGTCTGCTCGCGCACGACCCCGAGCGCCGCGCCCTCCTACTCGAGCGTTGCATACCCGGCTCGCCGCTCTGGAGCATCGAGGACGATGTTGAGGCGATGCGGATCGCCGCCGGAGTCCTGACCCTTCTCTGGCACGAGCCCCCGCCCGACTCGGCCTTCCGGCGGCTCGAGGACGAGGCGCTGAGGTGGGCGGACGAGCTGCCCGACCGGTGGGAACGGATGGGCCGGCCGTTTCCACGATCGATCCTCGACTATGCGGTTGACTTCCTCCGCGAGGCCGGACCCGACCAGGGAGAACAGGTCGTCGTTCACCAGGATTTCCACGGCGGAAACCTGCTGCGTGCCAACCGCGCTTCCTGGCTCGCGATCGATCCCAAACCCTTGGTCGGTGAGCGTGAGTTCGACACGGCCTCGTTGCTACGTGATCGCCGCCGTGAGCTCGCGGTTGAAGCGCATCCTGAGCGCATCCTGCGTCGCCGCCTCGACTACCTCGCGTCCGAACTCGGGCTCGACCCTGAACGGATGCGCGGCTGGAGCATCGCACACGCCTTGGCCTGGGGTCTGGACCAATTCGTCTTGGAGGACATCATCGCGTGCGCCCGGTGGCTGGCCGCGTGACGCCAGAGGGACTCCTCTATCGCCCCGACTTCCTCTCGGTCGATGAGGAAGCGGACCTGCTCGCCATCTTCGCCGGCCTCGTGTTCGACGAGATCCGCATGCGCGGCCAGGTCGCGCGTCGCACTGCTCTCCATTACGGGATCGATTACGACTACGACCATCCGGGGCGGATCACCGAAGCCGAGCCGATGCCGGGCTGGCTCGCGTCGGTCCGCGACCGCTGCGCGGACTTGGCCGAGAAGGATCCTCAAGACCTCGTCGAGGCTCTCGTGCAGCGCTATCCACCCGAATCGACGATCGGCTGGCATCGTGATGCGCCGATGTTCGGACGCGTGGTCGGCGTCTCGCTCGGCTCGAGCTGCCGCCTACGCTTCCAGCGCGGCAAGGCCGAGAGGCGCGAGATCGCGGAGCTCGTGCTGGAGCCTCGGTCGGCCTACGTGCTCGCCGGCGCAGCGCGCTGGTCCTGGCGACACAGCATCCCGCCGACGAAAGCCGAGCGCTACTCCATCACGTTCCGGACGCTCAAAAAGCCAAAATGAGCTCGATGCGCGTCCTCGTCACCGGCGGCTGCGGCTTCATCGGCAGCCATTTCGTCAGGCGGCGCGTCGCCGCAGGCGACGAGGTCGTCGTCCTCGACAAGCTGACCTACTCCGGCAATCTCGCCAACCTCGACGGGGTCGAGCACGCCTTCGTCCACGGCGACATCGCCGACCCGATCGCGGTGGCGGGCGCGGGCGAGGGGTGCGATGCGGTCGTCAACTTCGCGGCGGAGACTCACGTCGACCGCTCGATCCTGGCCGCGGGCGATTTCATCCGGACGGACGTGGTCGGTACGCACGTCCTCCTCGAGTGGGTGCGTGCGGCCGCTATCCCGTTCGTGCAGGTTTCGACCGACGAGGTGTACGGCGACGTCGAAGAGGGCTCCGCGTCGAACGAGGACGATCCCCTGCGGCCGTCGAGCCCGTACGCAGCATCGAAGGCCGGCGGCGACCTCCAGGTGCTCGCCTACGTGCGCACCTTCGGAATTGACGCGCGCATCACGCGCGGCGCGAACACGTACGGGGCGTACCAGTATCCCGAAAAGCTCATCCCACTCTTCGTCACGAATGCGCTCGACGGCGAGCCGCTGCCCGTCTACGGTGACGGTCGCCAGCGCCGCTCGTGGCTGCACGCGGACGACCATTGCGCCGCGATCGAGCTTGTCCTGCGGAAGGGTGAGCCGGGCGGCGTATACAACATCGGCGGCGAGGAGCGGGAGAACCTCGCGGTGACGCGGCTGATCCTCGAGCTCACCCAGGCCGATCCCGCCCTGGTCCGTCATGTCGAAGATCGGCCGGGCCACGACCGGCGCTACTGCGTCGATTCCTCCCGAATCGGAGCGCTCGGCTGGGAGCCGCAGAGGTCATTCGAGGAAGGGCTGACGGAGACCGTCGCCTGGTACCGCGGCCGGCGCGACTGGTGGGAGCCGATCAAGTCGGGCGAGTACCGCAGGTATTACCGGGACCAGTACGCGTCGCGCCTCGGCGAATAGACGCAGTTCGGTTACTCCTTCGTAACCCCACCACTTCATGCTTTCCTTACGAGGCTCTTCTAACTTGCCGATGGGGTCGTAGAACCGATGCGTCGACTCTCCCTCCTGGTCGTCCTCGCCGCTGCGCTTACGTGCGCATCGACCGCCGCTGCAAAGACGACGTTCGTCGTTTGGGGACGGGGCTGGGGCCACGGCGTGGGCATGAGCCAGTGGGGCGCCTTCGGAATGGCGAGCCAGGGGAGCGACTACAAGCAGATTCTCGGGCACTACTACTCCGGTACGAGCGTCGAAGCCCGGCCCGCGACGTCGGTCAGCGTCCTCCTCGCTTCGGGCCGGAGCGCCGTCTGGATCGGCTCGGCTTCGAGCTTCAAGGTCGGAACCAAGACGCACGACGCAGGGGAGGCCCGCGTCAGGGTCACGTCGACCGGCCGCATCAAGGTCGAAGGGCTAGCGGGAACGTTCCCGAGCCCGCTCACGATCGCCCCGGCCGGCTCGCCATTGACGCTCGGCGGCAATCCGTACCGGGGGAAGCTCATCGTGCGCGTCGTCAGCCGGCACCTGTGGGTCGTGAACCGCCTCTCGATGGAGAGCTATCTCAAGGGCGTCGTTCCGCGGGAATCTCCGGCGTCCTGGCCTATCGAGGCGTTGAAAGCCCAGGCGGTCGCCGCGCGCTCGTACGCGATGACGAGCGGCGGAAAGTGCGGCGGGTACCTGTGCCCCGACACCCGGGACCAGGTCTACGGCGGAATGAGTGCCGAGGCCGCGTCGTCAAACGCCGCCGTCGATGCGACGGCGCACGAAGCCGTGATCAGCGGCGGCTCCGTCGCCGAGACCTTCTTCTACTCGAGTTCGGGGGGAAAGACCGCGACGCCCAAGGACGGCTTCGGACCGGGGGCGACCAACCTTTCCTATCTGCAGTCGGTCGATGATCCGGCCGATCTGAACTCGTCGAACCCCAACCGGTTCTGGCAGCACGTCTATACGCCCGGTGCCCTTGGCAACGGGCTCGGCACGGGGACGCCGACCGACGTGACTGCGACGCGAAACGTCTCCGGACGCGCGGATCAGGTCACCGTGGCCACCGGGGGCGGGAACACCTCCCTGTCGGGGTTCACGGTGCGCTCGCGTCTCGGCCTGCGCTCGACGCGGTTCTGGGTCGTCGTCCAGAAGCTGGACGCGAGCTCACCGCGCAGTGCGTGCAAGAAGACGGTCATGCTCGACGTCTTCGTCCGCGGCGCGTCCAAACTCGTTCTCGAGCGCATGCCCGTGACGGCGAGCTCGTGGTCGAACGTGCCGTTGACGACGATCGACGCTACGCATTACCGCGCGACGCAGAGGCCCTGCGTCTCGACCGTCTATCGCGTCCGCACCCGCTATACGGCGAGGCCCGTCGTTGGCCACCTCGTCTTCCCCGACATCGGCATGAACGTCAACCGCGCAGGGACGGCGATGCACGGTTCCGTCAACCCGCTCCTGCCCGGCCGCACGGTCACGATTCAGCGGCATACCGCGTCCGGCTGGAAGGCGGTCGCGAGCACGACTATCCGCTCAGACGGAACGTTCCGGGTTGCGTTCAACGTTATCGCCGGCCGCTACCGCGCCAGAGTCGTGCCGCCGTCCGGCTCCGGCCTGGTGACCGGATTCAGCCCGATCCTCCACGTCGTCACCAGCTAGGACTCGAGCAACTCGTCGTCGGCGACGTCGCGGATCTTCCGCGCGGGGTTGCCGACGACCACTGCCCGCGCGGGGACGTCATGAAGAACGACGGCTCCTGCGCCCACGAACGCCTCCTCGCCGATCTCGATCCCCGGCAGGAGGACGGCGCCAGCGCCGATTCGGGCGCCGCGGCGGATGGTCGGGCCCTTGCGTAGCGCGTGGCGCTTCTCTGTCCGGCCCATGAAGTTGTCGTTCGCGCTGATGACGCAAGGGGCGATGAAAACGTCTTCTTCCAGCGTCGAGTACGCGGTGACGTACGCGTTCGCCTGCACCTTCGTGCGCGCACCGATGGCGACATCGTTCTCGACGAACGCGCCGCGACCGATGACCACCTCGTCCCCGACCTCGCACCGCTCGCGTACACAGGCCTGGTCTCCCACAATGACGCCCGCACCTAGGCGCGTGCCGGCAAAGACAACGGCGCCGGCAAGGATGCGGACGCCGTCGCCGACGGCCAGCGGCGCGAGCTCGTCGCGTGGCGCCGTCGACCGAGCCCCGAGCGTCGGCTGCTTGCCGAGCACGGCGAAGTCGCCGATCTCGACGTCCGCGCCGAGCTGGGTGCCCGGATAGACCGCAGCCGTCTTGGAGATGCGGCGCAACTAGACTCGTTCTCGTTCGAGCGAGGCCTGGAGCTGCTCGAGCGCGCGCACGACCGCCAGACCGTCGCGGGCGGCCTCGAAGCGGTCGCCCCCGCCGCGCAGGAGGCGGAGGAAGTGCTCGACCTCGAGCCGCAACGGCTCGTCGTTGGCGACTTTTGGAATCGAGATGTCGCCTGTGCGCGTTTGCCATTCGCCCCACGTATCCGCGCGCTGCTCCGGCCCCTTGTCGTAGACGGTCACCTTGCGCTCGAGCTCCATGTCGTCGAAGACGGCCATCTTCTTATCCCCCACGACGGTCATCCGCCTCATCTTGTGGGGGTCGAGCCAGGAGAGGTGCATGTGCGCGACGACTCCCGAGGGGAAGCGGAGGTAGCAGAAGACGACGTCCTCGACTCCCGGGTTCAAGAACGACTCGCCGCGGGCCCACGCCTCGAGCGGCTCCTCCTCGACGAGGTGGAGGATGACCGAAAGATCGTGCGCACCGAGGCTCCAGAGGGCGTTCTCGTCGCGTCGGATCTGACCGAGGTTCTGACGGTTGCCGTAGACGTAGAGCAGCCGGCCGAGGTCGCCGCCCGCAACGAGCTCCTTAAGCTTCGCGACGCCGGGGTGGTAGAGGAGCAGGTGGCCGGGCATGAGCACGAGCCCGCGCTCCTCGGCGAGAGCGACGAGCTGCTCGCCGAGCACCGAGGAGAGCGCAAGCGGCTTCTCGACGAAGACGTGCTTGCCGGCGAGGAGCGCCTGGCGCGCGAGCTCGAAGTGCGTGACGACCGGGGTGGCGATCGCGACGGCGTCGAGGTCCTCGTCCTCGAGCAGGTCCTCGAAGCGGCTCGTGCGCCGGGCATCGGGGAAGCGCACCGCGTAGGTCGCCAGCCGCTCCTCATCGAGATCGCAGACCCACGCGAGATCGAGGCCGGGAAGATCCTCGAGGTTTCGCGCCAGGTTGGGGCCCCAATAGCCGAGGCCCACGAGGCCGACTTTCAGAGTTTCCATACGCGGCCGTTCGCCGACCCGTTCCTGCCCGTCGCGTTCCGGAAGTCGACGACGAGCCGAGCGCGCTCGGCCAGCCGGTCGTAGTCGATCCCGGAATGGGCGGTGACGATCGCCACGCAGTCGGCGTTCTCCAGCGACCCGTCCAGCCCCTGTGAAGCAAGGCCGTGCTCTGGGAGCTCGGGTACGTGCGGATCGTGGTAGGAGATCTCGGCGCCCTCCTCGCGGAGGAGCTCGATCAGCTTCAGCGCCGGCGACTCGCGCAGATCGCCGACGTCGGCCTTGTATGAGACGCCGACGAGATGGACGCGACTCCCCTTCACCGCCTTCTCCTGGGAGTTGAGCGCGCGCGTGATCTTCTCGAGACAGAAGTACGGCATGTTCTCGTTGACCTTCCCCGCGAGCTCGATGAACTCGGTGTAGAAGTCGAATTCACGCGCCTTCCAGGCGAGGTAGAAGGGATCAACCGGCAGGCAGTGTCCGCCCAGTCCGGGACCGGGTTTGAAGCTCATGAACCCGAAGGGCTTCGTCGCGGCCGCTTCGACGACCTCCCAGACGTCGACGCGCATGCGGTCGCAGAGCTGCGCAAGCTCGTTGACGAGCGCGATGTTCACCGAGCGGAAGATGTTCTCGAGCAGCTTTGTGAGCTCGGCCGCCTCCGGCGAGGAAACCGAGAAGACGTGGTCGATCGCGCGGCCGTAGAAATCGCAGGCGCGTTCGGTGCACGCGGCCGTGATCCCGCCGACCACCTTTGGGGTCGTCTTGACCGTCCAGTCCTCGCGCCCCGGATCGATGCGCTCCGGAGAAAACGCGAGGAAAAAGTCCTTGCCGACCTCGAGGCCGCCCGCGGTGAGGATGGGCTGCACCTCGTCCCGCGTGGTTCCGGGGTAGGTCGTCGACTCGAGCACGACCAGCTGTCCCTTGCGCAGACGCGCAGCAAGCTCCTGAACCGCGCCGATGACGATGGAGAGATCGGGCTCGCGGTTGGCCGAAAGCGGAGTCGGGAGGGCGATGACGATCGCCTCGGCGTCGGCGACCGCGTCGTAGTCGGTCGTCGCGCGCAGCGTGCCCGCGGAGGCGAGCGGCGCGAGCGCTCCGCTCGGCACGTCTTCGACGTGGCTCTCGCCGCGGTTGATTGCCTCGACCCGCTCGCGGTCGATGTCCACGAGCACCACGGCGATGCCCGCCTCTGCGAAACAGCGGGCGAGGGGCAGGCCGACGTAGCCGGCGCCGACGATGGCGAGCTCGGGCGTCATTGGTTTTGAATCGTACAAACGAGGTCAGCGATTGAATCGGCTGCGTGGCCGTCTCCGTAAAGGGGTGGATGCTCGTTGACGGGCGCAGCTTCGCGCACTGCTGCGACAATGCGAACCGCGTCCGAGCCGACGAGCCGGTTCCAGCCGAGCTCCACGGTTTCCACCCACTCGGTGTTCTCGCGCAAGGTCACGCAGGGAACGCGATACCAGTACGCCTCTTTCTGGACGCCGCCGGAGTCGGTCAAGATCACGCGAGCCTGCGACGCCAGCGCTGCGAAGTCGACGTAGCCGAGGGGCGG
>DASQXE010000041.1:0-2580 GCA_035639875.1 Gaiellaceae bacterium | reverse complement strand
CCCGCCGTTACACAAGCGAGATCATCAATGAAATCGGGCCCGAAAGGGACATCCCCGCGCCGGACGTCGGCACCGACGGACGCGTCATGGCCTGGATCTTTGACACGTATTCGATGAACAAAGGCCATTCCGTGCTCGGCGTCGTCACCGGGAAGCCGCTCACGATCGGCGGCTCGCTCGGGCGGGAGGAGGCGACCGCGCGCGGATCGCTCTACTGCATCCGGGACGCGATCCGCAAGCGCTCACTGTCGATCGACGGCTTACGCGTGGCGATCCAGGGCTTCGGCAACGTCGGCAGCCATCTTGCGAGAATGCTCGCCGCCGACGGGGCGCACGTCGTCGCGATCTCGGACTCCCGCAACGGGCTCTACAACCCCAAGGGGATCGACGTCCAGGCTGCGCTCGCCCACAAGGCGGAGTCGGGGGCACTGGAGGGGCTGAGGGGCGCCGACGCGATCTCGAACGAGGAGCTCCTGCTCGTCGACTGCGACGTGCTCGCACCCTGCGCGCTCGAGCAGGTGCTGACCGAGGAGAACGCCGACCAGGTCAAGGCGCGGATCATCTGCGAGGGCGCGAACGGACCGACCACGCCCCCGGCCGACGACATCCTCGAGTCGAAGGACATCCTGATCCTCCCGGACGTGCTCGCGAACGCCGGCGGCGTCGTCGTCTCCTACTTCGAATGGGTGCAGGGCCTCCAGGAGTACTTCTGGAAGGAGGCCGAGGTGAACGCGAAGCTCAACGACATCGTCACGCGGGCGTTCAACGAGACGTGGGCGACGCGGGAGGGCAAGGGCGTCTCGATGCGCGAGGCGGCTTACGGGCTCGCGGTGACGCGCGTCGCCGAAGCGACCACTACTCGCGGCATCTACCCCTAAGAGGCGTGGGGGAACCCGTGGTTCCCCCACGAGCCCCCTCCTTCTTCGCCTCGCTGGCCGTTGTCGGGTAGCGCTGCGGCGGGAGCGCGGTCCCGCCTCCGCGCGCGGAGCGCACTCGCCCGAGAGGGAACGAGGGCCTTGGCCGTCGCGCTGCGCGGACGGTGGCGCTTCGCGTCCCCGTCCGCGTCAATTCGCCTCCGCCTAAAGCGGCTTCGCCAGCTTTAGGCTCCGGCCTCGGCCGCATCGTTGGACTGATCGCTCAATCGACGCAGCAGCGCATGCGGATCGACGTAGTAAACGAATGCTCGCTTGCCGTCGATCTCCACGACCGGCAACCACTCCCGGTACCGAGCTTCAAGCTCAGCGTCGCCGCCGATGTCGACCTCCTCGAACTGGACGCCGGCGTCGACGAGCACGTTGCGCGCACGTTCGCACAGGTGGCAGCCTGACGCGCGGTAGAGGACGACCTTTGAGTCGCCGCTCATGGGCGACCGCGCCATGCGAGCGACATGGGCCGGAGCCTAACGGGAGCGAAAGCAACGTTGGGCGGAGGCGAAGTCACGCGGACGGGGACGCGAAGCGCCACCGTCCGCGCGACGCAGCGCACGCGACCCTCTCCGCCTAGGGCGAGTGCGCCTGGCGCGCGGAGGCGGGACCGCGCTCCCGCCGGAGCGCTAGCAAACAGTTGCCGAAGCGAGCGAAGAAGGAGGGGGCTCATGGGGGAACCATGGGTTCCCCCATGCTCCAGACTCTCGTGCGCTTCGGCGCAAGCTCTCGGCACAAAGTTCCGGCTGAGAGAACCGCCGCGTGGCTTTGGCGGCGGCTGATACAACTCCGCGCGCTGTTACAAACGTCGACTTCAGGAGCGGTGTGGCGGATCGTTTGACCGTGGGGGTGGCCGCGAGGCTGTCCCGTTACCTTCAGGTGTTGACGCAGGCGAAGAAGATGGGCAAGGACCGGATCTCGTCCCAGGAGATCTCGGACTACACGAACATCAACGCCACGCAGATCCGGCGCGACCTGTCCGCCTTCGGCAAGTTCGGCAAGCGCGGCGTCGGCTACAACATCGACTCGCTGCTCGGAGAGATCCGGAAGATCCTGCGCACGCAGGGCCAGCACAACATCGCGCTGATCGGCGCCGGCCGCCTGGGCCAGGCGATTGCGAGTTCTCCGATCTTCGCGGAGCACGGGATCAACATCGCCGCCGTCTTCGACACCGATCCGGAGAAGATCGGCCGGCAGGTGGGTCAGGTTCCGGTTAGCGAGTACGACCGTCTCGCCGAGACCGTCCGGGACAAGAACATCATCGTCGGCGTCCTCGCGGTGCCGGCCGACAATGCGCAGCAGGTGGCGGACGACCTCGTCGACGCCGGGATCAAGATCCTCTTCAACTACTCCGAGGCGCTGCTCGACGTCCCCTCGGATGTCGCCGTGCATACCTCGAACCCCGCCGTCGAGCTGCTCTACGCCCTCTACTTCTACTTGACCTAATCGGCCAGGTCTAAGGGCCTGACCCCGAACCCTGGCCGGAACCGCCGATTGCGCGTCTTCGCCGGCGCGCTCGCGACCGCTTCGCATTGCGGAAACGCGCCTCAATCGACCAGGGCCAAGGGCCTGACCCTCAGACCTGGCCAGAACGGCCGGGGCCTCGCATATCGTCAACGGGCCCTACTGGGATGACGCAACCTTGAAGATCCTGCTC
>DASQXE010000040.1:0-3278 GCA_035639875.1 Gaiellaceae bacterium | reverse complement strand
TAGAAGCCGTAGATCGAGAGCGTCAGGACGAACCAGAGAATCGAAAGGCCGATCGAGCGGGTCTCGCCGATTGGGCCGCGGTCGGTCATTCGCTGCAGTCGGTCATGCCTAGCTGCCCGGCGAGCTGGTTGCCCCGCTGCTGGTCCTTGCCCCCAGCGCGAAGTGCCGCCCCGACGCCCTTCGTGTCCTTCTTCGCAGCCTTGTCGCCGACTTTCGCAAGATCGTTCTTGATCGCCTCGACCTCGCCGAGCCAGCGATCGGCGGTGGCCTGTTCGTCCTTCGGCGGATTCAGCTTCCGCAGCTCCCTGAGGGACTGGTCGAGGAGCGGCGTGAGCTTCTTGACCGCAGCGGCGAGCTCGCCAAGGCTCGTCGGGTTCGCGACGGCCTGGCTCAGTCGGCTGTACTTCCGACAGATCGCGTCGGCCTTCGCCGCGTACTCCGTACGCGAGAGGCGCGGGGCGCCGCCGCCGCCGCAGCCGGCGACGATGGTCACCGCCAACGCGACGACGAGAAGCCTGCGCACGAGGGCGACCCTACTCCCCGCGAGGGCTCGCTGCCGAAGTTCGCGCACTTTCCGAGGATCTTCACGCGCGTACCCCTTTCGAGGGATCCGCCTTTCCCCCGGAAGGCGTAGAGTCGCCTCGGCGTCGAAGGGACAGGCGTCTGCGGGTCATATCGAAAGGTTTTCCACAGCTTCCACAAGGGGTGGGGAGTGATTTCTGGACCGGGCAACCAGGCCGAATCAGCGCCTGACCACGAACCTGCGCCACCGGGCGAGTTCGTCTCGAACGAGCTCCGTGACGACTGCGCGCGGTTCCTCGACGAGCTGCGCTCCCAGCTCCACCGCCGGGATGAGTCCCGCCGCGAGGCCGAGTGGGTGCCCGCGCCACGAAACCAGCGTTAGCCGGCAAGAAGTAAGCGAACCTTGTAACAACGGGCACGCCCGGCTCATAATGAGTAGGCCGCCAAGCCGGGAAAGGGGCTGAAACGTCTACCGCCGACGACCGCCATTACTGGCTGGTCGCAAGTCTCATCGTGGAGGCGCAGGTCGTCCCATTCCTCGGCGCGGGCGCAAACCTCTGTGACCGCCCCGACAACACCGTCTGGGAGTCCGGACGCTACCTGCCGAACGGGTATGAGCTCGCGAGGGCCCTCGCGGAGCGCAGCCGCTACCCGGACGACAAGGAGGGCGACCTCCTTCGCGTGGCGCAATACGTCGACGCGATCCTCGGCGAGGGGCAGCTCTACCGCTGGCTCCACGACGTCTTCGACGCCGACTACCCACCGAGCTCGCTCCATCGGTTCCTCGCTCGGGTTCCGGCGATTCTCCGCGCCCGGGGCAAGCCACAGCAGCTGATCGTCACCACGAACTACGACGACCTGCTCGAGCGCGCGTTCGCCGAGCAGGGCGAGCCGTACGACCTCGTCTCCTACGAGGCGAAGCGCGGGTCGCATCTCGGCCGCTTCCTCCACCGGCCCTTCGGCGGCGAGCCGGTCTTCATCGACCGTCCGAACAAGTACGCAGAGCTCGCCCTCGACGAGACCACGGTGATCCTCAAACTGCACGGCGCGCTCGACCGCAGCAATCCGAGGCGCGACAGCTACGTCATCACCGAAGACAGCTACATCGCCTATCTGGCGCGACGCGACGTCGGGGGGCAGATTCCGGTCGCCCTCCGGGAGCGGCTCTCGGACAGCCACTTCCTCTTCCTCGGGTATAGCCTTCGGGACTGGAACCTCCGCGTGATCCTGAACCGGATCTGGGGCTCTCAGCAACTCGATCTGAAATCGTGGGCCGTGCAACGGAAGCCGAAGGGACCGGCGGCCGAGATCGAGCAGACGCTCTGGCGGGATCGCGGCGACGTCGAGCTTCACTACGTTCCGCTGCACGAGTACGTCTCGCGACTCGAGGAGCAGGTCCTCGGCGAGGCCGTCGCGACGTCGTGACCGAGACCGTCGCCCCAGCCGCCAAGCTCGAGCAGGGCCTGCCGGCGACGCCCTTCGTCGGACTCATGCCGTATGACGAGAACGACGCGCCCTTCTTCTTCGGCCGGTCAGCGGAGAAATCGATCGTCAAGGCGAACCTTCGCGCGGCTCGGCTCACGGTTCTGTACGGCCCGAGCGGGGTCGGGAAGAGCTCTCTTCTGCTCGCCGGCGTCGTCCACGACCTGCGTTCCCAGGTCGTCAGCACGGCCGAGGAGAAGCCGGACCGGGCGCCGCTCGCGATCTGCGTCTTCCGCTCGTGGCGAGAGGAGTCGCTGCCGGCGCTCATGGAGACGATCCGCGCCGCCGGAATGGAGGCGATCGGCGGCGAGGAACTGCCGCCTTGGCATCCCGGCGACTCGGTCGTCGAGAGCTTGGACGCGTGGACGCAGCGCGTCCGCACGTTCCTCGTCGTCCTCGATCAGTTCGAGGATTACTTCCTCTACGGGCACGACGAGGCCGGTGAGGGCACGTTCGCAGAGGCGCTGCCGCTGATCGTCAACAACGAGAACCTCCGCGTGAACGTCCTGCTCTCGATTCGTGAGGACGCCTGGGCAAAGCTCGATCGCTTCGAAGGCCAGGTCACCGGGCTCTTCGAGAACTACATCCGCGTCGAGCACCTCACCCGCAAGGCAGCGCGAGAGGCCGTCGAAGGACCGATCGCGGAATGGAACCGGCGCCTCCCGGAGTCGGAGGAGCCGTACGAGATCAAGGACGATCTCGTGACGGGGGTCGTGGATGCCGCCGCGCTGGGCCGCCTGGCGCTCGCCGAGACACCAGAAGCCACGCCCCGCGAGGCCCAGACAGGCTTGGACGCGGTCGAGGCCCCGTTCCTCCAGCTCGTGATGGACCGGCTCTGGCGCGCGACGATCGACGCGGGAGAGCACGCCCTCACGATGCAGCGGCTCCATGATCTCGGCGGAGCTCAGCGGATCGTCGAGACACACCTGCTCGGCGCGCTCGGCGCGCTGAGCAGCGAGGAGCAGGCAATCGCCGCCGCGGCCTTCCGCTTCCTCGTCACGCGCTCGAAGACCAAGATCGCGCACTCCGCTGCGAGCCTGGCCGAGTGGCTGGACCGTCCCGAGAGCGAGGTCGTCCCGGTGCTCGAGAAGCTCTGCAGAGGCGAGAGCGGCCGCATCCTGCGAGCGATCGCGCCGCCGGCCGGCGACACGGAGGGCATGCGGTACGAGCTGTACCACGACGTCCTCGCCGAGCCCATCCTCGAGTGGCGAAAACAGTACGAGCAAGAGCGGGCGCGCCAGGAGCTCGAGGCTCGGCGTCGCGAGGAGGAGCGC
>DASQXE010000039.1:0-2111 GCA_035639875.1 Gaiellaceae bacterium | reverse complement strand
AGCGGGCAGGGCTGGAGTGGCTGCACCGACTTCTATCGGAGCCGAGGAGACTTGCCTCGCGCTATGTGCGCACGAACAGCGAGTTTCTCCTCCTCGCAATCAAGGAGCTTCTGAGACGAGGGCGCCGCAGTTCGTAGCCCGAGGTTGCGAAACGCCCTCTGATCGCACGTGACCGCAACGGCGAACCTCCCGCCCGACGTAGCAGCTAGGGGAGCCGACTGCGTCGGAGAACCCTACGGCCACCGAGCTTCAGGCAGGCGCAAGCCATCGGCTCACCTTGTCGGTGAAGATCACCTCATACGGAAGACCTCGCAGGTCTTCCGCAGTCACATTCAGACCGCGAGCCCGAGCTAGGTCGGCCAGCCACGACCAAGGGTGGTCCTCTGCGCACTCATCGTCATCGGGAAGCACGACGTTCAACACGTTTCGGGTCATGCTCTCCAGAGTCTCGTGCCCCCGGATATCACCAGGACCCGACTCACCGGATGATCTCCAGCCGATGGTGAAGCCGCGATCCTCATGCAGGATCACGCGTCGGCCATCTTCCAGCGTGACGAACTCACTTACCGAGAAGCTCTGGGAACGCGCTTCGTCGAAGCGCTGCGGCCTGAGATCGCAGATGGCGCCAAGGCCTACGACGCGACCTGGCTTGACAGAGAGAAAATTCGCGTGATCGTCAATGGCGTCCGGGTGCGCGTGCCAGCCACCCTCCACACCGCTCATTTCCCAGCTCCGGAGCGCCTGTGATCGCCTCTGATGTGCCTTGACCCAACCGCGCCACCCCGGCCACCCGCCATGGCGTGACCGAAAGTTCGCGGCCTACACACGGCTGAGGCGTGCCTTCGTGCCCGAGGCGGAGATGAAGTAGCCGTTCGCCGTCGTGCGGACGCTCAGACGCCACCCGACGGCCGCTACCTCGCGCTCGAGCTCCCCCGGCTCCCAGACGCGCTTGACGATGTCGAACTCGCGGCCGTCCGAGAGGCGACGCCGGGCGACCTCGCCGGTCGAGCTCACGAGGTGGCGGGAGTCGCCGAGCCGCGCGTTGTCGACGAGGAACACCCGGCCCTCCGGCTTCAGCGCGCGGCCGACGCGCTGCCAGAACGCCTCGAAGTGCCGGCTCGGCACGTGCGAGTGCCAGAAGCCGAAGAAGCAGACGTCGAACTCGCGCGGCGGCTCCCACTCGAAGACGTCGGCGAGGACGTAGTCGGCCGCGCCGCTCGTCCGCGCGCGGTTCAGCTCGAGCACCTCGGCGACGGGGTCGACGGCGGTCACGCGATCCGCGTGCCGGAGGAGGTGCCGGGTCCAGATCCCGGTCCCGGCGGCGAGCTCGAGGACGTCGCCTCGTGGCCCGAATGCCTCGAGCGCCGCCTCGAGCTCCCGCACGTCGGCGAACCAGCGACCTCGAGTCTCGGTGTCGAGGGCGTAGCCGCCGCGGCGGAACCACCAGTCGTCGTACTCGGGCGCCCGCTCGCGGTAGTACCGCCGCTGCTCGGCCAGCAACCGGTCGACCGCGGCCTCGTCCATGCCGGCGACTCTATCCAGGCGGCGCGGTTAGCATCGCGCCCGAGACTCGTTCGGCGGACGGAGGTGCTTCGCAATGGCTGAGAGGAAACCTGCAAAGAAGGGTGCGCAGCGGTCCGCTAAGGGATTCACGGCCGAGGAACGAGCCGCGATGAAGGAGCGCGCCCAAGAGCTGAAGGCGGAAGTGCGCGCGGGCGAGGCGGACGGGGAAAGCGACGTGCTCGCGAAGATCGCCGCGATGCCGGCAACGGATCGCGCCCTGGGCGAGCGGATCCATGCGATCGTCAAAGCCAGCGCGCCGGTCCTCTCGCCGAAGCTCTGGTACGGAATGCCCGCGTATGCCAAGGACGGCAAGGTCGTCTGCTTCTTCCAGAGCGCGCAGAAGTTTAAGACGAGGTACGCAACACTGGGCTTCAGCGACCAGGCGAACCTCGATGACGGCGCCATGTGGCCGACCGCCTTCGCGCTCAAGGAGTTGACTGCCGCCGACGAGGCCAGGATCGGCGCGCTCGTGAAGAAAGCGGTGAGCTGAGGACCGAGCTTGGTGAGCCGCCGGTGGATCTCTCCCCGTGCGAGCACACTATGAGAGG
>DASQXE010000038.1:0-2658 GCA_035639875.1 Gaiellaceae bacterium | reverse complement strand
CGAACACCGGCCCCGGCGACGGTGACGAGCCGGACCCGAATTGGACCTGGGGCGAGTGAGCCCGGGGTTTTCGCGACGCTAGATAGTCCATCTGGGGCGTCCTCCGGCAGACCGTGTAGCCGCCGCGGCGCCCGCTCGCTGTTAGCCCTTCAGGACGACGCGACCGCTCGCCTTGCCAAGCGGCCGACACGCTTCGCCACGCGGCCTCCTCGCTTTGCCAAGCGGCCGACTACGCGCGCGGGCCTCACTCCGAAAGTGTAAGTGGCTCGCCTGCCCGGCCACCGAACAGCCAGTACGGCTCTATGATCGCGCGATGGTTCCCGAGGCCCCGCTCGAGCAGACCGAGGCCGGGCTCGTGGCGGCGGGCCACGGCTGGTTCGTCCTGAACGCACGCGAGGCGCGGTGGCGCCACCGCGAGGGGCGAGGGGAGGTCCTGTCTTTCACCGGCACGACGGACGTCGAGGTAGAGACGTACTTCCCGCACCTCGGGGTGAACCTGGTCGTTCTCGGGCCGGGCGAGCCGATGGCGATGTACCACTGGGAAGGAGACCCGGAAGGCTTCCTCGTGCTCGCCGGCGAGGCGCTGCTCATCGTCGAGGGCGAGGAGCGGCAGCTCGTCCAGTGGGACTTCGTGCACTGCCCGCCCGGGACGGAGCACGTGATTGTCGGAGCCGGCAGCGGGCGCTGCGCCGTCCTCGCCGTCGGCGCGCGCGAGCATCTGGATTCGAAGGTGGGCGCGGCCTGGGGCGCCTACACCGTGGACGAGGCTGCGCTCCGGCACGGTGCCGGCGTCGAAGAGGAGACGACTGACTCGGAGCAGGTATACGCACGGTTTCCGGACCCAGAACCGACGCGATACCGCGACGGCTGGCTTCCCGGCTAGCGGTACATGAGCCCGGGAACCGACGACGGCGCGACGACGATCAGGATCCCAAGGCCGACGATCGCCAGCGCCACCGGCAGATCGACCGACGCTCGCGGCGGGAGCAGCTTCTGGGCGAGAACGACGGCGGCGACGACGGACATCCAGGTGATGCTCATCACGCCGAGCGCGACGAGCATCACCATGAGCCCGATCGTCGAGCCGACGCAGTAGAAGCCGAACTGGAACCCCGAGCGGACGCTCCTGCGGCAGCGGCGGCGGCAGTCGCGCTTGAGGGGCGTGAGCTCGTAGATGCCGGCCGCGATCGTCAGCATGCCGGCGGCGGACGAGCCGTGCGGCTCGTACAGGGCGTAGACGGCGAGACCGACCAACGTCCAGACGGCGAGGTACGAGCCCACGAAGAGCGGCGCGGCGAGCGTACCGCCGTTGGCGCGAATGAAGCTCGAGACGGCCGGGACCGCGCCGGGGAGCATCATCGCGCCCATCATCGGCACCCAGACGGCGACGAAGAAGGCGAACGAGCCGAGATCGGTCGCGGCTCCCATGTCCATGCCGCTCATCTGCTGAAGCGCGATTGCCCAGCAGGTGGCGGCGAGACCGAGGGTCGCTGTGACCGCGGCCGCCGTCCTCGATGCCTCAGTACTCGTCATGCCGGCGCAGCGGGAAGTCGGCGTCGCGTCCGTCGGGGACCTGGTCGAGCAGTTGGGAGTAGTAAGGCGCGAGCAAAAAGCGGTCCGGCGCGGTGCGCGAATACGTGTGGTACACGACCCCGTCCTCGAGCCTGAAGACGTTCCAGCCCGGGGACTCGGCCATGCCGTGTGCGAGGTCGGTGCCGACGTTGTCGGCCCAGTCCTTCAACCAGTCGTCCGCTTCCGCGACCATCTTCGCGAGCTCTCCGGTCGCCATCTGCTCCTCGGTGAACGCGAAGTCGAAGTCGAAGTTGAAGTCGCTGCCGAACGACGAGACGTAGGGGAACTTCCAGCCCATCCTGCGCTTGTAGGCCTGGAGCTTCTCGATCGGCGCGCGCGAGATCGCGATCAGCGTCACCTCGCGGTGGTTCAGGTGGGCGAGCGCGGCGTCGAAGTGGTCGGCCAGGCCGGTGCAGCCCGGGCAGGCCGCCTCGTAGGTGGGTCCGAACATAAGGTGGTAGATCAGGAGCTGCGACCGCCCGTCGAAGAGCTCGGCGAGTGTCTTGCGACCGTCCTCGGTGTCGAAGACGTACTCCTTCTCGACTGGGACCCACGGCAGCTCGTGTCGCTGCTTCGCGATCTCTTCGTCGAGGGCGCCCAGCTCCTGCTCGCGCTCGTGCACCGCCGCGACGGCGGCCGTCCATTCCTCTCGCGTTCCCACCTTGTGCTTCGTCATCTTCCCTCCTCCGTCTGAGAGGCAGACCGGCGCAAGACTCCAAACTCATCGATCCTCACGCGACCGTCTGAGCGACTGCCCGCCGCAGCACGATCTGGAACGCCCGGTCGAACTCGGGCCGTGCCTCTTCCGGCAGGTGGTGCCGCTGCCGCGCCCATGCCAACACGTGCGCGAACGAGCCGACGCGGATCGCGAGCGCGAACGCGCCCTCGAGGCCGTGACCCCAGGGCTCCAGATACGCGTCGCGCAGCCGCGTGAACCACGGGTCGGACGGCCGCAGTTCATTGAACTCCTCGAGGAAGCGGAACGTGACGACGAGCGATGCGAAGGGGTGCGAGATCGACGCGTCGCCCCAGTCGAGCAGGCGCAGCCGCGCGCCCTGCGCGTAGAGGTTCCCCATGTGGAGGTCG
>DASQXE010000037.1:0-41749 GCA_035639875.1 Gaiellaceae bacterium | reverse complement strand
GGTGCGCAGGAGCGGATGAAAGCGGAATTGCGACCCGGAGGGCTGCAGGAGGCCGTCGGCGACTAGGCGCTCCACCCACGGCTCCGGATCATCGACTCCCAAGACATCGTGAAGCCCGCGCGGGTCGATCGCAATTGGGATGGACGCGAGCAGCATGAGGCGTTCCACCTCCGGCCTTTCTCGCCGCACGACTTCCTCGGCGAAGTAGCGATACAGGGCCTCCAAGACGCGCTCTCCCGGGATCTCGCGGGACGCGGATAAAGCTGCTAGCCCGATGAGTGCGGGCCAGCCCTCGGCTTGCGCGACGAGCGCCTCGACGGATTCCGGAGGCCGATCGTCGAGCACGCGGCCCGCCTCTTCAGCGTTCATCGCTAGCTGGTCACGCCCGATTTCGGTGATCTCGCCATAGAGGATTCGTCGCGCCGACGCCCACCTGGGGCGCCGTCTCGTGGTGACGAGGACGCGAAGCTGAGGAGGCGCGAGCATAAGCAACCAGTCGAAGAAGTCCTCGACCGGAGCCGAGTCGGTCACGAGGTGGTAATCGTCGATGACGAGAAACCCGTGCTTGGGCCAACCCTCGAGATCCTCTGAGAGCAGTTCGGCCAGCGGGCGGGCCGCCCGCTCGGGAGTGTCGGCGACGCGCAGCCGCTGTCTTAGTCGGTCCCCCGCGTGCGCCACGAGGGGTTCGACGACATCGGCAAGTCCTGCCGAGAACGCGGCGACGTCCGCAGACGCGTTCGTCGCGCGGTACCAGACGACATCGTCGCGGCCCTGAAGCCATTCCATGGCAAGCGTCGTCTTCCCGTAGCCCGCGGGCGCCGTGACGAGGATCGTTTGAGCCGTGCTCTCGTCCAGCAGCCGCGTCAGCCTGGGACGCCGGGCGTGACGCCTGAAAAGGGGTGGGTGAATGGTGTCACCTGCGGCTTCCATTGCGGTGCCCGGCCCGCGCAGGGACGCCGACCTTAGCGCGATTTGCCGCGAACTGCCATCGCGCCGCGCGCAGACCGACGCCCGCAGCGAGCCGCGGGCGTCGGGCCGTCATCCCCCGAGGCGATTCAGTCCGACGAGCGGGAATCGTCGCGCGCGTCAGCTGTCGGCTCGAGGCTTTCGAACGGGTTGACACCGGTCGCATCTCGGAACGCGACGGGGATCTGACGCCTGCGGCTCACCTGGAGCTTCGATCGCAGGATGTCGGAATGAGCCTTCGCCGTTCGCGGCGAGACTCCCAGCCGATCGGCGATCTCGAGGTTCGAGCAGCCTTCGGCGATCAACTGCACGACTTGCCGCTGACGCTCGGTGAACCGGAGGCCTTCGCTGAGAGTGATCATGCGCGGCCATGCTGCCAGCAGGCGATTCGCCCCGCTATTGCCCGCCGGGAGGATCTTGCGCCCTACACCCTTTGGCGTATGAAAGCCGCTTCATGACCCAGCGCGTTACTGGACTGCACGTCTTCGGCCCGGAGGGCGCCGACGTCGAGCAGGAGCTGAAGCTCGTCTCGCAGATGCGTCCGCATCATCTCCGGCCCGTCCGTGGCGATCGTGAACGGCACCTCGCGGTCGACGAATATTGCGATCGTGTCCCGCAGCGCGTCCTGATCCGGGAGCGCCCGCGTCAGCAGGTTCGAGGTCGGGCAAATCTCCAGCACGACGCCGGCCTTGCGGAGGAGGCGCATCGTCTCCTCGTCCTGGGCGGCGAGGATGCCATGGCCGATGCGGTCGGGGCGCAGGTGCCCAACGACCTCTCCGATCTCGGCGATGCCGTCGGCGCCGCCCTCCTCGCCCACGTGGATCGTGATGCCGAGACCGGCGGCGCGCGCCTCTTCGACGAGCGGCGCGAGCTCGCGGTAGGGGTAGCGGCCGCCGTCCGGACGCGGGCCGGCGATGTCGATCCCGACGATTCCACGCCCCCGGTAGCGGGTCGCCTTCTCGACGATGACCTCGTTCTGGGCCCGCGTGAAGGTGCGATCCATCATGAGGATGAGCCCCGCGCGCACACGCGGGTACTCGAGGCTCGCCAGGTCGAGCCCGCGCACGGCGGCCATGATGATGTGGTCGAGGTCGCGCTCGCCGCCGCGGTTTCGCTTCATCGGATTGAAGCGGAGCTCGAGCGTCGTGATGTTCTGCGTACGGTAGGCGCCGCCGATGGCGCCGTGGACGGAGCGCTCGACCGCGAGCGGGCTCGACTGGATCAGTTCTGTCCAGTGGTAGATCTCGTCGAGCGCCGGCAGGCCGTCGACGCCGCGCGCGTCGACAGTGACAAGGTCGACGAACTCCCAGTAGTCCTTGACAGGGAGGGCGATCCCCTGCTCGTGCGCGAGCGTCCACATGACCGCGGGATCGACCGAGGCGCCGAGGTGTGTGTGTAGCTCCGCGAGCCCGCCGCGCGCGATCTCGGCGACGACTTCCTTCGCCTCGCTCACCCGCGGACTCGCCATATGCGCTCTCCATTCGCTTCCTCGTCGGTGGGCTCGAATCCCGTCCGCTCCGCCACCTTCGCGGAGGCGAGGTGGTCGGGATGGACGTTCGCCAGGATTGTTTGCGCGCCGCGCGTGCGGAGCCAGGCGACGAGCGCGCGGGCGGCCTCGGTCGCGTAGCCCCGACTCTGCCACGGAACCCCAATTACCCACGCGACGAGCGCGGTGACGCCGTCGCTCCCATTCGTGATCGTGGCCTGCAGGGTTCCGATCGCACTCGCGTCGTTCTGTAGGCGAACGATCCAGTTGAGCCAGTGGACGTTCGTCTTCTCCGATCCTGCGGCGAGGGCGGCGTAGCGCTTGCGCAGGACCGGGAGCGCTGGGGGCGCGCCGCCGGTGAACTCGTACAAGCGCTCGTCGTTCAGCACCGCAGCCATCTCGTCGGCGTCCTCGGCTCGGAGCGGCTCCAGCCTGAGGCGCTCGGTCGCGATGGTCTCAGAGGCGAGCGGCAACGGCCTCCTCGAGCCGGGTGCCGGCGAGTCGCTCCGGGATCTCGTTCAGGCGCTCGACCCGCTCTGCGCTGAAGACGAACCGGACGTAGCGGGCGGCGAACTCGTCTCCCCAGCCGCGCATGCCGGTGGCGGCGATCTGGGCGTCGTCGAGGAGGATCTGCGACGCTTCCTCGGGCTCGAATCCGAGCTGCGCGACGTCAAGGAGCATCGACCAGCCTCCTGCGGGCTTGACGAAAGGCCAGCCGGGAAGGCCCTCGAGCATCGCGTCGCGGCGGCGCTCGAGCTCGGCGACGCACTCGGCCACGTGACCCTGGTCTCCGCGCAGGACGGCGGTCGCCGCGCGGCGCGCGATGGAGACGGGCGTCGTCGTGTTGTACACGTGCGCCCAGCCGACATCCGTGATGGTTTCCTCTGGCCCCGCGACCCAGCCGACGCGCCAGCCGATCATCCGGTGCTCCTTCGAGAGCGAGCCGACGACGAGTGTGCGCTCGGCCATCCCTTCGATCCGCAGCGGGTGAATCAGCGGGCGGCCGTCGAAGAGGAGGCGCTCCATCGCCGCGTCGTAGACCAAGAAGAGGTCGCGCTCGCGGCACAGTTCGCACACGGCGTGCCAGTCGTTCTCGTCGAGGTAGCCGCCGGAAGGCATCGACGGGCTCATGAGCAGGAAGCCGGTCGTCTTGGATCCGACGACGCGGGCGAGCCCGTCGCGGTCGAAGCGCCAGCCGTCCTCGTCCGCGACGAAGGGGACGAAGCGCGGCGTGCCGCCGGCGAGCCGGATGCGGTTGACGATTCCCGCGTAGGTGGGATCGGTGACGATGAGCTCGTCGCCGGGGTCGACCAGCGCGAGCAGGGCATTGAGGAGCCCTTCCATGCCGCCGACGGTGATGACGATCTCGCGCTGGGGGTCGTACCGGTGGCCCGATCGCTCCGCCGTGAAATCGGAGATCGCGGCCCGCAGGTCGAGGTCGCCGGTGAACGGAAGCCAGCTGTTGGCCTCGGGTGTGTCGAGGCCTTCGGTGGTCACCGGGATCGCCTCCGGCGGGAGCGGTAGGTCAGTGTCGAGGTTCTCCATGCGGAGGATCGAGCGGCCGCCCGCGTCGGCCGCCGCAGCGACGCGGTCGATGCCGAAGCCTCGGATCAACTCCATCCGCTGGGCCTTCCGAATCATTCGGACGAGTCTAATCCGCCCGAGAAGTGGCTCCAACGGCTCCCTCAAGACGAGCGGTGACCCGGCCGATTGAAACGGAGAGCGATGCGGCTCCGCAACATGTGGCTTCGCCATCTCGCTCTAACAGGCGTCCTCGTCACTCTGTCGCTCGCGTTTTTCGTCGTTCACGCCGACGCGTGGATGGACACCCATCGACCGGTGGGCTGGTTGCAGGCGGCATCGACCTGGTTGCGGTCACGCTCTTCGCCATTCGGCGCGCACCGCTCACGGCAAGCCGATCGCCGGTGGCCTGGATCGTGGCGATCGTCGGCGGCTACGGGCTCTTGCTCCTACGGCTCGACTACGAGCCGGTCGGAGAGCTCGCCGACGTCTACACCACGCTCCAGGTCGTGGCATCGGTCGCGGGCGCAGCGAGCCTGCTCATGCTCGCCCGTTCCTTCGGCATCGTGGCGGCGAGCCGCGGCGTTCGCACCGTCGGCGCGGTCGTTCGTCACCCGACGTACTTGGCCTACTTCATCATCATGGGCGCGTATCTGCTGGTGAACCCGTCATACGGCAACGCGGTCATCGTTGCGGTCGTCGGGGCGGCGATGATCTTCCGGATTCGCGAGGAGGAGGGCCAGCTCGGGCACGATCCCGCCTACGCCTCCTACCGCGATCGCCTCCGGTACCGGCTGCTGCCTTTCGTTTTCTAAGGCTCGCCTAGGCGGGTAGGGTGCCGCCATGAAGGTGGGCATCGTGGTGCCCTACTCCTGGTCGTTTTGGGGCGGAGTCCAGGAGCACGCCGACCACCAGGCGCGGGCGCTTCACGACCTCGGCATCGAGGCCAAGATCCTCATGGGCCACGACCCGCCCGGACGGTTGACGAAGCTCCTCCATCCGAAGGAGGGCCGGCATACACGGCCGCCCGACTACGTTGTTCCGGTCGGAAGATCGGTGATCGTGCCCGCGAACGCCTCGCTCCCGAACATCATCCTCTCGCCGCCCGCGATGATGCGCATGAAGCGCTCCTTCGAGGAGGAGCGCTTCGACGTCATCCATGTGCACGAGCCGATCACGCCGGTGCTTTCGGCCTTTGCGCTTGCGGTCGCCGAGTGCCCAGTCGTGGCGACGTGTCACGTGGCCGGCGAGCGGCTTGCCTGGTATCCGCTCGGCAAGGTGCTTTGGGGGTTGCTCCTCGAGCGGATCGACTATCGGATCGCCGTCTCGGAGGCGGCGCGGCGCACGGCGGCGCCCCACATCCCGGGCGAATTCGACGTGATCCCGAACGGCATCGTACTTCCGGAGCGCTTCGATGCCGGGAACCGCAACGGCAACGTCGTCTTCATCGGGCGCAATGAGCAGCGGAAGGGGCTGCACATCCTCCTACGCGCGTGGCCGGAGGTGGCCGCGCGGACGGGCGCTCGACTGCGCGTGATTGGCGCCGATCCGCTTTCGGTCCGCTGGCTGGCACGGCGGCAGAATTTCTCACTCGACGCGGTCGACCTGCTCGGGAGCGTTTCGCACGAGGAGCTGACGGCGGAGCTCGAGCGCGCGAGCGTGCTCGCGGCGCCCGCGCTCGGACGGGAGAGCTTCGGCATGGTGCTGACGCGCGCGTTCGCGTGCGCGACGCCTGCCGTGGCCTCCGACATCGAAGGCTACGCCGCCGTTGCGACGCCGGAGAGCGCGGTCCTCATTCCCCCGGGCGACGCAGCCGCTCTAGCCGAGGCACTAATCGGGCTGCTCGAGGACGAGCCGCGCCGCCGCGCGCTGGGGGAAGCTGCCAGGAAGGTGGCTGAGAGCTATTCGTGGGACCGGATCGCGCGACGGCTGGTAGAGATCTACGAGGAGCTCGTGAACGAGGGAGTGAGGGAGGAGGCCGCAGCCTGATGCGCGTCCCGCTCCCCCGCAGCCGCGCGGTGCGCTTCGCGATCCTGGGGATCGTCGTCGCGGCCGTGGGTGCACTACTCGTCTGGCGAGGGCCTGACTTCTCCCTCGTGGGACACGCCTTCGAGGCCGTGTCCTGGTTCTGGGTCGCCGTCGCGGTCGGCATCAACCTCTTCTCCGTAGCGGTTCGGGCCTCCGCGTGGCGTGTCGTCCTCCGGCAGGCGATCCCGCCTCCCTGGCCGCGCTGGCGTGTCGTCTTCTCGGCGTTTTGCGTCGGACTTCTCGGGAATGCGGTCCTCCCAGGCCGCGTCGGCGAACTCGCACGCGTGGCGGTCATCACGCGCCACGTGCGGCGCCGCCCGGGCACGTGGGCGACCGTCGTCGGAACGGTCCTCGCGCACCGCATGTTCGACGTCATCGCGTCGGCCGGACTCGTCGTCTACGTCCTCTATACGGCGCGGATCCCGGACTGGGCCAAGCCCGCGCTTGCGATCGTCATCGGCGTCGGCCTCGGGTTGCTCCTGGGCGGGATCATCCTCGCGCGTCGCCACCACCGCCCTCTGCACGAGGAGCTCGGCCCAGTGCGTCGGATCCTGCGTATGGCGCGGCACGGGCTGACGGTGCTCCGGCGCCCGACGCCCGCCGTCGGAGCGCTCGTCTTCCAGCTCGCGGGGTGGACGGCGCAGCTCTTCGCGGTGTGGGCGGCCTTCAAGGCCTTTCAGATCGACCTTTGGTTCCCGGCCGCGGCACTCGTCCTCATGCTCATGAACGTCGTGACCGTTTTCCCGTTCTGGCCGGGGAACGTGGGATTGCTCCAGGCGGCGATTGGCTTCGCGCTCCTTTCCTACGGCGTGGCGTATCCGCACGGGTTCGCCTACGGGATCGGGCTGCAGGCGATCGAAGCGTCCGTCGGAGTCGGGCTGGGCGGTCTGTTCCTCGCCCGGGAGGGATTCTCGTTCGCCATGTTGCGTCGGATGCCCGAGGTGACCGAGGTCGACGTCGAGGAGGACGAGCGCGTCGAGCGCATCGCCTAGCACGCGGCCGGCCCGCGCCGGCGACGCCGGCGCCATCGCGCGGATCTACAACGAAGGGATCGAGGACCGACTCGCCACGTTCGAGACGGAGCCACGGAGCGCAGCCGAAGTCGAGCAGTGGCTCGCCGCTGAATTCCCGCTCGTCGTCGTCGAGGACGACGGAGACGTGGTGGCTTGGGCTCCGCGCCGCCGTACCGTGAACGGCGCGTGTATGACGGCGTCCGCGAGTTCTCGGTCTACGTGAGGCGCGACCGCCGCGGCGAGGGCTTCGGCCGCGCGGCGTTGGAAGCGCTCGCGGAGGCATGCCGGAAGCGCGGCTACTGGAAGCTCGTGAGCAGGATCTTCCCGGAGAACGAAGCGAGTCGTGCTCTGTGCAGGAGGCTCGGCTTCCGCGAGGTCGGGGTCTACCGGCGCCACGCGCGCCTCGACGGGGAGTGGCGCGACTGCGTCATCGTCGAGCTTCTGCTCTGAGTCGGTCTAGCCGGTGCCGGGCGGGATGCGCGGCTCGCGGAAGATCTCCTCGTCCCGGTGGCGGTGCGCGGCCTCCTCGAGCTCGTCCGCCACGTCCTCCTCGTCCGCCGGCCGCTGGGCCCGTTGAGCCTGGGCCATGTCCTCAGGCGTGTCGGTCGTCCGGCCCTGACGCCGTCGCCACAGATTGTCGAGCCAGCCCATCGCTACCTCCTTCCCGGCAACTTACCCGCTCAGCTCGGAAAGAAGCGCGCGCGTCCGCTCAGCCGCTACGACGTTTCCTTTTAGCTCGACATGACTCCACGTGAGAGCCTCCGGATCCAGTGATTCGCCCAGGTTCGTCGAGCCCGTGACGTCGATGAAGACGACAGTGACGGTCTTCCGCGCCTCGCCGCCCATTTGCGGCGAGTTTACGACGCTGAGAAGGCGCTAATGCGTGTGCTCGTGCGCTTGCGCTTCGCGCAGGCGGCGTGCGAGCGTCTGCAGCATGGCCCAGGCGACCTGGGGATGCTCCTCGACGAACGGCCGAAACTCCCAGGCCGTGAGCCCGTAGCACTTGAGGTCGGTCGCAGCCGTGATCGTCGCCGAACGCGTTCCCTCGTCGATCAGCGCGATCTCGCCGAAGTAGTCGCCCGGCCCGAGCGTGGCGCGCTCCTCGCCCGCGACGTTGACGTTTGCGTTGCCCTCGACGATCACGAAGAACCCCGCCGCGCCGGCTCCCTCGGTCGTCACCGCGGAGCCCTCGGCGAAGCGGCGCTCCTTCATCTGTCGGGACAGGAGCTCGAGATCGCCCTCGGAAAGCGCGGCGAAGATCGGCACGTTGCGAAGCGCTTCGGCGGGCGAGGTAGCCATGCGGGCCGGATCATACGAGAGAAGGTGCACGCGGGAAAGCGGCGAACCTTGCGCCGATGCGCACGCAAGCGGCCCTCTACCGGGAAATCGACCTCGAGCTCTCCTGGTCCGAGCAGGACCTGCCGGAGCGCGAGCGGACGAAGCACGTTCACCGGCTTCATCCCTACCTGGGCAAGTTCGTCCCGCAGCTCGTGGAGGCATTCCTGCGCCGGTACGCGTCGCCGGGCGATTCCGTCTGGGATCCGTTCGCCGGATCGGGCACGACGCTCGTCGAGGCGAACGCGTTCGGGGCGCGCGCCGCCGGCTGCGACGTTTCCGCCTTCAACTGTCTCCTCATGCGCGCGAAGACCGCCGTCTACGATCCGGCGGTCCTGCTCGCCGACGTCGTCCACCTCGCCGGACGGGGCAGGCCGGACGCGAGCGCGACGTCTTCCCCGTACCTCGAGCGCTGGTTTGCTGCGCAGGCACGTGGCGAGCTCGAAGCGTTCGGCCGGCTGATCCCGGAGACCGGCTACCCGGAGCTCTGGCAGGTCGTTCTCTCCCGTTCGGCGCGGTCGGCGCGTCTCGCACGACATGACGATCTCGATTTCCCGGCCGAGCCCGTGCAGCGGGAGTACTTCTGCCATAAGCACCGACGCGTCTGCCGCCCCGTCGGCGAGGCGGAGAAGTTCCTCCGCCGCTACGTACGCGACGCCGTCCTCCGGATCCAGGAATTCGCGGACGTGCGGAGCGAGGAGCCCGTCTCGGTCGTCCACGGGGACGCGCGGGAGATCGATCCACCCGCCCCGATCGACCTCGTCTTCACCTCGCCGCCGTACCCCGGGCTAATCGACTACCACGAGCAGCACGCGTATGCATACGAGCTCCTGGGGCTCGAGCGCCGCGACGAGGAGGAGATCGGACGCGGCGTCACGGGCTACTGCGAGGGAGTGGCGGCAGTGCTCGATCGCGCCCGTCGCGCCCTTCGGCGGAGCGGCAAGATCGTGATCGTCGTGAACGACAGGCGCGGCCTCTACGACGGCATCCTCACCGCCGCGGGCCTGAAGCTCGAGGAGCGCATCGTCCGCCATGTGAACCGGCGGACGGGAAGACGCCGTGGGGAGTTCTACGAAGAGGTCTTGGTCGCGACGCCCTGAATTCCGGGGCGGACGAGCGGATGTGTGCCTGGAAGATGCGTTCGCTCGACACCGCTTGCATCGAAGCCGGCCGCGGCAACGGTCGCGCGCGTGTCGCGGTTGAGGTGGCAGTTGCCGGCGATCCGCTTGTGGAGCGGCGTTAGTCGGTCCTGCCAGCGCGCGGTGCGCCCTTCGCCGCGGACGTGCTCGAGGAGGACAAGCTTGCCGCCCGGCCGTAGGACGCGTCTCGCCTCGGCAAGGACCGGGTTCTGGTCGTCGACCGAGCAGAGGACGAAGGTCGCGACCGTGGCGTCGAACGTCTCGTCGGGGAAGGGAAGCGCTTCTGCGTGTGCGTTCACGACCTCGACCGGAACCTTCGCCTCGGCCACCTTGCTCGGCAGGCGCTTCGCCATGCTTGCGTCGGGCTCGACGGCAACGACGCGGCGGGCGCGCTCGTAATACGGCAAGCTGGCGCCGGTGCCGGAGCCGATCTCGAGCACGTCGCCTTCGAGGTCGGCGAGCAGGTTTCGCCGCCTCTCCCCGATGCCTGCGCGCTCGGATTTTCCGGCCAACAGGTCGTAGAGCCACCCGATCACGGCCGCGCCTCCTCGACCCGGCGGCCGAGCTCCTCGGTCTTCCCCTCGGCCGAGTCGAGCTTCCCGAGGCAGAAGCGGTACAGCTCGTCGCCGCGTTCCCAGAGGGCTAGCGCGTCCTCGAGGCTTGCACGTCCGCCTTCGAGCTCGCCGACGATCCGCTCCAGCTCGCGCTGGGCGTCTTCGAAGGTGCGCTCTTCAGTCACGGCCGTGTCTCCTCGACGCGGGCGCCGAAGCCGCCCTGCGCGAGCTCGACGTCGACGCGCTCGCCGGCCGCAAGCTCGGAGGCGGTGCGGACGATTCCGGACTCCGTCCGGACGATGGCGTACCCTCTGCTCAATGTTGACTGATGGGACAACGCGCGCAGGCGGCCGGCGAGTGACTCGAGGCCCGCCCGCTTGCGCTCGACAAGCAAGCGCGGGGCCCGCTCGAGTCGCCCGCGCAGACTGCTGAGACGCTCTCGCAGCTCGCCCTCGTCCGGCACGACGAGGCGTGCCGCGGCCGTGGGGGTCGAGGCGCGCGCGTCCGCGGCCAGATCGCAGAGGGGCGTGTCCTGCTCGTGCCCGACGGCTGAGACGATCGGCACAGGGGAGTCGGCGACGGCGCGCACGAGCCGCTCGTCGCTGAACGGAAGAAGGTCCTCGAAGCTGCCGCCGCCGCGCGCAAGCACGATCACGTCGATTGCGTCCTCGCCTGCGAGGTCGCTCAGGGCGGTCACGAGCGCGGGCGCCGCTCGTGGCCCCTGAACGTAGGTCTGCGAGACGAGGATGCGCGCTGCGGGGAACCGAGCCGCGACCGCCGTGACGAAGTCGCGCTTGGCGGCTGCCTCGTTTCCCGTCAGGAGGCCGATTCGGCGCGGGAACAAGGGGAGAGGCCTCTTCCGTGCGGCAGCGAAGAGGCCCTCGGCCGCGAGTTTCCGCTTACGCTGCTCGAGCTGCGCGAGTACCGCTCCGAGACCGAGCGGCTCGATCGAGAGCGCGCGCAGGCTGAAGTCGCCGCGGGCGCCGAAGAGCTCTGGACGCCCGAAGACGTGCACGGTCATGCCGTCCGCGAGCTCCAGCCGGAGCGCGTCGAAGCCGCCGCGCGGCATGCTCACGCGCAGGCACGAGCCGTCGTGCGGATCCTTCATTGTGAAGAAGACGCTCTGCCAACGCGCCTGGCGGCGGAACTCCGTGACCTCGCCTTCGACCCACACGGTGGGCAGGCGCGTGAGCCACGAGGCGACGCCGCGGTTGAAGGCGGAGACCGTATAGACCTTGCGGTCGCCCTGAAGCTCATGCTCGACCTTCACACGGTCGAATCTAGCTCAGCGGGGGCGCAGGAGCGTGCGCGAGTTGTGACGAAACCGCGGTAGCCCCACTCCGCCCGGCTCTGGCCGGGCCGTCCAGAAGCGCTAGAGCAGGATCTGCGCGGCGACCTCGGGCGTGCAGCCGCGGGCGCCGACGAGCTCGACGGCTTCGTGGAGGTCGGCGTCGCTCTGGGCGATCCGCTCGGCGAGCGGAAGCGGATACCCGGCCTCCACGAGGACGTGCAGCCGCCAACTCTCGACCTTGCCGCGTTCGTCCTGTTCCCGTTCGAGAATCGTCAACTCGTCCATCCCGCGTAGGTTCGGCCTTGTTCAGACGAACCCTGCCCGAAAAAGTAAGCGCTAACCGCGACCGTGAGTCTGCCCGGCGCGGGCGACGTCCGTCTCGATGACGGCGAGCCGATCCTCGGCGGCGGCGATGGTCTCGTGCAAGCGGTTTACGAGGTCTTGCACGCGTTCGGCGGCGAGCTCGTGTTGGGCTTCTCCGGCGCGGGCCACATCGGCGATGCGGCGCTGGAGGCCCTCGGCTGTCTGCCGTGCGATCTCAGTGATGCGATCGGAGACTTCCTTCTCCGCCTGGCGGGCGAGCTGGTCGATGCCCTTTTCGAGCTCGCGGGACAGACGCTCGGCCGCCTTCTCGCGCGATTCGCGGATCTGCGCGTCGAACTGCTTCTCGGCGTACTCGATCAGCCGGGTGCCGGCCCGCTCCAAGGCGCGGTCGAGGGTCGCCAGGTGGCGACGCTCGGCTTCGGCCAGGCCCGACGCAAGCCGGCTGCGGGCGTCCACCCCTTCGCGCTCGATCTGCTCCCGCAGCGCCCGTTCCCGCGTCCGAATCCGCTCGCTGACCTCGTGCAGCGCCCGCCGGCGCTCTGCCGCGTGGACCTCGATCTCAGCCCGGCCTTCCTCGAGGAACTCGGTACCCAGGCGCTCGAGCGCCTCGCGCAGCTTGAGCAAGGCCGACCGCTGCTCCTCGCCGACGGCCTCGATGCGCTCGGAGTCGGCCGCCAGATGCGCCTCGTAGACGGCGACGGCCTCGCGTTGGCGCTGCGTGAGCGCTGTGAGATGACCTTCGAGCTCGCGCTGTCCCCGGTCGAGGTCCGCAGCCCAGGCCATGAGCCGCCGCTCGAGCCGCTCCTGCACCGCAGACACGGCCTGGGTGAGCTCGACCCGAGCGCGCTCCGCTTGGCGTTCCACGATGTCGCGCCGCTCCCCCGAGAGACGTCGTTCCTGCTCGGTCAGCTCGTGGCTTGCATTCGCCCGTTCGCGGGCGAGCATGCGCTCGAGCTCGAGCGTTCGCTCCCGCACCTCGCTCTCGACGAAGTGGGCGAGCCGCTCGCGAGCCTGGTCGTTCAGCCGTTCGAGCTCACGCACACGCCGGAAGCCGCGGACGAGAGCGATGAGTCCGAGCTCCGTGACGGCGGCGGCCGCGAGGCCGGCCGTCACGAGGATGAGCGCATCGGTCTTCGTGAACCGATCGACGAGATTGACCCCCAGGGCGATCGCCGCGGCGACCGCTCCGCCCGCGAGGACGGCGCCCAGCGCGATCAGGATCTGCTCACGCGCCCTACCGACGGCGACCGCAACGAATGACGAAGCGACGACGGCGAAGCCCGCTGCGAAGACGATCTCGAGCGCGACGACCATCGGCGAATCCTATGACGGAAGGCGCCAGGCGCGGGTGCTCGGAGACGGGGGATTCGAGAAGCGGCGAAGCGCGATCTGAGCGACGCGCCCCGCCAGGATGTCGGACGCAGCTCCGGTGCGCACTCCGTTCCAGGTCATGACCGTAACGACGAGTCCGCCGTCGGGCCAGAAGACGAGTCCGCTGTCGTGGCGCGCGTTGAGGATCCAGCCTGCCTTGTGTAAGACGGCCACCCCGGGTTGGGCCCCGACGTAGCGGTCGATCTTCCCGGGATCGAGGACGTGCGCGAGCACATACATCATGTAGCGGCCGTCCGAGCCTGTGAAGCGTCCTGGCAGGCGCACGAGCGGGCCTCGGCCGGCGGAGGCGCGGTGGAGGAAGCGATGGATTCGCGCAAGATCCCAAGCCGAGGTGTGCTTCCAGCCGGGGAGATAGGGCGGCTGGTTCTCGACGCGGAGTGGGATCGGTGTCGTGCTTGCGGTGCCGATGATGTAGTCGCCCCGCATGTGCGTGTCGCGGAGGTGCAGCGCCTCGAGCGTTGCGTTCACGCGCTCGGCGCCCGCGTCGACTGACCCACCGCCCAGCCAGGCCTCGAGATCGTTCGCCGCCCGATTGTCGGAGTAGACGAGCATCCTCCACATGAGCCGTGCGAGGTGCGTACCGCGTGGCGGCTTGCGGCCGAGGACGCGCAGGACCTCGATGGCGATTCCGAGCTTGAGCGTCGACGCGGCCTGAAAGCGTGCGCGCGCATTCCAGGCGGCCCCTCGCCCCGTGCGCAAGTCCTGGACGAAGACCGCCGCCGTGCCGGGGAACTCCCGCACGAGCGAGCGGATCCGGCGCGCGAGGTAGGTGTCCTGCTGGCTCAGGATTGGAGCCGGGTAGGCCTTCGTCGGGAGCCCGAAGACCGGGCTGACTGTGGTTGACGCACTGTGTCCGGCGAGGTCGTAGGCGGTGACTCGGATCGAGACGTCGCGCGACGGGAGCGAGAGCTCGAATCGGAACGTGCTTCCGAAGACGGGTACGTCGACCGCAGTCGTCCGTCCCACCCTGACCACGACGCGCACCGTTCCGTCCGCGACGCGCCCGCGCACGATGCCGAAGGAGGTCTCGTGCGGAGCGGGCGCAACGATCACCGGTGGCGCGAGCGTTGCCGGCTGTGTCGCCGGCAGCGGCAGCGTCATCACAGCCGCATCATCACAGGCGCATCATGACGAGCGCGACGGCGAGGGCGACGGTTGCGGCCGTGAGTGCTCGCAGTGCCGTTTCCTCCGCCGCCATCAGGTCCTTTGTCCCGAGCTGCTGCCGGCTTCCATCGCGGCGCTCGACCACCCCCGTCACGCTCGTCACGCGCCGGCGGACGTCTCGCACCTGGGTGGAGAGCCGGCGCTGGGCGAAGCTGAGCGCGAACGCGAAGGCGCAGCCGGCGATCGCCGTGCCGTCGAGATCCTCCGCCGTGGCGAAATACGCAGTCAGAAGCGGGAACGCACCCCAGGCGAGCGGAAACCAGACGTCGCCATGGAAGCGTCCGCCGAACCACTCGAGGTTGTACGCAACGACGATGAACGCGCCCGCGGCGACGAAGGCGCCGATCCAAGGATTGACCGTCACCGCGCCGACGATCCCGATCGCGACGGCGCCGGCGATCGAAGCCGCCGCCAGGCCGACGAGCACTCGGGCGGGGATCTGCGTGCGGAGCGGACGGCCGTTCAGCTCGTCGAGGGCGTGGGCACCGATTCCGACGGCGAGCCCGAAGGCCGCGAGCGTCGGCCAGAGCCGCGAGAGCGCAAATTCAGGGCTCAGCGCCGCGCCGATGGCGACGAAGCTGAGGTGCCACGCCGTGTACGGGACGTGCAGAAGCGTGATGTAGTCCCGCCAACCCCCGGTGCGCAGGGCGTAGAACGCGGGCCGCGAGAGCTCACTCGCCACGGCGGCCCCACACGACGATTCCGCCCCCGAGGCTGAGCCGACACGTCGCGACGTCGTCGATCCCCGCGTTGCGCCACAGGCCGAGCACACGCTCGAGCGGATAACGGGCCCAAAAGTCGCGAATGCTGGGCCCGAGAAAACGCCCAACCTCGTGCCATCCAGGTGAGATCAAGCGACCCGCCACAGGGAGTCCGACTCTCACGTACACGTTCCACGAAAGTCGCGCCAGTGGATTTCCTGGAATCGAAAACTCGAGCATCGCCACCCGGCCCCCGGGGCGAACTACGCGCGCGAGCTCGTGCATCGTCGCCGCGGGGTCGTCCACGTAGCGGAGCAGGTACGTGAACGTCAGGCCGTCGAAGCTCCGGTCTGCGAACGGAAGCGCTTCAGCACGCGCCTCGCGGAACTCGACACGCTCTTCGGCGCGAGCGCGCGCAATCGCAAGCATCTCGGCGCTCTGGTCGACTCCGACGACGCGGCAGCCGTACCGGCGGACGAGCTCGCGGGCCACTGCGCCGGTGCCGGTCGCGACGTCGAGCACCGTGTCCTCTGGGCGCGCCTCGATGCGCGAGACGAGGAAGGAGCGCCAGCGGGGATCCTGTCCGAAGGAGAGGAGGCGCGCATAGCGGTCGTAGCTCGGGGCGAGTGGGGCAAACAGGGCCTGCGCTGCGCGGTTGCGCTCGGTGAGAGCCTCCGTCACGGGACTATTGTTGCCGTCGATGGCGCTCGAAGAGGAAATCGCCGCTGCCCGGGCCGCCGCCGTGCGGCATGCCGCTGCGGACGAGAAGCTCGTCGGCCTCGTCCCTGCGGAAGCCGGCGGGGAGCGCATCTACCTGTGCGCCTACGAGCGAGACGGGGAGTCCTCGTGGCTCGCTCTCGACTCGCGGGGACGTCCGGTGGCCGATCGCTCGCGCGTCCGAGACGCCGTCTCGATCGCCGCCCTGTGCGAGCTCGCTGAGGAGAGCGCCGGCGGCGGCGACATCGGCGGTCTCCGCGCACGCCTCGTCGAGCTGCGCCTGAACGAGGCCCCGGAGGGAATCGAAGAGGCAGAGGTCGCGGCGGCCGAGCTCCAGGAGACGATCGTCGCGCCTCCGCGGGTCGCCACCCTCTCCTATCTCGACGCCATCGGCACGGCTGCCGGCCGGCTCGAGCAGGCGCTCGGCGAGGTCGGCGCATCGCCCTTCGCCGAGGCGATGAAGACCGGCCTCGCGGCTGCGGAGGAGCTCGCCACGCGGGTGGAGCGCTCCTACAAGGCCGAGCTCTCATAGCCGCATTGGTGAAACCAGAAACGCCCTAGCTTGCCCCCTGGGCGTCGCTCGCAAGGGTGGCCCGCCCCGAGGGGCGACGGACAGTGCAAGTAGCACGACCTAGCCCGGAGGGGCGCGCATCGTGCAGCGAGCGGCGGCAGCGTCAAATTAAACGCGGATGCGTATTTGCCCGGCGAAGGCCCGCCGTCCAGAGGGCGAGCTAGAGAGCGCCGCCGGCCGTGGGCGGAGCGGTCGGGTCGACGCCCGCGTCGCCGATCTGCTGTCGCGCGAGGTACTCCTCAGCGAGCAGGACGTTGTCGGCCGCGCGTTCCACCACGGCGAGGAGCGAAGACATGCTGGCGACCTCTTCGCGCTGCTCCTTGAGAAACCAGTTGAGAAACTCACCGCCCACGAGGTCGTTCTCCTCGCGGGCCAGTGCCGCGAGCTGCGAGATCTGCCCCGTCACGGTCCGCTCCTGCTCGAGCGCGAGACGAACAGGCGCGACCGCGTCGGGAAAATCGTTCTTCGGCGCGGCAACAGCGGGGATCGTCGCCTGCTCGTCCGAGTCGAGCAGGTACTGGACGATCATCATCGCGTGGTTTCGCTCCTCGAGCGCCTGGCGGTAGAAGTGGGCGGCGAGCTGGGGAAGCGTCTCGGAGTCGTACCAGACGGCGATGGCCGCGTACTGCTGCGAGGCGGCGAACTCGTACGCGACCTGTTCGTTGAGGGACTCTGTGAACCGAGACACCGTGGGTACAGTAACGGCATGGAGGGTGAATTCAGCTTTCCGTTCGGGGGCGATCCCGAGGAGCTCATGCGCGGGTTGCGCGAGTTCGCCGAGCGCCAGGCAGAGGCCGTCCACGAGTCGCAGCGGGAGCAGTTCGCCACGCTCACGCTCAACACGGCCGTGGAGCTGACCGGCGCGGCGCTGAAACGCTTGCAGGTCGAGGGGCCTGCGGACGCCCAGGCGCTCGCTTTGCGCGACGCGATGCGGATCCTCTTCCCCGAGGCCGTCGCCCTCGTGTCGGCGGCGCGCCAGGGCTTCATGCGCGAGCCCTCGAGTTGACGTTTCCGGATGCGTCGACACTCGCCGTCTTTTCGGTGGCGGCTCTCGTCCTGCTCGTGATTCCCGGCCCGGCGGTGCTCTACATCGTCGCCCAGAGCGTGAGCCGCGGACGCGCGGCCGGCCTCGTCTCCATGCTCGGCGTGCAAACGGGCGGCCTCGTCCATGTCGCGGCCGCGACTGCCGGGCTCTCAGCGCTGCTCGTGCGCTCGTCACTTGCGTTCAGCGCCGTCAAGTACGCGGGCGCCGCCTATCTCGTCTTCCTGGGAATGCGGCGGCTCCTCGGCGGCGAGGACACGGCGTCGCTTCCGCAGGAGCGAGATCTGCGCGGGCTGTTCGCGCAGGGCATCGTCGTCAACGTCTTGAATCCGAAGACCGCTTTGTTCTTCTTCGCGTTCCTGCCCCAGTTCGTCGATGTCTCGCGCGGCCATGTCGCGTTCCAGATCGCCACGCTCGGACTCGTCTTCATCCTGCTGGCGATCGTCAGCGACGGGATCTACGCGGTCGCATCCGGGTCGGCCGCAGGGTGGCTCCGGAACCGCTGCGGAGCGCTCCAGGCGCAGCGCTTCGCTGCCGGAAGCGTGCTCGTCGGTCTCGGACTCGCGACGGCTCTATCAGGCGCCCACCGGAGCAAGTGAGCGCAGACCTCGCCATTCGGCTCCGCGGCGCCGTCAAGCGCTACGGGCCCATCACAGCAGTCGATGGACTCGATCTCGACGTCCCCGTGGGTACATGCGTCGGCCTCCTCGGGCCGAACGGAGCGGGCAAGTCGACCACGATGCGGCTGCTGACGGCGCAGGCGATCGCCGACGAAGGCGAGCTCGAGGTCTTGGGCTTCCGTCTGCCGCAGGAGTCGAAGGCGGCGAGGGCGCAGTGCGGAGTCTCTCCGCAGCTCGACAACCTCGACGTCACGCTGACCGTGGAGCAGAACCTGCTCGTCTTTGCCCACCTGTACCGGATCGGGAGAGGGGAGCGGCACGAGGCAATCGAACGGGCGCTTCGCATGGCCAGGCTCGGGGATCGTCGCGATTCCAGAGTGGACAAGCTCTCAGGCGGGATGCGGCGGCGCCTACTGATCGCGCGCGCCCTGATCCACCAGCCGCGCCTCGTGCTCCTCGACGAGCCCACCGTCGGGCTCGATCCGCAGGTCCGCCAGGAGCTCTGGGCGCTCATCGACGCGTTGCGAAGCGAGGGCACGACCATCCTCATGTCCACGCACTACATCGAGGAGGCCCAGCGCCTCGCGGACACCGTGATCATCATGTCGCACGGAAAGGCCGTCGCCTCGGGACCTCCGGCCGCGCTCGTTAGGGAACACGCGGGCCACCAGGTACTCGAGGTCTACGGCCCGCCGAAAAGGCTCGCCGAGGTCGAGGCGGAAGCGGAGGCCGAGGGACTCCGGACGCGACGGACCGGGACGAGCGTCTCGATCCTGGGTATCGACGGTGACGGTTTCAAGGCCGACGGCGAGCGCCGGGCGGCCAACCTCGAGGACGTCTTCGTCCTCCTCACCGGCGAGGAGATCAGCTGATGGCGAGCGTCTCGACTGCCCCGCGCCGGCTCGGCCGCCTCGAGCGGCCGGCGCTGACGGGGGTGCTCGTGCGTGAGATCGTCAACTTCTCCTCGTACTGGCGCTCGGCCACCTTCTCGTCGACCGTGGAGCCGACGATCTATCTGCTTGCGTTCGGGTTCGGCTTCGGCTCGCTCGTCTCGACGATCGGCGGCTACGACTACGTGCAGTTCGTCGGCACCGGCACCGTCGCAACGGCCGTCCTCTTCTCGAGCGCGTTCCCGGCCATGTTCGGGACGTTCGTGAAGTACAAGTTCCAGCGAACCTACGACGCGATCCTTGCGGCGCCCGTCGACACGGAGGAGCTCGTGACGGCCGAGACGCTCTGGATCGCGACGCGCTCGGGCGTCTACGGGTGCGTGCCCCTCCTTGTTGCACTCGCATTCGGGCTCGATCCGGCGTGGGGAATGCTGACCGTCCCGCTAATCGCGTGGATCGCGGGCTTCGGGTGGGCGAGCTTCGGCGTCGCGGTCGCGGGCTTCGCCAAGTCGTTCGAGAACTTCAACTACGTGGTCAGCGCCGTCCTGACGCCGCTCTTCCTCGTTGCCGGGACGTTCTTCCCGCTCAGCCGCCTGCCGGGCTGGGCGCAGTTCCTCGGGAACTTCAACCCTCTTCATCATTGTGTGGAGCTCGTCCGCCACGCCGCCTTCGGGTGGGACGGGTGGACGGATTTCGCGCGCGTCGGCGCGCTCGTCGTCTTTGGGCTCGTCATGTGGCGGATCGCGATCTTCGCGATGACGCGCAAGCTGGTCGACTAGCGCGGTTACGCATCGAAATAGAATCGCGGCGCCGTGGCCCTGCTCGACCGAGCAATCGTCAGGGTGTTGCCGGCGGTTCCCCGACCGGTGGTCAAGCGGCTTTCCCAGCGCTACATCGCGGGCCCGGATCTCGAGGACGCCTGCCACGTCGTGGGCGAGCTCAACGAGGACGCGAAGATGGCGACGATCGACGTCCTCGGCGAGGAGATCACCAGCCGCGACGAGGCGACCGCCCTCCTCGACGAGTACGAAGAGGTCTTCGAGACGATCGAGCGCGAGGGCCTCGACTCGAACGTGAGCGTGAAGCTGACCGGCCTGGGGCTCAAGCTCGATCGCGATTTTTGCCGTGACAACCTGGCCGTGCTCGTCCGCGACGCCGCGAAGCGCGCCAACTTCGTCCGCATCGACATGGAGGACTCGAGCACGACGGACGACACGCTCGCCATCTACCGCGAGCTGCGGGCGCAGGGCCTCGAGAACGTCGGCATCGTCCTCCAGGCCTACATGAAGCGGACGCTGACGGACATCGCAGAGCTCGCCGATCTGCGACCGAACGTCCGCGTCTGCAAAGGGATCTACGTCGAGCCGCCCGAGGTCGCCTACCAGGAGTTCGACACGGTCCGCATCAACTTCGTCGAGGCGGTGGAAGCGCTCTTCGATCTGGGCGCGTACGTTGGGATCGCCACGCATGACGACTGGGTGCAGGCCGAGGTACTCACGCTTCTGGAGGAAAGGGGAATGGCGCCCGAGCAATACGAGTTCCAGATGCTCCTCGGCGTTCGGCCGGAGCTCGGCGACGAGCTCGTCCGCGAGGGTCACCGGCTGCGCATCTATGTCCCCTTTGGGCGGCAGTGGTACGAGTACTCGCTGCGGCGTCTTCAGGAGAACCCGAAGATCGCGGGGTACATCGCCCTCGATACCCTGAAGCGTCTGAAGCCGTGATCTGGGCAGAGGCGGAGGGATGTCGCGTCGTCGACGCCGAAGGACGCGAGTACCTCGACCTCTCCGGCGGCTTCGGGGTGGCCGCACTCGGGCACCGGAACGCCGAAGTCGCGGCCGCGATCGCCGCCCAGGCCGAGCGCTGCATGCATGCGCTCGGAGACCTCGCGGAGACCGACGTCACGGCGGAGCTGCGCCGCCGCTTGGGCCAGGGCGGCCGCGAGGTCATGTTCGGTGTCACAGGTGAGGACGCGGTCGAGATCGCACTGCGCACGGCTCTCCTCGTCGCGGGCAAGCCCGGCGTCGTCGCGTTCGAGGGCGCCTATCACGGTACGGGTCTGCTCGCACTCACCGCGACAGGCTTCGAGCGATTTCGGGCGCCCTTCGCCGCCTGGCTCCCCGGGCCCGTGTATCGCTACCCCTACGGATCCGATCCGGGCGCGCTTCCGGACGATGCGGGCTGCGTGATCGTCGAGCCTGTTCAGGGCCGCGGCGGTGCCCATGTCCCGCCCGACGGCTTCCTCGAAGGTCTGCGCGAGCGCTGCGACGAGGCGGGCGCTCTCCTCATCTGCGACGAGATCTACAGCGGCCTCGGCAGGACCGGAGCGATGTGGCGAAGCGGTGGGCTCGCGGATGTGCTCACGTGCGGGAAGGCGCTCGGCGGGGGACTGCCGCTCTCGGCCTGCCTCATGCGGCCCGATCACGCCGAAGCGTGGAACCTCGGTCCCGAGGACGTGTACACGCACACCCATATGGGCAACCCGCTTGCGTGCGCCGCGGCGCTCGTCGTGCTCGAGCGCGTGCCGGGCCTCCTCGGCCGGGTGCGGGAGGCGGGGGCTCGGTTCGAAGCAGCCGGCTGGCACGGCGCCGGCCTGCTGCGCGCAAAGGAAGGAGACGCATTCGCCGCCTGGGACCGCGGCGTGATCGTCGTCCCGGCCGGCGAGGACGGAAGCCTCATGAGCGCGACGCCTCCCCTCACCATTACGGACGAAGAGATCGACGAGGCCCTGGAGCGAATCGGATGAGGTATTCGCAGCGGTTCGTCGTCGTCGCGGCGTTCTTCGTCACTGCGCTCGTCGTCTCGAACATCATTGCCGTCAAACTGGTCGAGATCTCCGGGCGGGTCTTCCCCGCGGGCCTCGTGATCTTCCCTCTCTCGTACCTCCTCGGCGACGTCCTCACCGAGGTGTACGGCGTGCGCGCGGCGCGGCGCGTCATCTGGATCGGCTTCGCGTGCAACCTGCTCGCTGTCGGCGCGATCCAAGCGGCCATCCATCTCCCAGCCGCGGATTTCTGGGATAAGAACCAGAGCGCCTACGACACCATCCTCGGGACGACCTGGCGGCTGTTCGTCGCCTCCCTGTCCGCGTACGTCGTCGGCGAACTGGCGAACGCCTACGTCCTCGCCGTCATGAAGGGCGCAACGCGCGGGCGCTTCCTGTGGACAAGGACGATCGGCTCGACGATCGTCGGCGAGGGCCTCGACTCGGCCATCTTCGTCACGATCGCCTTCGCGGGCACCGGCGCCGCGCTCGCCAACCCGATCGTCACGACGTGGCTCATCAAGATTGGGTGGGAGTCCGCTGCGACACCCCTCACCTACGCGATCGTCAACTACCTGAAGCGAAGCGAAGGCGTCGACGTCTACGACTTCGGCGGGCCGGCCGCGGCCCCCGCCTGAGCAGGCTCCGCGAAGAGGCGCCCCAGGGTCTCGAGTGCATCGGCGAGCTGGCGGCGCTCGATCTCGGAGAGCTCGTCGGAAAGCCGCTCGAGAGCGCGGGCGAATCGTTCCTTGCGCTGGCGAAACTCGCGCCGGCCGCGTGCGGTGGAGACGACCCGCACGGCGCGCGCGTCGGCGGGATCCGGCTCGCGCCGGACGAGACCAGCCGCGACCAGTGCGTCAACTGTCCGGCTGGCGGTCGCGACCGTCACGCCCAAGCGCGCCGCGAGCGCCCCCATGCGGAGAGGCCCTTCCGTCGCGGTAACGCGAAGCGCCAGCGCCTGCGTCGTCGTCAGTTCGTGGGTGGAGGCGCCTTCCTTGCGGCGCTGCAGCTCCATGGACAGGCGGACGATCCCCTCCGCCATGCGCTCGACGTCGGCGCGGCCAGTCACGCCGCTTCCTCCAGGATTTCGGGCCGCCGTGCCTTGTCCTCCATCGTCTGGCGGAGCTCGATATGTGGGACGAAGAGCACCGCGAGGAATGCGACCACGGCGAGCCCCATCGCGATCACGAAGATCGGGTGGATTGCGGAGGCAAGGCGCGCCGGATCCGCAGCGCCGGCTGCGCCGGCACCAAGGCGTGACGTCACGATCGTTCCCATCACCGCGACGCCCGTCATCGCCCCGACCGCACGGAAGAACTGCTGCGAGGCGGTCGCGATGCCGATGTCGCGCCTGCGGACGGAGTTCTGTACCGCCACGGTCAGCGTCTGCATCATCGCGCCGATTCCGAGCCCAACGAGGATGATGTCGCGGGTCACCGCCAGACGGCTCGAATCGACGTCGAGCTGCGTGAGGAGCAGGAATCCGAGCGCGAGGAAAGGCGGACCCGTGAGCAGCACGAGGCGGTAGTGACCCGTCCGGGAAACGATCTGGCCAGCGACGACGCTCGTCAGGATGATCCCGAGCATCAGCGGGGTGAGGACCGCGCCGGAGCCGGCCGCGCTCTCGCCGAGGACGCGCTGGACGAACAACGGGACGTAGATGATCGTGCCGAACATCGCCGCGCCGAGAACGAAGACGGTGATGGTGGCGGCGGAAAACGTCCTCCCGTGGAAGAGCTCGAGTGGGAGGATGGGCTCGCGCGCGCGCTGCTCCTGCAGCACGAACACGCCGATGAGGACGGCCGAAATGACGAAGAGCGCCACGATCACGCCGGAGCCCCAGGGATATTCGACGCCACCCCAGACGGCGCCGAGGAGACCGGCCGCGGCCCCGCCGGTGAGGAGGAGCGCCCCGAGATAGTCGATCGAATGCTCCTCGCGCCGCCGCTGCCGGACGAACCCGAACCAGATGACGGCGAGCGCCACAGTCGCGAGCGGGAGGTTGACGAAGAAGCACCAGCGCCACGAGGCGTTGTCCGTTAGCCAGCCCCCGGTCGCCGGGCCGATCACCGAAGAGGTCGCGAAGACGGCGCCGAGAGCGCCCTGCCATTTGCCGCGCTTGCGGGGCGGGATGATGTCGCCGATCGCGGCGATCGCGAGCGGGATGAGCGCACCTGCGCCGAGACCCTGGACGGCACGTCCTGCGATCAGCATGCCCATCGAGCCGGCGATCCCGCTGATGATTGAACCCCCGGAGAAGAGAAGGATCCCGAACAGGAAGAACGGTCGGCGGCCGTAGATGTCCGAGAGCTTCCCGTACAGCGGCACCGTCACGGTCGAGCCAAGCATGTAGGCGGAGAAAACCCATGAATAATGCTGGAACCCGCCGAGGTCCCGGACGATTCGTGGCAGAGCCGTCGAGACGATCGTTTGGTCGAGCGCTGCGAGGAGCATCGCGAGCATCAGGCCCGCGAAGACGACGATGGTGCGGCGCTTGCCGAGCGGATAAACGGTGCGGTCATTCATATTCGTTACGTAACGAAAGTATATCGGCAATAGTTCCACGTCCCGCGTCCCGCCAACGGGTGATCCCTCTAGCGGCTCTGGAGAGCGTCCAGCGCGATCGCGAGGGCGACGGCGACGCGGCGGTCGAGGCGGCGGTCGTGATCGCCCGTGAGCTTGAGGATGTAGCGGTCGCGCAGGCCGATCGGCCGCCGCAGTTCTCCGACCTCGAGGGCGTCCATCAGGATCGTGAACTGGAACACGATCGGAACGAACTCGCCGTAGGGAACGAATTCGATCAGCCGCCGCAGGATGGCGACCGGCATGCTCTTTTCCTGGGCGGCGGCAACCTGCTGGTCGCCCGCGTCATAGATCCGCCAGGTGGAGCGAAGGAGCGACGCGCCGAAGACCTTCTCGAGCACGCCGATCCGCTCGCCCGCGGGCGAGGTCACGTCGTAGCGGCCGCGGACCTCGAAGACCTGGCGAGCCTTGATCCGGAAGAGCTCCTCCTGCTCGGTGTCGTCGGCGAAGAAGCGGATGTCCTCCTTGACGGCGAGCTTCTTCTGGCGCACGAACGCGAGTGGCTCACCGGGGCTCGCGCCGTCCGCGCCGAGCGTCGAGATGCGGTAGAGGTTCGCGACCGGGCGGATGAGCTGGTCGACAAAGAAGGAGTCGTGCGCGAAGCGGTCGTCGCTCATTGGCCGGCCTCCGGCAGATGAGCGAGTGGAGGGTGCGTGAGGGAACCGGGAGGGTCCCTCACTGCATCAAAGAGGGGGGCTCGCGGGAACGCTGACGCGTCCGAAAATGACACGAGTAGCGAGCCGGAGGCGAGCGACGGTCATGCCAGTACCGAATACCCTCCGTCGACGACGATGGTCTGCCCGACGATCATGCCCGCCTCGGGCGACGCCAGAAAGCACACGGCGTCGGCCACGTCGCGTGGGCCGACCAGCCTTCCCGCGGGCGTCCGGCGCGTGTAGAAGTCGACCATCTCCTCCCGGTTCGGGAAGTGGTCGAGCGCGCCCGTCTCGACGAGCCCGGCCGACACCGCGTTCACCCGGATCCCGCGCGGAGCGAGCTCGACGGCCAGATAGCGGACGAGGGACTCGAGCGCCGCCTTGGACACGCCCACGACCGTGTAGTTCTCGAGGACGCGGTCGGAGCCGAGGCTGGAGATGGCGACAATCGAGCTCCCGTTCTTCATCCGCGGCGCGGCGTGGCGGGCCAGCGTGAGGAGCGCCCGTGCGTTTGCGTTCAGCGTCCAGTCCCAGTGCTTCTCTTCGAGCTCCAAGGCCGGCCGGATGACCCCGGTGGCCGCGTTCGAGACGATTACGTCGAGCTCACCTGCCTGTTCCACGAGCGCGGCGGTCTTCGCCGGATCGCCGATGCTGCCTCGAAGCAGGAGAGGCTCGGCGCCGAGCTCGCGAAGTGCCGCGGCCGTCTCTTCCGCGGCGTGGTCGTTGCGGAGGTAGCTGACTGCGACGCGTGCGGCCCCGAGCTCCGCGAAGCGCAGCGCGATGCCCTTGCCGATTCCGCGCGAGCCGCCCGTCACGAGGACGGACCTCCCTTCGAACTTCACGGGCCCCTGGGCGGAAGCGGTTTGTCGGCCGGCGCGTGACTGGGAAGCTGGTCCCAGCCCGGTCTCGAAGCTGGCTCGCGCGGTCCCTCTGCGGCTTTCGAGCTCGCGAAGCCGAGCCGGTCCAGGAGCTCCATCTGTTCTTCGCCGTACTTGCGGACCGGGTGATCCTCGGGCAGGTCGCGGACGAGCGCTCGGACTCGCGCGCGGAGCTGAAACGCGAAGTGCGGAGTCGCCGGGCCGACGAGGGCGTCGATGTCGTCCTTCGTCGGCTCGCGCATCGGCGTGAACCCTAACGGCTAGCCGAACACGTACAGCTCGTACGGATCGGTGGAAGCACCGTGCGCGCTCGACCCGCCGTAGTTGTGGTACGTGGAATGCGCGTTTCCGAGGTCGTTCGGGAAAGCGGCCACCGGGCTCGGGCGCGCGAGCTTGATGCACCCGAGCGAGTAGTAGTCGGCCGCCCGCTCCCAGCAGAAGGGGTCGTCGTAGGCCGAGGTGCAGTACTGGCCGTTCGTCGCCGTCTCTTCGCTGTGGATGAAGAGTTCGGTGCGTTTCGTGAGGCCGTCCCAGCAGTACTTGTCCTGCAACCACCAGACTCGCCCGCGAATCGCAGAGCCGTCGTACTGGTTCCAGTGGCCCCACTGCGAGTACCAGCCCGCCGGCAGCCAGCCTTCGGCGCGACGGCACTCGTTCTGCGACGTGCCCGAGCCCGCCCGCCAGCTGCGCGTGTACTGCGCCGGGCTGGGCGGATACGTCCACCTCCATGACAGCGTCGAATCGATGTTGGTCTGGCGGTCGAACGTCCACCAACCGTTGGCGGCCTGAGCCGATCCGACGCACGCGAGCGCGGCGACGAGGGTTGCGAGCGCGACAGCGCGCATCGGTTATCCCTCCTGAAGCGGGCGGCTGGGGTTGTAGAAGGTGCGGCGCCACACTGGGAAGCCGTGGACGCCGCGGGCGTGCGGGAGCGGCGTGAAGCGGGTGCAGCCGCCGGCCGTGCGGTCGCACTCGAAGAGAACGCCGCCGCTCGGCGTGCTGGCCCACGCGGTCACATGACGCCCGGATGCATCTGCGAAGCGCGGCTCCGACAGGCCGCGGCTCGGAATGCGCAGGTTCTGGTCGAAGGTGATCGTGCCAGGGCCGATACGGAAGATCGCTAGACCCGAGGCCGAGGACGCGACGACCTGGTCGCCGTGCCAGTCGCCTGCGTACCCGACCGCGCCGACCGCGGGCTCGATCCGGGTGAGGTCGAGCTTGGCCGCCTGTCGACCCGTCGCAACGTCGACGACGCGGACGGTCGGGCGGCCTTCGGCCGGTCCCTGCTCGACGAAGGCTTGGCGCCCGTCCGGGCTCAAAGCAACGAGGGCGGAGTCGGCGGCGAGGACCCGCATCCGGCCCGGTCCGTCGAACGCGAGGACGTCGAGCGCCTCGCCTTCCCGCTCACGGTACGCGACCAGCGTTCCGCCGGCCCAAGCGACGACGATGTATCGCCCCCGTGCCGGCGTCCACTTCACCGGGTCCGCGTCCAGTGAGGCTCGAACGAAGACGTCGCCTTCGTAGACGACGGCCGCCCGGTAGTCGCGCTCCGCTCCCTTGAAGTACGCGAGCGCGCCGTCGCCTCGCCAGGCGAGTGAAAAAGCGCCGTCCGCGAGAACTCGGTCGCTCTCGTCGCTCGTGTCATAGAGGCGAACCGACGGCGTCGCCAGCGGATCTCCGCGCCCGATGCCTTGATCCGACCACGAGAGCGCGGGATCGTCGTGCCGCAGCTCCTTCCAGGCGTTGTAAGCGAGGTACCGTCCGTCCGGCGACGGAACGGCGGCGGGTGTCAGCCAGCCCGCCAGGGGAGCCACCGGCGGCGTCGCCAGCCGTACCGGGCCACTCGCCAAGCCGAAAACGTCCGCGCCGACGGTGTACAGGCCGCGTGGGCCTGCGGCGGACTGCGGCGCAGGGGCCTCACGCGCTGCCCCACACGCGGTCGCGGCGAGCGCGAGCACGATTGCGAGAAGAGAAAGCTTGTTGAGCGCCACGTCTGCCCTTCGGTCGATTCGTTTCGAGGCCGGCGGGCGCAGCCGTCCTCAACGATGCGGCCTAGGGCACCTTCTGTCAATTGTCCAATTTGGACGAAGGCGTCTTTCGTAGCCTTCGCGCCCGTGCGCCACCGCATCCCGGCCGACGTCCTCCTGCTTGTCACGGTCTGCTTCTGGAGCTTTAACTTCACCGTCGTCAAATACGCGCTCACGCACGGCTGGGAGCCGCTTGCGTATTCGTCGGTGCGTTTCGCCATCGGCGCGCTCCTTTTTTCCGGCTTCACATACACGCGCGAAGGCAGCCTGGTCGTCAGGCGCACGGACGTGCTCCTCATGACCGGAGCCGCGGCCGCCGGCATCTGGCTGAACCAGCTCTCGTTCGTTTACGCCGTGCGGCTCACGACGGCCGCCACCGTAGCGCTCATGTTCGGGACGCTGCCGATCTTCGTCGCGCTGATCGCGCAGGCGCTCGGCCAGGAGCGCTTGCACTTTCGGCACTGGTTGGCGACGGTTGTTTCCTTCTCCGGCGTCGCCCTGGTCGCTCTCGGGGCGACCGGCGGGATCGGTAGCGACATCGGCGGGATCCTGCTCGGTCTCGTCGCCTCACTGACGTGGGCCGCGTACTCCGTCGCCATGGGGCCGCTCATGCGCCGCTACTCGCCGTACCGGATCAGCGCGTTCATGCTCCTGGTCGGCTGCATTCCGCTGCTCGCCTCGGCGTTTGAGCAGCTCGTGGGCCAGGATTGGTCCGGCCTGGGCACGCTCGCGTGGGGGGCGTTCGTCTACAGCCTTTTCTTCAGTCTCGTCTTCACGAACATCATGTGGTTCACGGCGATCGACCGCGTCGGGGCAGCGCGGTCGGCCCTGTACGCCAACCTGCAGCCGTTCCTCGGCGCCTTCTTCGCGCTCGTCGTCCTCTCGGAGAAGATGGGCACCCTCCAGGTGGCCGGCGGCGTCGTCATCGGCGCCGGAATCCTCCTAGCGCGCCGCGCCCAGCCGCCCGCGCCAAGCGTGGATTAAACTGAGGCCTGATGACCGACTTCATGCCGCTCGAGGGGTGGGATCACATCGAGCTGTGGGTCGGGAACGCGAAACAGGCCGCTTTCTTCTACGAAAACGCGTTCGGGTTCACTCGGACCGCGTATGCGGGCCCCGAGACCGGCGTGCGGGACCGCGCTTCCTACGTCCTCGAGCAGGGGGACATCCGTCTCGTCGTGACGACGGCGCTCCGCGAGGGCCACGAGATCGCGAAGCATGCCTCCCGCCACGGCGACGGGGTGAAGGACATCGCCCTCGCCGTTCCCGACGCGACCGATGCGTACCGGCAGGCCGTCCAGCGGGGTGCCCGCGGGGTGGCCGAGCCGCACACGCTCGAGGACGAGTACGGCGCGATCGAGCTCTCCTCGATCGCCACGTACGGCGACACGATCCACACGTTCGTGAATCGCCAGAGCTATGAAGGGCCGTACATGCCGGGTTACCGGTCGGAATCCGAGAACGGTCAGACGAGCCCGGGGGTGGGACTGATCGGGATCGACCACTGCGTCGGCAACGTCGAGCTCGGCCGCATGGACGAATGGGTGGGCTTCTACGAGCGGGTGTTCGGGATGACGAACATCCTCCACTTCGGCGACGAGCAGATCCACACGGAGTACTCCGCGCTCATGTCCAAGGTGATGTCTGACGGCGAGGGGAAGATCAAGTTCCCGATCAACGAGCCCGCCGAGGGCAAGCGCAAGAGCCAGATCGAGGAGTATCTCGAGTACTACGGTGGCCCGGGCGTGCAGCACGTCGCCATGACGACGAGCAACATCGTCGAGACCGTGGAGGCGCTGAAGGAGCGGGACGTCGGCTTCCTGGAGACGCCGGAAACGTACTACGAAGACGTGGGTGACCGGGTCGGAGAGATCGACGAGTCCTACGACGATCTACGGCGGTTGAGGATCCTCGCCGACCGCGACGACGACGGCTATCTGCTGCAGATCTTCACGAAGACGGCACAGGATCGACCCACGCTCTTCTTCGAGGTGATCGAGCGCCACGGCGCCCGGGGCTTCGGCGACGGCAACTTCAAGGCGCTCTTCGAGGCGATCGAGCGCGAGCAGGCGCTCCGCGGCAACCTCTAGGGCCTTTTCGACGCTGTCGCTGCGCGGCTTCGCCGGATAATCTGGTTGCGAGAATGGCGGTCGAGGAGTCCGATCTCCGCAGCCTGATCCTGTCGCTCCATTCCGAGCTTCGTCACGACATGGCCGCGATGCGCTCGGAGTTTCGCGAGAACATCCGCGATCTTCGCGCCGAGGTGCGCGAGGACTTCCGGAGCCTTCGCAACGTCGAGTATGCGACGCTCCTGACTCTGCTCGGCGGACTGCTCGGGATCATCGCCACGCTGCTCGCGAACTAGCGGTGCGCCTCTGCACCTTCGAAGTCGGTGGGCGAACGGCGCCAGGCCGGATCGAGGGCGACCGCGTCGTCGAGCTTGGCGCTTCGTCGCTGCGGGCGTTACTGGAGTCCGGCGGAGGCGATGTCGGCGAGCACGCGCTCGAGGACGTCCGGCTGCGTGCGCCCATCCCCTGGCCGCCCTCCGTGCGCGACTTCTACGCGTTCGAGCGCCACGTACAGTCGGCCCGGGCTCAGCGTGGGCTCGAGATGGCGCCCGAGTGGTACCGAATCCCGGTGTTCTACTTCTCGAATCCGGCCGCGATCTACGGGCCGGACGACGAGATCGAGTTTCCGGCCGAGAGCTCTGCGCGAGACTACGAGCTCGAGGCGGCGGCCGTGGTGGGCGGCGACGGACAGATCGCCGGCTTCACGGTCTTGAACGACTGGTCGGCCCGCGATCTGCAGAAGATGGAGATGGCCGTCGGTCTTGGTCCCGCCAAGGGGAAGGACTTCGCTACGACCTTGGGCCCCGTGTTGGTCACGCCCGACGAGCTCGGCGATCTGCGGCTGGAGATGGTCGCGCGCGTAAACGGTGAGGAACGCTCGCGGGGGAACCTCGGCGACATGCACTGGACGTGGGAGCAGCTGCTCGAGCACGCTGCGAGGAACACGCGGCTCATGGCGGGCGACGTGCTCGGCTCGGGAACGGTTGGGACGGGCTGCATCCTCGAGCACGGCGATGGGCGCTGGCTCCAGCCCGGGGATGTGGTCGAGCTCGAGATCGAGCGCATCGGGGTGCTCAGGAACCGCGTCGTCTGACCGTCGTGGATACCGAGGTCGTCGTCGTCGGGGCGGGCATCATGGGCGTCGCCACAGCCCACGAGCTGGCGCTTCGGGGTCGCGACGTGCTCGTTCTGGAGCAGTTCCGCATCGGCCACAAGCGCGGGTCGAGTCATGGTGCGACTCGCATCTTCCGGCTCGCCTACCCGGAGCCGGAGTGGGTGCGCTTGTCCCAGGAGGCGCTCGCCGGGTGGCGCGACCTCGAAGCGGAGAGCGGGACGGAGATCGTCTGGCGGCTGGGTCTGGTCGAGCTCGTGCGCGACCTCGAGCAGAGCTCGCAGAAGGCGCTCGAAATGTGTGGCATCGCGTACCGCGTGCTCGAGGCGGACGAGGCAAGCGCGCTTTTCAGCCTCACCGTGCCGCGGGGCTTCAGCGCGCTCCTTCAGCCCGAGGCAGGGATCGTCTACGCCGAGCGTGCGCATGCGGCCTTCCGTACCGGGCTCGACATCCAGGAGGAAGTCCGCGCCGTCTCGCTCACAGCCAATACGGACTCCGTTCGCGTCGAAACGACGAAGGGCGCGCTCACGGCTCGGGCGCTCGTGGTCACGGCAGGGGCCTGGGCACGGGCGCTCCTCGCTACGGCCGGGATCGATCTGCAGGTTCAGCCGACGCGCGAGACGGTTGCCTACTTCGCGCTCGGCGCCCGAGAGCCGCCGCCGGCCGTGGCCGAGTTCGCAGCGGAAGGCCGCGGCCACGCGTTCTACGGTCTCTTCGACCCCGGCTACGGGCTCAAGGTGGGCCTCAACGGCTCCGGCCCGCTCACCGATCCGGAGGTCGACGGAGGGCCCGACCGAGCGATCGTCGAGAAGATCGCCTCGTGGGCCGCGACAAGGCTCCCGCTCGGAGCTCCCGAGCCCCTCCACGTCGAGACCTGCCTCTACACGAACACGGCCGACGAGAGCTTCGTCCTCGAAGGGTACGGGAGGATCGTCGTCGGATCGGCTTGCTCAGGTCACGGTTTCAAGTTCGCGCCCGTCGTCGGCCGGCGACTGGCCGAGCTGGCGTGCGAAGCAATCGCGTAGCCTCGCGGTAGCGCTCGAGAACGACCGCCTCGAATCGCTCGCACGCGACCTCGGAGCGCGGCAGGTCTCGGCGGTACTGCTGGATGTGCCAGGCCTCGTGGGCGCCCACGGCGACGAGCGCCTCACGCCAGCAGTCGAGGTGGAGCGGAGGAGCGCCGCGACGGCGAGGCGGTGTGAACGGAAACCGGTCCGGCGCGCCGAGTCGAAGCGTGATCAGGTACTCGCTCGACACGGGCGCGTTCGAGATCTCCGGGACGCCCAGGTACGCGTACCCGCCGTAGGCGTAGCGGTGGGAGTTCTTGACGTTGACGCAGACTCCGCGCATGTCGAGATCGCAGGCCGCGAAGCGGACCAGGCCCTCGACTTCCTCCGTGGGATAGCGAGACGTGTTGCGGACGACCATTCGCGGGAATGATCGTTCACGCGCCGGTCGAAGCCCGCCTGTCCGCCGCGGCTCGCGCCCGCTCGTAGCTCATCCGGAACAGTTCGAGCACCCGCGGTAGGTCGTCGTCACCCTCGATCCAAAAGCTCACCCACCCGCTCTCGGGCATCACGTGGTGAGGCTTCGCGCGGCCTGATTCGACGAGCTCGTCGCGCACGGGCTTCGGGAAAGGCAAATCCGCAAGGCGGTCGCCGTGCAGGTGGCCAACCTCGCGCTTGCCGAGAAAGAACGCGACGCCGCCAAAGCGATGCGGCGCCGACGAGACGCCCTCCCAGCCGAGCAGTTCCTGCGCCACGCGTTCGCGAATCGACATCTTGGCTCTACTAACGCTGGATATCCTTGCGCCATGCCCACCTATCAACGCCTCGGCCGCGTCCCGCGCAAGCGTCACATCCAGTTTCGAGACAACGGGACGCTCCTGACCGAAGAGGTCATGGGCCTCAAGGGTTTCGTGGGGAACGAGTCGATCCTCTACCACCTGCACTCGCCCTGCCGCGTGAAAGAGATCGCCGACTTCGAGTCGCTCGCGCGCGAAGAGTGGGTGCCGGAAGGCCACGGCCACCGGCATTTCCGGACGATGGGGATCCCGCCCGCGGGCGATCCGATCTCCGGCCGCAGGCTCCTCATGTGGAACGGCGACGTCGAGATCTCCCTCGCGCGGCCCACAGAGCCAATGGATTTCTTCTACCGCAACGGCGAGGGCGACGAGGTCGTGTTCGTCCACGAAGGCAAGGGGACGCTCGAAACGATCTTCGGCGACGTCGACTACCGCGAGGGCGACTACATCGTCATTCCGCGCGGGACGACCTACCGCTTCGTCCCGCAAGGCGAGCAGCGTCATCTCGTCTTCGCGTCGCCGGGACTCATTGAGATTCCGCGCCGTTACCGGAACGAATACGGACAGTTGCTCGAGCACGCTCCCTACTACCACCGCGACATCCACCCGCCTCTCGAGCTGAAGACGCACACCGACCGCGGCGAGCACGTCGTCAAGGTCCGGATCCACGACGGCTACCAGACCTACATCCTCGACTACCACCCGTTCGACGTCGTCGGCTGGGACGGGTACGTCTACCCCTGGACGTTCAACATCAGCGACTTCGAGCCGATCACGGGGCGGATCCACATGCCGCCGCCGACGCACCAGACGTTCCAGGGCCAGAACTTCGTCATCTGCTCCTTCTGCCCGCGCAAGCTCGACTTCGACCCGCTCGCCATTCCGATCCCGTACCACCATTCGAACCTGAACTCCGAGGAGATGATCTATTACGTCTCGGGGAACTTCGGTTCGCGCAAGGGAATCGAGATCGGCTCGGTGACGCTCCACCCTTCTGGCATTCCGCATGGGCCGCAGCCGGGTCTCGCCGAAAAGTCGATAGGGATGACGGAGACGCACGAGCTGGCCGTCATGTGCGACACCTTCCATCCCCTGCGCCTGACGGAGCTGGCGCGCGAGCTCGACGATCCTGGCTACGCCTACTCCTGGTACGAGCCCACGGACGCGGCGAAAGAAGCGGCGAGCGCGGATGAAGACCCGGCGGGAGTCACGTCCCACTTTTGAGCGGTCGCACCCTCGTCGTCGATTTCGACGGCACAGTCACACAGGACGATCTGCTCGACACCGTCGCGCAGCGCTTCGGCGATCTCGACGTCTACCGAAAGCTCGACGAAGGTCTGGACGAGGGCCGCGTAGCTCTGCGCGAAGTCATCGTCGGTGAGTACAAGCCGGTCACCGCGCCGCTCGACGAGGTGCTCGAGTGGGCGTTCGAGAACATCCGCATCCGGCCCGGCTTCGGCGAGTTCGTTCAGCTCGCGAAGGATCGAGGCTGGCGTGTGGTCATCGTCTCGAGCGGCTTCCACGAGCTGATCGAGCCTTTTCTGGAGCGAGAAGGAGTCGACGTCGAGCTCCACGCCAACCGGGTCGATCCGAGGCCGGACGGCTGGATCGTCGACTGGCGCTACGACGAGACGTGCGACAACTGCGGCGAGTCCTGCAAGCGGTCGATCGTGCAGGGGGTTGCACGCGACGACGAGCTCGTGTACATCGGCGACGGGTACTCGGACCGCTGCGCGGCCGAGGCCTCCGATCGCGTCTTCGCCACTCGAGGCCTGGCACGGTATCTGGACGAGCGAGGAGTTCCCTACGAGCGCTTTGACGACTTCCACGACATCAATCGCAGTCTCCTTTCCTGAGCCGTACGACTTCGCGCTCTCGACCGAGCGCTATCGGGCGTTCGGCGCCGATCTCGCCAACCTGTGGGAGGACGACGCGCTCTACCGGGTCTTCGACGGGCGCGAGGTGCGCATCGCCGAGGCCGCGGACGGCGTCGCGGTCGAGCCCGGTGACGCCGCCCTCGTCGAGCCTGTGCGGCGCTACCTCGGCGGCCCGTTCGACCTCGACGCCTTCATGGCATTCGCCGCGACACAGTCGGTCCTCGGTCCGATCGTGGAGCGGCTGCGCGGCCTGCGCCCGCCGCTGGCCCCGGATCCGTGGGAGACGCTCGTCACGTCGATCACGGCGCAACAGGTCTCGCTGCATGCGGCGTTCGCGATCCGAAACCGCTTCATCCAGGCCTTTGGCGAGCCGTTCGAGCACGCGCACTCGTTCCCGGCGCGGGAGTGCGTCGCGACTGTTGAACCGGAAGACCTGACCGGGCTTGGCTTTTCACGGCGCAAGGCCGACTACGTCGTCGGCCTGGCGCGCTCGGACATTGACCTCGACGGCCTCGCCGTTCTGCCCGACGAGGAGGTGAAGGCCCGGCTCACGGGCTTGCCAGGCATCGGCGAGTGGACGGCCGACTGGTTCCTGGCGCGGCACCTCGCGCGTCCGGACGCCTGGCCGGCCGGCGACCTGGGCCTGCGTAAGGCCGTCCTCCATTTCTACGGCGAAGAGGACACGCGCGCGGCGGGCGACCGGTTCCCCGGGCAGCGGAACCTCGCAGCACACTACCTCCTCGTCGGACTCAGGGTTCTCGGCTGATGTCCCTGGAAGAGCACCCCACGGAGGAGTTCCTCAGCCGCCTCGCCGAGCAAGCGAGGGAGCGCGGTGAGGAGAGCGTCGTCGTCGAGGTGGGTCGCGACGTCGCCGCCCTGTGGCTGGCCGTCGGCTTCAGGGAACGGGCGCGGGTTCTCGAGGCACCGGTGGTGGCGCTCGAACGCCGGCTGGCGAGCGCCAAAGGACCGTCTTTCGGCTCCATTCACGTGCAGACGGACGACGTCGACGGGGCCGTCCGGGCCGTCCGTCAGTACCTCCCGCGAATGCCCGGCAGCTCGAAGGGGAGCGTAGTCGCGCCGCCTCGGAACGGCTGGGTAGCCGTGTACGACGAGCTCGGGGACCGAAATCCAGAGATGCTGCGCCGTCTCGCGCGCGAGCTCTCGGACCGCATGGGCGCTGTCGTCCTCCTGCTGGGCGTCGAGGAAGGCGCGGTCGTCCGCTTCGTGCTCTTCGAGCGCGGCCGGATCATGGACGAGTACCTGTCGGTGCCCACCTACCACGGGGAGGTTCCGCCCGGCGACGTGATAGCGCTGCAGGCCAACCCGACGGTGGTCGCGCGGTTGACCGGCGCCGATCCGGCCACGGTTCGGCAGGTCGTTCGCACCGCGGGCGCTCCGGATGAGCTGCCGGCCGCCGCCGAGCTCGTCAGGGAGGTCGCTCGAGTGCTCGGCGTGGAGGGGGCCGAGCACGGCTACGTGGGCGCGGAGGCCGTTCCCGGTGCCCTCGCCCTGTCCCGCGAATGAGCCCGCCCATTCTGCTGCTGCACGCCTTCCCGCTTGACGCGCGGATGTGGAATGCGCTTGTCGACGTGCTCGATCGGGCGGGCTACGAGACCGTTGTGCCCAACCTTCCCGGCCGGGAGCCGGACAACGAGCTCTCGAGCTGGGCGCGGCGCCTGCTCGAGGTCCTGCCCGGTTCCTTCATCCCCGTCGGATGCTCGATGGGCGGCTACCTGCAGTTCGAGCTCTGGCGTCAAGCAAGCGACCGGATTCCGGCCGTCGTCTTCATCGACTCGAGGGCCGGCGCCGACACCCCCGAGGGACGCCAGGGCCGCGACGACACGATCCGGCTCCTGCGGGACGAGGGCTTCGAGGCCTTCTGGCCCCTGCAGGCGCCGAAGCTCTTCGGTCCGAGCGCCGAGCCGGACGTCGTGGAGCGGGCGCGACGAATCGCCTCCGAGCAGCCGATCGAGAACCTCGTCGCGACGCTCGAGGCTCTTCGCGACCGCCCCGATTCCCGCAAGACGGCGTCATCCGTCAACGTCCCAGCCCTCGTCGTCGTCGGCGACCACGACCAGCTCACGCCCCCCGGCGAAGCCGAGGAGCTCGCCGGGCTCCTGCCGACGGCGCGACTCGTCGTCCTGCCGGGCGCGGGGCATCTCACGCCACTCGAGAGGCCTGCGGAGCTCAACGAGGAGATCTTCCTCTTCCTCAACGGCCTCGGACTTGACAAGGACGCCCGCAGTTAGTAATAACTAACTTTCTATGACGGAACGTCTCGCCCGCTGGAGCAGCCGACGCCCGTGGCTTGCCATCGGTAGCTGGATCGTCACGCTCATCATCGCGTTCGGAATCATCGCCGTGCTCATCGGCAGCGCGCTCACGACCAACAGCGACGTGACTGCGCAGACGGAGTCGAAGCGTGCCGAGGCGCTCCTGGACAAAGCATTTCCGCCGACCCGAAACACCCGCGGTTTCAGCGACATCGTCGTCATTCGCGCCGACCAACCGGCGACGTCTCCCGCCGTCGCGCGGCGCGTGGCTGGCCTGGCGACCGAGCTCCGCAACCAGGGCATCGGGACCGTCGTCACCTACTACGAGAGCAAGGACAAGCGGCTGCTCGCCGCGGACGGTAGGGCGACCGCCGTGCTCATCGGCCTGGGCCGCAACGGGTCGATCGAGACGGTCGTCCACGCGGTCGACCGGCTCGATGCCGCGCCCGGCTATGAGGCCGCTGTCACCGGCGACGAGACGATCAGCGCCGATTTCGACACGCTCTCGCAGGAGGATCTACGGAAGGGCGAGCTCTTCTTCGGCGCGCCCGCGGCGCTCGTCATCCTCGTGCTCGTCTTCGGCGCCGTCGTCGCCGGGCTCATCCCCCTTCTGCTAGCGATCGTCGCCATCGTCGTCGCCCTCGCGCTCACGACGCTCGTCGGGCAGGCATTCGAGCTTTCCATCTTCGTCGTGAACATGCTCACAGGCATGGGGCTCGCCCTCGGCATCGACTACTCGCTCTTCATCCTCTCCCGCTACCGCGAGGAACGTCGTGGCGGCAACGAGAAGCACGAGGCGATCGGGATTGCCGGCGCGACCGCGAGTCGCGCGGTCCTCTTCAGCGGCATCGCGTTCGTGCTCGCAATGTTCGGCATGACGCTCGTCCCGGACACGATTCTTCGCAGCCTGGCCGTCGGCGCCATCCTGGTCGGCATCGTCTCGGTGGCCGCCGCGCTGACGCTCATGCCGGCCATCCTCAGCCTGCTCGGCGATCGCGTGAACAACCTGCGTGTCCCCATCGTCGGCCGAACGTCGGCGGGCGAAAGCCGCTTCTGGTCGGCGATCGTGCGCCGCGTCATGCGCCGTCCCGTCGTGAGTCTGGCGGTAGCCGTCTGCCTTCTCCTGGCGCTCGCGACCCCTGTCCTCGCGTTGAAGACGGGCCAGCAGGGAGTTAGCACGATGCCCGATCGCTTCGAATCGAAGCAGGGGTATCTCCTGCTCAACGAGGAGTTCCCCGGCCAGACGTACTACCCGGTTCTGATCGTCGTCCAGGGAGACGCGAACTCGCCCGGTGTCAAGCAGGGGATCTCAAAGCTCCGCGCCGAGCTCGCGACAAGAAAGATCTTCGGCGACCCCATCGTCAATACCGATCGGGCCGGGGACGTCACGCGCCTCGTCGTCCCGATCGCAGGCGATGCCGATTCGGAGGCGGCCACGAACGCAGTCGAGGACCTGCGCTCGGATGTGGTCCCGACCGCGTTCCGCGGCGTCGACGCAAACGTGCTCGTCGGGGGGCACACGGCGGAGACGGTCGATTACGAGCATCTGACGAGCCATTGGCTGCCGCTCGTCTTCATCTTCGTGCTCGGGCTCAGTTTCATCCTGCTGACGAGCGCGTTCCGGTCGATCGTCGTGCCGGCGACGGCGATCGCCATGAACCTGCTCTCGGTCGGCGCGGCCTACGGGCTGCTCGTCCTCGTCTTCATCAAGGGCTACGGAAATGAGATCTTCGGCTTCGAACAGGTGGACTCGGTCGCTGCGTGGGTGCCGCTCTTCCTGTTTTCGGTCCTCTTCGGGCTCTCGATGGACTACCAGGTCTTCCTGCTCAGCCGGATCCGGGAGCGCTACTCGGCAACCGGGGACAACCGCGCCGCGATCAGCTTCGGAGTCGGCTCGACGGCGCGTCTCATCACCGGCGCCGCGCTCATCATCATCGCCGTCTTCGCGGGCTTCGCCCGCGGCGACCTCATCATGTTCCAGCAGATGGGCTTCGGGGTTGCGGTGGCGCTCTTGATCGATGCGACCATCATCCGCTCCGTCATTGTGCCGGCGAGCATGGCGCTCCTCGGCCGCTGGAACTGGTATCTGCCTACCTGGCTCGGCTGGCTGCCGGACGTGCAGGTCGAGGGCGCCGGGCCGCAACGTCGAGAAACCGCTCGGCCAGGGCTCGCCCAAGCCGGCTCCAGCGCTCCATAGGTTCCGGGTCGAATCGGCGCCCGCCGCCGTCAGATCTGGCCCAGCCCTCGACGATCTCGCGCGTCACCTCGGCGTGGAACTGGATTCCCCACGTCGATTCGCCCAGTCGATACGCCTGGAGGCCGACATCGCTGCGCGCGAGAGGAGTGCCACCGACAGGAAGCTCGAAGGCGTAGCTGTGCCACTGGAAGGCGTCGAAACGCTTGGGTATGTCGCGGAAGACGGGGTCGGCGGCAGCTTCTGGCGTCAGTTCGACCTCGTGCCACCCGATCTCCGCATGGGGAGCTGGGCCGACGTGCGCGCCGGCTGCCTTGGCGATCAGCTGGCTCCCGAGGCAGACGCCGAAGAGCGGGACCTCGTTTGCCAGAAGGCGCTTGAGGAGCTCGTGCTCGTTCTGTAGCCAGGGGTGTCGGTCGTCTTGGTCGACGTGCATTCCTCCCCCGAAGATGAAGACGGCGTCGTAGGAGTCGGGCGGTTGCGGTGGCGGGCCGTTGGCGATGTTCCATTCCGTCAAATCATCTCCACGCGCGCGGACCGCGTCGGCGAACGTCCCCGTCGGGGCGTCGTCCTGGTGGATCAGCGAGAGCACGCGCACGTCCCGGAGTCTATGGAAGAGGCTCATGCGCGCCGCCGTCGTGTGGTTATTCGGAGTCTGGAAGGAGCCCCATGCAGCACACAGGAAGCCACAGGTTCGTCAAGGCCACGACCGCCGCGCTCGCAGCGGCTCTCTTGGCCGTGCCGGTAGCGCAGGCGCGGCTCGCCGTCGATGCGCGCCACGCGGCCCTCTTGAACAAGGACGTCGCGCGGCAGCCGGTCGTGCAGACCGATGCACGCCACGCCGCCCTCGTGCAGAAGGCGGGCCGGAATCCGCTGATCCTGCAGGAGCAAAGGCTGTCGAAGATCGCGCAGGTGCACCGCCATCTCGCGACTCTCAATGCCCCCTCGAACGCGACGGTCGAGACCGTCTCGACGGGATTCGACTGGACTGACGCCGGAGTGGGCGCAGGCGCGGCCTTCGGCCTCGTCCTGATCGCAAGCGGCAGCGTTCTCCTCAGGCGGCGCAAGCTCGTCGGAGCGTAATTACCGCCTCGCGGCGGCCCGCAGCGCCTCCTGGAGCTCCCGGGCGGCGCTGCCGGGCTCGCCGGACCCGAGCGGCGCCCGGTCCAATTCCACGACGGGCATGACCTCGCGCACGGAGGAGGACGTGAACGCTTCCTCCGCCGCCACCATGTGCTCGAGGGGGAACGCGCCCTCGCGCACCGCGTAGCCGAGCCCTGCGGCCGCTTCGATGAGTGTCGCCCGGGTCACTCCGGCGAGGATGCCGAGCTCGAGCGCGGGCGTGTACAGGACACGCTCCAACCGCCACCAGACGTTCGTCACGGGACCTTCGAGGACGATTCCCCCGCTCGCGAGGAAGACGGCGTCGTCGGCGCCGCGGCGCCTCGCTTCCGCCTCGGCCGCCATGTTCACCGCGTAGCTCGTCGACTTCACTCCTCCGAGGAGCCATGGGGCGAACGCGCGCAGGTCCGCCTCGAGGCCAAGCGGGAGCGCGATGAGCTTGATCCCGCGGGCCCGCATTTCTTCCAGCCGGGGAGGAATCGTGCTGACGAGAGCAAGTGCGCTGGGACGTCCCTCGCCTTCACGGCCGGCTGTCCAATAGAGCCGGAGAACCGCTTCCGGCTCCCCGGCCGCCTCGAGCGCCGATTGGGCGAGTCCGGCGCACTCGTCGACGTCGACCGGCGGCAGTCCGATTCGGGCCGCCGACCCGGCCAGACGGGCCAGGTGCTCTTCCAGCTTGAAAGGGCGTCCATCGTAGACCCGCGTCGTCTCGAAGGCCGCGCGGCCGCGAAGGAGCGCTTCGTCGTCGGCGTGCAAGACGGGCTCGTCGGGGTGGACGAGGCCGCGCCCCGCGACCGCGAGTGCGAGCAGGGTCACCGGGCGACGGGCTCGCGCAGCGGCGCGCCGACTGCGGCGAGGAGCGGCCTGGCCTTGACCCACGATTCCTCGATCTCCTCCTCGGGGTCCGAATCCCAGACGATGCCGCCGCCCACCCACAGGTGGACCCGCCCGTCGCAGACGGCGAACGTGCGGATGGTCAGCGCCAGTTCGACGTCCCCGTTCGGCCACACCAGGCCGAGCGCACCCATGGCTGCCCCTCGTCCGACCGGCTCGAGGGCCGCAATATGGTCGACGGCAGAGATCTTCGGCGCCCCGGTGACGGAGCCGCCCGGAAACATCGCCTCCAGGAGCTCTGCGAGTCCGACGTCTTCGCGCAAGACGCCTGCCACGCGCGTGACGAGGTGCGTCACGCCGGCGAGCTCTTCTTCCGTCATGAGGCCCGGCCAGACGACCGTTCCCGGCACGCACACGCGCGAGAGGTCGTTGCGCTCGAGGTCGACGATCATCACGTGCTCGGCCGCGTCCTTCTCCGACGCGCGAAGATCCTCCGCCTCCCCGAGCGGTCGTGTGCCCTTGATCGGGGCGGTCCAGACGCGACGCCCTCGCCGGGCGAGGAAGAGCTCCGGCGAAGCGGACACGATCGTCCAGCCGTCGCCGCCGAAAGGATCGGGGTGAAGCGGGTGCAGGCTCGCGAGAGCGGCAGCGAGTCCGGCGGGATCGCCCTTGAAAGGAGCCGAGAGATGCTGCACGAGGTTCACCTGGTACACGTCGCCGCGCGCGATGGCTGCCTTGACGGCCTCGAGCGCAGCTGCGTACTCACGGTTGTCCCAGGTGCGCTCCCAGTCGCCGATCGAAAAGCC
>DASQXE010000036.1:0-3513 GCA_035639875.1 Gaiellaceae bacterium | reverse complement strand
GGTGCCGACCGGCACTCCGAGCGCAACCGCCGCTTCCTCGTAGCTGAGATCGGCCCAGACGCACAGGGCCACGACGTCCTGCTCGCGCTTTGGGAGCTTGGCGATCGAGCGCAGGACGCCTCGCATGCGCCGCTCGTCGTCGACGCGCGCGTCGGCATCGTCGGCGAAGTCCTCGCCGCGTTCGCGCGGAAGCCGCTCCAGCGCAGCACGATGGCGCCACTGAGACCGCCGCCGGTTCCTGAGGACGTTGGTCGCGACCCCGAGAAACCAGGGGAGCGCGAGCTCGCGCTCGAGCCGCACCTCGCGCCGTCTGCGCCAGGCCTCGAGAAAGACAATCGACGTCAGGTCTTCCGCGGCCGACCAGTCGGCGGTGCGGCGAAAGAGGTAGTTGTAGACAGAGCGCGCGTGTCGCTCGAACAGGGCTCCGAACGCATCCGATTCCCCGTGTACGGCGCGACGCCAAAGCTCCCCGTCGGTCGCCTGCTCCATCGACCGATTATGTCCGCGGCGCGGTGGCGGGTTCCCGCTACGTCGCGGAGGCGGTAGCGCCCGCGGGAGTGGCTGCCGCACGCTCCGGCACGTAATCCACGAGCTCGAGGTAGACCATGCGGGCCGCGTCTCCGTGGCGTGGCCCGATCTTGATGATGCGCGTGTAGCCGCCCGGCCGGTCGGCGAAGCGCGGTGCAACCTCCGAGAAGAGCGTGTGCGCGATTTTCTTCGAGCGGAGGAAGGCGACCGCGTGCCGGTGCGCCGCGACGTCGCCGCGCTTGCCGAGCGTGATCATCTCCTCGACGATCGGCCGCACCTCCTTGGCCTTGGCCTCGGTCGTCTTGATCCGCCCGTGCTCGATCAGCGCCGAAGCCAGGTTCGCGTACAGCGCCCGGCGCTGGGCGGCGTCACGCCCGAGCTTCCTGCCGGCCTTGCGGTGTCGCACGCCTATTCCTCGCGAAGAGTGAGGCCGTGGGCCTCGAGCGTCTCGCGGACTTCCTCGATCGACTTCTTGCCGAAGTTCGGGATCGCGGCCAGCTCGGTCTCGGTCTTGGAGACGAGATCGCCGATCGTCTCGATGCCGACGCGCTTCAAGCAGTTGTAGCTGCGGACGCCGAGCTCGAGCTCCTCGATGGGGAAGTTCTCCATGCCGTGCGCCTGCGGCACCTCCGCCTCGGCCTCGCCCACGGCCTCGCCGAAGCCCTCGATGCGCTCGAGGTCGGTGAAGATGGCGAGCTGGCGGATGAGGATCTCCGCCGCCTGGCCGATCGCGTCCCGCGGAGCGAGCGAACCGTCGGTGGTGACGTCCAGCGTCAGCTTGTCGTAGTCGGTGCGCTGCCCGACGCGGGCGGCCTCGACCTCGTAGGAAACGCGCCGTACTGGCGAGAAGATCGAGTCGACTGGAATGACCCCGATCGTGTGCTCGGGCCCGCGGTTGAGCTCCGCGGGCACATAGCCGCGCCCGCGACCGATGGTCAGCGTGATCTCGAGGCGGCCCTTGTCCGAAAGGTTCGCGATCTCGAGGTCCGGATTCAGGATCTCGAGGTCGGCAGGCGCCTCGATATCCGCCGCGGTGACGGCGCCCGGGCCCTTCTTGTCAAGGCGCACCTCGATCTCGGGGGAGTCGCCGTGCAGCCGGCAGATGAGGTTCTTGAGGTTGAGGATGAGGTCGGTGACGTCCTCGCGTACGCCCTTGAGCGTGGTGAACTCGTGAGCGACCCCCTCGATCTTCACCGAGGTGACCGCTGCCCCCTCGAGGGACGAGAGCAGAACCCGGCGGAGCGAGTTCCCGAACGTGTAGCCGAAGCCACGGTCGAGAGGCTCGATGACGAAGACGCCGCGGTCCTCGTTCACCTCTTCGTGGGTGATCTTCGGCACCTGAAAGTCCATGAGAGTGGTTCTGGTGGCCATGCCTTCCCTTCGTTATTTCGTCGTTATTTCGAGTAGAGCTCGACGATGAGCGATTCCTGCACCGGCGTGTCGATCTCGGCGCGCTCGGGCATCTTCAGCACCTTGCCGGTCAGGTTGTCGTGGTCGGCCTGGAGCCACGGCGAGACGGACGCCGTCAGGTCGGTGGCGTCGCGGATGACCTGCTCGACTGGGCTGCCCGGCTTCATCGAAACGACGTCGTTCGCCTTTACCTGGTAGCTCGGGATGTTCACGCGGCGGCCGTTCACCTGGAAGTGGCCGTGGCGGATGAGCTGGCGAGCCTGGGCGCGCGAGGCGGCGAAGCCGAGCCGGTACACGACGTTGTCGAGGCGCGTCTCGAGCATGCGCAGCAGCTCCTCGCCGGTGATGCCAGAGCGCTTCGCGGCCTTGTCGTAGTAGTTCCGGAACTGCTTCTCGAGGATGCCGTAGTAGCGACGCGCCTTCTGCTTCTCGCGCAGCTGCAGGAGGTATTCCGACTGTTTGATGCGTCCGCGTCCGTGCTCTCCCGGCGGGTAGCTGCGCCGCTCGACCGCGCACTTCTCGGTCAGGCAGCGCTCACCCTTCAGGAAGAGCTTCATGCCCTCGCGGCGGCAGAGCTTGCACTTGGGTCCCAGCGAGCGGGCCATTAGACCCTCCGCCTTTTCTTTTGGCGAACGCCGTTGTGCGCCTGCGGGGAGACGTCCTTGACACCGAGGATCTCGAGGCCGGCCGCCTGCAGGGAGCGGATCGCCGTCTCACGGCCGGAACCCGGGCCTTTCACGAAGACTTCGACCTTCTGCAGGCCGTGCTCCATTCCCTTCCGTGCGCACGAGTCGGCCGTCACCTGAGCGGCGAACGGCGTCGACTTGCGGGAGCCCTTGAAGCCCGCCGAGCCGGCGCTCTCCCAGGCGATCACCGCGCCGTCCTTGTCGGTCAGCGTGACGATCGTGTTGTTGAAGGACGTCTTGATATGCGCCTGGCCGATGGCGATGTTCTTCTTCACACGGCGACGCGCGCGGCCCTTGGAGGCTGGAGCTTTCCTAGGAGGTGCCATCTATGTCAGGTCTTCTGAGGCACCTTCTTGCCGCGCCCGACGGTCTTCTTCGGGCCCTTGCGCGTGCGGGCGTTCGTCTTCGTGCGCTGGCCGTTCACGGGCAGGCCGCGCCGGTGGCGGACGCCACGGTAGGCGCCGATCTCCTGCAGGCGCTTGATCGATTGCGAGCGCTCGCGCCGCAGGTCGCCCTCGACCTGGAGGTTCGAGTCGATGAAGTTGCGGAGCTTCGTGATCTCGGGGTCGGTGAGATCGCGCACCTTCTCGTCGCACGAGAGGCCAGTCTCGGCGCAGACCTTGCGCGCCGTCGAGGGACCGATGCCGAAGATGTAAGTCAGGCCGACCTCGAGCCGCTTGTCACGCGGAAGGTTTACTCCTGCAATTCGCGCCAATTCGCTCCTTAGCCCTGTCGCTGCTTGTGCCGTGGGTTCGTGCAGATGACCAGCACTTTTCCGTGCCGCTTGATCACGCGGCAGCGGTCACACATCGGTTTGACGGAAGCTCTGACTTTCATAGCTAGATGGCGGTCGCCAAGCCACGGCAAAGCTCGGCTCGGCCGCGACAGT
>DASQXE010000035.1:0-3424 GCA_035639875.1 Gaiellaceae bacterium | reverse complement strand
CGCCATCGTGTTCGTCACTCGACTGCGTGGGGGATCGGAGTCTTCCTGGCTCTCGGGCTCGCGCTACCGCTCTACGTCATTCACTATCGCCGGCAGAAGGGGTCGCGTCGCTACTAGCCTGATCGGTCGCGCCATTTCCTTCGGCGACCGCTGCTCTCCGCTCTGCCCTTTTCTGCCGTTTCGCCTCGCGCTTCTCCTTGAGCTCACGGTCGCGGCTCATCTTCGAGAACGTCTGCCGTTTCTTGGCCATCAGCAACCCCTTCCGTGGATGACTCCTACCATTTTGACCGGCGCCCGCGGCGGCTGGTGTAGACGAGCTTCGCGGGCGCCGACCGCATACCCGCAGCTTCGAAGCGCTCACCGTGTCCAAGCCGGCGCGCGACGCGGCTCGTCCCGGCCTGCTGCTCGGGGAGGACGAGGGTGATCGCGGTGCCGGTTCGTCCCGCCCGCCCGGTACGACCGGTGCGGTGCACATAGCCCTTGTCCTCGTCGGGCGGATCGAAGTTGATCACGTGCGTGACGCCCTCGAGGTCGAGGCCGCGCGCGGCCACGTCCGTCGCCACGAGAGTCGGCACCTTGCCGCTCTCGAAGCGCCCGAGTGCCCGCTCGCGCGCGTTCTGCGAGAGATCGCCGTGCATGGCGACGGCCGCGACATCGTGGCGTCGAAGCTTCTGGACGAGCCGGTCGGCGCCGCGCTTCGTCCGCACGAAGACGAGGGTGAGGCCATCCGCCGCGCGGATGTGCTCGGCGAGGACGTCGAGCTTCGTATCGGTGGTCACCGCCACGAACTGGTGCTCGATCTCAGCGGGCTGCCGCGACGGCAGATCCGACTCGACATAGGACGGGCTTCTGGTGTACGCGCGCGCGAGCTCTCCCGCTTCGCCGTCGAGCGTCGCCGAGAAGAACATCGTCTGCCGGTTGCGCGGCAGGCGGCGAACGATCCGGTCCACCTGCGGCCGAAAGCCCATGTCGAGCATGCGGTCGGCCTCGTCGAGGACGAGCATCTTGATCGCCGAGAGGTCGACGAGGCGGCGCTCGACGAGATCCTGCAGGCGGCCGGGAGTGGCCACGAGAACGTGGGCGCCCTCGGCGCGCTTGGCCTGCGCGTGCAGGCGCGCGCCGCCGTAGACCGCCGCGGCCCGCAGGCCCTTGGCAGACGCGAGCGGCTCGATTTCCTCGGTCACCTGCTGGGCGAGCTCGCGCGTGGGCACGAGGACCAGCGCGGACGGCCGCCGGTCGGCCGGCGTGGTGCGCTCGACGAGCGGAATCGCGAACGCCAGCGTCTTGCCGGATCCGGTCGGCGCGCGGACGAGGACGTCGAGCCCTCCGAGGGCATCCGGCAACGCGAGCGCCTGGATCCTGAAGGGCGTGTGGATGGAGCGGGCAGCGAGCGCGTCGGCCACACGGCCGGACACGCCAAGCTCGCGAAAAGATTGCTGCATTGAGTTCGACTTCCTTTCGGGTTCGAGATTTGCCTACCTCGAAGCGCCCGAAGGAGGAACGAGAAGCTCATCTCACGAGGGGGCTTGATCGCCTCCCGTGAGGGACACGGTAGCAGTCGTCCCGGGCTAGTTGGAGGGTTTGGCGAAATACCAGCTGTGTGACCGGAGGCGACGAGCGACGCTCCGCCAAACCCTCAGCTAGCCGCGCGGGCCAGCCGGGGTACCGGCTTCCGCCTTCTGAGCGATGAAGGATTGCTCGGGCGTTCCTACCTGTGCAAGGTCTTCCTGGAGTCGGCGCCAGGCCTCTTCCTCATTGATCCGATACGCGGCCAAGCTGCTCGCGCGAGTTGCATTGAGATAGCGTCGCCAGGCCATCCACTCGATGACGGGGGCTTCTGGCACTCGACCAGACGTCCGGCGACGTGGCCGTCTCCTGGTACGACTGCCGCAACGACCTCGGGGAGGGCGGCCGGGGAGACACAGACGGTATCCCCAACGACGACTTCCAGATCTGGGCGACAGACTCCACGGACGGCGGCGCGCACTTCGTGTCCAACTTTCGAGTGAGCAAGGGGACCTCGAATGCACCCGACGCCGACAGCTTCTTCGACACGGGCGACTACACGCACGCCGCGTTCCAGTCGGGAGTGTTCTATCCGGCCTGGTCGGACAACTCGAACAGTACGGGGACGAACCCCGACGGGACGCTCCACCAGCTCGACCTGTTCACTGCGGCGGTGGCGATTCCGTAGACCGGGGCACACGCGTCTGCGCTCGACAATGACGTCTTCCTAGACGTCTGCGACTCGACTGCATCGGACTCGGGGTGCGGCTAGCCGTACCCAGGAATACCTGGCTGCCCCACTGCGTTGAGCACCCCTGTTAGCACAAACTAACTCCAGCGACCAAAGTGCTCACGGAAGGACAAACCCCATGACCCAAGAGACGTACGACAAGCGCTGGAAGGCGCTCGCGGTGCTCGGCATCGCGTACCTCATGGTCGTTCTCGACGTCGCGATCGTGAACGTCGCCCTGCCCTCGATCCAGACGGATCTCGGCTTCGCGCCGCAGGATCTGCAGTGGGTCGTCTCCGGCTACGCGCTCACGTTCGGCGGCTTCCTGCTCCTGGGCGGGCGAGCCGGCGACCTGCTCGGCAGGCGCACAATCTTCATGATCGGCCTCGCCGCGTTCGCGGCATTTTCGCTCCTGGCCGGGCTCAGCACCTCGCCGGGGATGCTGATCGGTGCGCGGCTCCTGCAGGGCGCGGCAGGCGCGATCCTCTCGCCGTCGGTCTTCTCCATCACCTCCGTCCTCTTCAAGGAGGGCGCGGAGCGAAACAAGGCGCTCGGGATCCTCGGCGCCATCGCCGGCTCGGGGGCCGCCATCGGCGTCCTCTTGGGCGGCGTGCTCACCCAGTACCTCGGTTGGGAGTGGATCTTCTTCGTCAACGTCCCCATCGGCCTCGCCGCGCTGGCCTTCGTGCCGCGCTACGTGAGCGAGAGCCGCGCGGACGGGCTAACGAGGCACTTCGACACCGCCGGCGCGGTCACCGTGACCGGCAGCCTCATGGCCCTCGTCTACGGCCTTACGCAGTCGACGAACAACGGCTGGACGTCGTTGCAGACGATCGGAGCTCTCGCGGGCTCGGCCGTCCTAATGGCGGCGTTCCTCTGGATCGAGAACCGCTCGCGCTCGCCGCTCGTCCCGCTCGGCTTCTTCCGCCGGCGGACGCCGACGGCCGCGAACGTGATCGGCCTCGGTCTCGGGACGATGGTGTTCGGGATGTTCTTCCTGCTCTCGCTCTACATGCAGCAGGTGCTGGGCTTCTCGGCCATCAAGACCGGAGTCGCCTACCTCGCCGTCGCCCTCACCGCGGTCGTCGCCTCGGGCGTCTCCCAGGCGCTCGTCACGCGGGTTGGCGTAAAGCCGATCCTCGCCATCGGCATGGGCCTCCTCGGAGGCGGTCTCGCGTACTTCACGCA
>DASQXE010000034.1:0-2226 GCA_035639875.1 Gaiellaceae bacterium | reverse complement strand
CGCCTCCTCGACCTCGCCCGCCTCGTCCAGCCACCAGGGAGGAAGGCGGGGCTCTACTCCTTCGCTAACCCTGCTCTCCTTGCCCGGGTGTTCTGGAAGACGATGTTGGCGAGCATTCCGCCGACGGCGACGACGAAGATCGCCGTCCCGATGACGTTGATCTGCGGCGGCAGCGCGACGCGCGCCGCGCCCCACACGAACAGGGGGAACGTCGTCGTCGAGCCGGCATTGAAGTACGTGATCACGAAGTCGTCGACGGAGAGGGCGAAGGCGAGCAGGGCCGCCGCGATGATCCCCGGCGCGATCAGCGGCAGGGTCACCTTCTGGAACGTCGTCCACTCGTTCGCGCCGAGGTCCGCCGCCGCCTCTTCGAGGTGCCGGTCGAAGCCGACGAGCCGCGCCTTCACCGTCACGACGACGTACGAGATGTTGAACATCACGTGCGCAATGAAGATCGTCAGGAAGCCGAGCACGATGCCGCGGCCGACGAAGAGCGCGAGGAGCGACGCCCCCATCACGACCTCGGGCGTCGTCATCGGCATGAAGATGAGCAGGTTCGTGAGCCCGCGGCCCCGGAACTGGTAGCGGACGAGCGCGAGCGCGATCAGCGTCCCCAGGGCCGTCGCGACGAGGCTGGACAAGATTGCGATCTCGATGCTGATCTTGAGCGCGCCCGAGAGCCCTGGATAGTTCAGCGGGTGCGTCCAGTTCTTGAGCGTGAAGCCCTGCCAGGTGTAGTTGAAGCGGCCGGCCGGGTTGTTGAAGGAGAAGAGGATGACGACCGCGATCGGTAGGAAGAGGTAGACGAGGGCGAGCCCCGCGTACACCGTCAGCACGTAGTTGCGGATCCAGCCGACGCCGAGCGAGCGCCGCCGTGGGAGCGCCTGGGCGAGCGTCGTCATCCGGTCAGCTTCTCCGTGCCGAGGATCCGGGCGTAGGCGAGGATCCCGACGAGGATCATCCCCATCAGCACGAACGAGAGCGCCGCGGCCGTCGGGTAGTCGCGAATGGACAGGAACTGCGACTGGATGACGTTCCCGATCATGTACTGCCGCGGGGTCCCGAGGAGCTGGGCGTTGATGAAGTCGCCCGCGGCGGGGATGAAGGTCAGGAGCGTGCCCGCAAAGACGCCCGGCAGCGAGAGCGGCAGCGTCACGCGCAGGAACGCCTTCCACCGCGAGGCGTAGAGGTCGTTGGCCGCCTCGATCAGCCGCCCGTCGATCTGCTCCAGCGAGACGTAGAGCGGCAGCACCATGAAGGGCAGGAAGTTGTAGGTGATGCCGGCGACGACCGCGACCGACGTCGCGAGCAGCCGCCCGTCCGCGCCCAGCAGGTGGACCTGCCGCAGCGTGTTCGCGACGACGCCGTCGTCGGAGAGGATCGTCTCCCATGCGAGCGTGCGGATCAGGTACGTGACGAAGAACGGGGCGATGACGAGGAGCAGGAAGAGGTTCTTCCAGCGGCCGCCCCGGAAGGCGATCCAGTACGCGAGCGGATAGCTCCCGACAAGCGCGATCGCCGTCGCCAGGCCCGCGTACTCGAACGAGCGCACGAACTGCGTGTGGTAGAGCGAGATCGCGTCGTGGAAGTTCCCCCACGCCCACTGGAAGGTGAAGACCGGGAAGAAGCCCTGCTCGAGCGAGGTCTTCCCGAGGTAGATCATCGGGACGAGGAAGAAGATCGCGAGCCACGCCATCCCCGGCGCGAGCAGGAGGTACGGCGTGAGCCACTTGTGGCGGTGCAGAAACGCCACGCGCTACGGCCTAAGCACCGATCAAAGCCTCGTCGGCGCCGCCTCCGGTGCCGACCTTCAGGACGTGCGGGCTTTGCCCGCGCGTCCGTCTGAACCGACCGGTCGACACGCCCTCAGGCTCCGATCAGCGCCTGGAACTGCTGCTTGTACTTCTTGTTGTTCACGGCGTTGGCGTCGATCTGGTGCGCGTTGTCGAGCATCTTCTTCGTCGGGAAGATGAGGTGGTTGTCCGCCACCTTCGGGTCGGTCTTCCGCAGCACCTTGTCCGCGCCTGCGACGGGGCAGATGTAGTTGACGTAGTCCTCGACCTGGGCCGCGATCTTCGGCGTGTAGTAGAAGTTCATGAAGGTCGAGGCGGTGTAGACGTTGCCGCCCTTCGGGATGAGCATGTTGTCGGTCCAGATCATCCCGCCGCTCTTCGGCTGCACCCACTTGAGCCCGGGGTGGTCGGCTTGGAGCTGCACGAGGTCGCC
>DASQXE010000033.1:0-2497 GCA_035639875.1 Gaiellaceae bacterium | reverse complement strand
ATCGACCCCGAGCTGGGGCTCGATTTCGTGGAGCTGGGCCTGATCTACGAGGTCGAGGTGGACGACGGAGAGGTCTACGTGACCTTCACCCTGACCTCCCCCGGCTGTCCGATCGGCCCCCAGGTGACCGAGCAGATCGAGGAGTTCGTCGGCGAGCTGCCCGGAGTCTCTCGGGTGTATCCCAAGATGGTCTTCACGCCTCCCTGGAGCCCCGAGATGATGAGCGAGGAGGCCAAGTTCGCGCTCGGCTACTGAGCCGCTAGCTACTTCCCCCGGAAATAGGCAACGCTGACAGGGCCGGTTCCGTCCGCGCCGAACGGGACGATCTACCTGCAATCGCGGGTATTTCGAGTGAGAGGGGTGGGGATGCTGCGGTTGGCGGGAGCCCAGGCCGAGTGCCTATTCGACGAGGTACTGCCGGCGGAGGTGCGCGAGCTGCCGGAGGATCTGGCTCCGATCGACGAGCTGCTCTCGGACCCCGAGCTGTTGCGGCCGGTCGCCGAGCACTGGTGGCGCGAGGCCGAGCGGGACGGGCGTTCGGCTTGCGCCCATGGGCGACCGACGATCGCAATGGCGAGCTACGTTCGCCTGATGGTGGTCAAGCAGCGCACCGGCTGGGGCTACGAGACGCTGGTGAGGGAGGTGTCCGACTCGCTCCATCTGCGCCGCTTCTGCCTGATCCCGCTACACGGCCGTGTCCCGGACGAGTCGACGCTGAGAAAGCTGACCCGGCGGCTAGGCCCCGGGACGGTGGCGGAGCTGACGCGGGCGGTGATCGCGAAGGCGCGAAGGGAGCGCCGCTTTCGAGCTCGGGCGGCGCGGATCGACTCGACCGTGGTCGAGGCCGACGTCCGCTATCCCTCGGACGCGGCGCTCTGCCTGCAGGGAGCGAGGGCGCTGGCCCGCTCCGGCAGCCGGCTAGCCGAGCGGGTCGGCGAGCAGGCGAGCGCCGTCCGCGACCGCTCGCGGGCAATCGGGCGACGGGTGCGTCGGATCGCGCGCACCCTGGCGCGGCGCACGGGCAAGGCCAAGGAAGAGGTGATCGCGCTCAACGCGGAAGCCGGAGAGCTGCTGCGCCGCTCGGCACGCGAGGCGAGCCGGCTCGCCGCCCAGGCGCGGGCGAGGGCGCGCGGCCGCGGAGCCCAGGCGAAGCTGCGGGCAGCGGCGGCGCTCGAGGAGCTGGCCGGCCGCGCCGAGCGGGTCGCAGAGCAGACGGCCAAGCGGCTGCAAGGCGAGAAGATCACGGACCGGATCGTCTCCCTCTCCGACCCAGACGCTCGGCCGATCCGCAAGGGCAAGCTCGGCAAGCCGAACGAGTTCGGCTACGTGGCCCAGATCTGCGAGGTGACCCAGGACACGAGGCCGGGCGCGAGAGGCTTCGTCCTGCCGGCATCGAGCGCGCCCGGCAACCCGAGCGAGAACACGCTGCTGCCCGAGACCGTCTCAGAGCTCAAGGCCCTCGAGCTGAGGCCGCGCGAGGTGGCGCTCGACGGCGCCTTCGGCCACCGCCGCTCAGCCGAGCAGCTCGCCGAGCTCAAACCCGAGCGGATCTTCGTCTCCGGGCGCTCGGAGCCTGGCTCCGCGCGGACCAAGCGTCGCCTGCGCCGCTACCGGACCGGGAGCGAGGGGCGAATCTCTCACCTCAAGCGCCGCTACGGGCTCCGGCGCTCGCGACTCAAAGGGCACCGAGGCCAGCGCACCTGGACCGGCTGGTCGATCCTCGCCTACAACCTTGACACCTTCGCCGTCCTACCCCGCTGAGAAGATGCCGGGGCTCGAACGAGCACCCACGATTGCAACGAGGACGGCCGCGCCACCACCCCGGCGCGGCCGTTTTCAATCCCCGGCATTTATCCGGGGGAAGTAGCTAGCGCCATGAGGCCTCCCCCACTAGCACACTCTCGGGAGTGCTGATTGCAACCGCTTCCACGCCGGAGGAGGCAACACAGATCCGGTTGGGCGCGGTGGGGCTGTTGATATGGGTCAGCCGGCGCCTACTGCTCCTAGCGCGAAGTCACCTGGCGCGACCCGTACAGCTCGTCGACGACTGGGTGGATGGCGCGCACGGCGGTCCCCTAGTGGTCAGCCACGGCTTCGCGGTCGAGATCGGCATGCTTTCTCCCATTGCCGAGGGCGTGGGCGTCGCCCCCAAACTCAGGGAGTCGGGCGCCTGATCTCCGGTCACCGGCCGTAGATCGATCCTATTGGCCTCGGCTGCCAGGATGGCGGCCGGCGCTTCGCCCGGCAGGTGCTCGAAGACGTCCCCGTCGGAGAGCGCCTCATGTGGAACCCCCGTCGCTGCTCCGCGCTTATCTCGGGCAGCGGCGGATAGAAGGCGACCTGCTCGACCGGCCGCTTAACTCGGGGTCCAGTACTGGCAGACCCTACATTCGACGCGAGCGCTTTCGCGCTCGCCGGTCCGGGTAGTCGCAAGCGGGTGGACGACGGACTCAGGGCTCGGCGGGCCGCCGCCCTCGGTAAAGGGTCGGGACCGTTG
>DASQXE010000032.1:0-2229 GCA_035639875.1 Gaiellaceae bacterium | reverse complement strand
AGCAGCGGGGCAACCAGCTCGCCGGGCAGCTAGGCATGACCGACTGCAGCGAATGACCGACCGCGGCCCAATCGGCGAGACCCGCTCGATCGGCCTTTCGATTCTCTGGTTCGTCCTGACGCTCTCGATCTACGGCTTCTACTGGGTCTACAAGACCCAGGAGGAGATCAAGCGCTACTCCGGCAACGGCGTCGGGGGCGTCGTCGGGCTCGTGATCTTCATTCTCATCGCGCCCGTGACGTTCTTCGTGATCCCGTCGGAGGTGCGGTACATGTACGAGGACCTCGACGGAGGCCAGAGCCCGGTGCGCGGGATCTACGGGCTCTGGTTCCTGCTCCCGATCATCGGCCACGTGATCTGGTTCGTGCAGGTCCAGGGCGCCCTCAACCGCTACTGGGAGTCGAAGGGCGCCTCCCCCGCGTAGCCGGCTAGAGGAGCCGCTCGGCAAAGGCCACCCGGTCGGTCTGCTCGATCACGACGGTCTTCGCGACTTCATGCCCGGGGACCGTGAGGTACCGCCCGGGATGCGAGCGCAGCTCCTCGTAGTCCTCGAGGGTCAGCTCGAGGCGCGCGAAGCACCGGATGTCGCTGCACTCGCACAAGAAGGGCCCAGGCAGCCGCCAGCCGAGCTCGGATCCCTTCTCGGCTATGCGGTCGTTGACGCTCCGAAAGACATCCTCCGCGCGCATCTGTAACGTCAGATGCCGCCGCGGCAAGGAACCTTCGCCCGAAGCAACTGATGAAGCGATCAGCATCACTCAGTGGCGTACTTCTGCTTGCCCTCCTCCTGTTCGTGGGGACCTCGATCGCCGGCAGGCTTCGTCCGCCCCACAATCGCGCGGCGCCGAGGATCGCTGGAGCCGCACTGACGGGGAAGACGCTCTCTGCCTGCGTGGCCGGTGGTCGAATTGGCCGACTGCCTTTCGAGACAGATCGCCGCCGCCCATGGGAGGCCGTACGTGCTCTGGGGCTGCGTCGGCTCCTGGTTCTCAGGCGGCTGGTACGACTCGGGCGCTGTGAACTACATCCACAAAGTCCACACAGCACTCGCGCAGCGCACCTGGCTCGGCTACTGAGCTACGGCGATGGGCCCGCCTGGATTCGAACCAGGGACCAACGGATTATGAGTCCGCTGCTCTGACCAGCTGAGCTACGGGCCCGCTCGGCCAAGCGTAGCGCCATGCTCGGTGGGTTTACGACGATCCGCCGCGGAGCCGGGCTTTGCCCGGCGGGAGGCCAACCGCCGCTGGACTCGTCAAATCCGGAACAGTCGCCGGCTCGTTAAGCACGCCGCCTCGCGCCACCAAGGTCAAGGAGGGGGCTCACGGGGAAACCAAGGGTTTCCCCGTGCTCAGCTACCGGCCCAGCGGGGCCAAGCGTAGCGCTGTGCTGGCGATGATCGCGACTCCCCTGAGCTGAACGGATCCCTGCGCCGCGGGCGGGCGCCGCATTGCGAACCTCCTCTGTTACGACGCGGTACGCGTGGCGTCGAGGACCGGATCTCAGCGCCAGATCGCGCCGATCCGTTCGGCGTGGCCCTCAGGAAGCGGCAGCGCCTCGCCGCGGGCATAGCGGCCCGCGCTCCAGGCCGCCACGGTCGCGTCGAGGAGGTCCGGCTCTGCGATGCGAGGGACCCACGCAGGGAGCTCGATCCCTGCCTCTTCCAGCAGCGCCCGGCGCTCGGCTTGCCCGTCGGTGCGCTTCTTCGGGAGGAGCGGGCGCCGTGCGAGCTCGCTGAACGAGACCTCCGGATGCACCTCGATCACGCGCTCGTCTCGGTGCGCGTGCTCGTCGACCTCGAGAATGCGGTGGCGGAGGGCGTACGACTGGGCCGACACCGACCTTCCTGTCAGCTCGACCGCGACCGCGCGCGCGTCTGCGTAGGTCGCCGCTTCCAGCACTCGCCGGATCGGTGTCGGGAAGACGCTCGACGCACGAGAGCCCACGAATCGCCGCGCAGCGACGTCGGCCGGCCGCTGGCTCGAGTCGGGAATTCCGATCGGAATGTCCACGCCGACGACCTCCGCATCGACCAGGAGCGCCTCGGCGAAGCTCTGGCAGCGAAACGCGTCTTCGAGCTCGTCTCCCTCGAGCACGACCACCGCCCAGCCGCCGCCGGCCATGTCGACGCCCGCGACCCGCAAGGTGTCGGTTCCACTCGACGTTCGGGGCAAGAACCCTCACAATAGGCGCTGCCCGCACTCCCGCGGCCGTCCACGAAGGAGGGTG
>DASQXE010000031.1:0-4460 GCA_035639875.1 Gaiellaceae bacterium | reverse complement strand
CACGAAGAGCGTGTCCAGGTGCTGGTCGAACTCCGGCCGCGCGAACAGCCAGGACGTCCCGGCCAACAACTCAAGCTCCTCGTCCAACATCGCCTCGTTCGAGCTCGTGCAGTCGACGAACTCGTCCTCGTAGCGGTCGTCTGGATCGTCGGCCTTCTTGCGCCCCTTGAACGACACGCCCTCCTCCAGAGCGGCCTTCCGCAGCTCCTCCAGGAACTTGTTGATCGCCTTGTGGCTGATGGACGTGACGCCGACGCGCCCGTGCCGCATCCGCTCGAGCGCCATCCGCGCGCCGACGTAGGTCTTTCCACAGCCCGGCGGCCCCTGCACGAACTCGTAGTTCTGCGGAGGCTGCCGCTCGAGGATCTCGACCAAAGCGGGATACCGCTTCTGCGCCTGCGCGAACCGCAGCACCGCGTCGCGCTGCACGTACGTCCGGAACGGCTGCCCCGGCATCAGCGCCCGCGGCAGCGGCGAAGGAGGTCGGCGTCGAGATGTTCTCGATGTCCGGGTCCTACGGCATGGCCGGCCGAGCGGCGGCTCGTGCTACTCGGGCCCGGTGGCGGGCTTGTCGGAGTGGCTCTGGCGTCCGCACTCGACTTATCGAGAGAACGACGTGCGCGGCCGTGTCCGGCTCAGTTCGCCACGCGGCGTGGACGGCGAGCGGGCGTGTGCCCCCACGGGTGCGCAGCCAGTAGCCAACGAGCTCGCCGTCGAAAAGGAGCGGGCTGCTCGCGCCGCGCTCGTCCGGTGGCCACTCGCCCTCGGCGACGAGCGGGCGATGCGTGACTCCGATCGTCGGACAGTCCAACACTGCACCGAGATGTAAGGCGAGGCCTGCGCAGCGCGGATGGTCGCGCCCGGTCGCGTCGACGAGGAGGACGTCCGGCGGCTGCCCGAGGGCCCGGACTGCGGCCTCCAGCAGGGCCCCCTCACGGAGAGCGAGCAGGCCCGGCTCGTAGGGCGCGCCGGCGCGGCCCGGGAGCACGATCGCCGCGTGGCCGACACAGGCTGCTGCCCAAGCCGGATCTCCGGCGCGCCCCGGGCCGCTGCCGCCGCGCTCGAAGCAGACGAAGACCGCGCCGATCAGCGCGGCCGACTCGCGCCGCCACGGCGCGGGGTCGAGCGTCGCCAGGCGCACCTGCTCCTCGATCAGCTCCTCGCGGGTGCCCGGCCACTCCCCCACGCGCTCATACTGGCGGTGTGGACGCGCTCGTTGAAGCGGCGCGCGACGCGGGCGTCCGGGACGAGCGGGTGTTGAACGCGATCGCGGCCGTGCCTCGCTCCGACTTCGTGCCGCCCGAATACGCGGCCGGAGCCGACCTCGACGCGCCGATTCCGATTCCGCACGCTCAGGTGACGACTCAGCCTTCGCTCGTGGCGCGGATGGTCGAGGCGCTCGCGCTCGACGGGGACGAACGCGTGCTCGAGATCGGTACCGGCTACGGCTGGCAGACCGCGCTCCTGGCCGAGCTCGCGCGTGAGGTCTTCAGCGTCGAGCGCTTCGCCGACCTCGCCGAGACGGCACGCACGACGCTCAGAGGACGCGAGAACATCATGGTCGTCGTCGGCGACGGGAGCAAGGGACTGCCGGAGCACGCGCCGTTCGATGCGATTCTCGTCGCGGCCGCCTACCCGAGCGTGCCGGCGCCGCTCGCCGAGCAGCTCGCCGAGGGCGGGCGGCTCGTGCAGCCGCTCGGGCCCGGCGGCGCCGAGGACGTCGTGCTCTTCGAGAAGCGTGGCGGCAAACTCCAACGCGTGCGCTCGCTGGGTGGCGCGCACTTCGTCCGCCTCCACGGCCGACACGGGTTTCCGTGAGGCTCGCGCTTACGCGTGCTCGAGCCGCCCGAGGAGCTCACGCGGCCAGGAAATACAAGAGGCGCGGGAACGCTTGACACGTCTTAGCCGCGAATGCGAGGCTCCCAAGCGCGGCAGGGCGTTCCAGGCCAAGAAGGGAGCGGCACCATGAGCTACTTGTGGCGAAAGGGCCTGGTGGTGGCTGCTTTAACAGCGGCAGCGCTTCTTGTTGCCGCGCCGGGGTCGGCAACCACACCCAGCGCCTTCACCGGCAGCTTCCAGAACATCAGCAGTGTCATCACGGGGTTTCGCCAGGCCGATGGCAATACGTTCATCAGCCAGACCGTGCAGGTGATGTACGCAGGAGACCTCTCGGGGCCTGTCGTCGAGCAAATCGACGTGGTAATCCATCCCGACGGCACGTTCAACTTTAAGGGAGAGGATGACTGTACTTGCACGCTCGCAGGCACAGGGCTCTCGGGCACGATCGCCCTGCCGTTCGCGGGTACCGGCGACGCCAGCGGTTCGGCGAGCGGGCACTTCACGATCGGTGACGGGACGGGTGGCCTTGCGAACATGCACGGGGTCGGAACCTTCGAATCCTCGAACGGTGGTTCGAGTGGGCCGTTTTCGGGCGTCTACCACTTCGATCCGTAGGGCGGTCAACGCGCTCGCGCTCTGAGCTTGAACCAAGCAAAAGGTCGGCCGACCCGAGGCGGCCGACCTCTCGGTTGATTTCACATCAAGCCTCTAGCTGGCTCGTACCTCGCTGTGTCCACAAACCTTTCGGGTCGTCTTCGGCCCTGTGTCCACAGACCAGCGTTATCGGCTCGCCCTGTGCTCGCGGTCGCCACAACTTCGCCCACGGAGGAGGCCCTCCATACGCTGCTCGGAGGAAGAGGACTTGCGCGACTCCACGATGGCGCGCGAAGCTCTCGGTGTGCCTGTCGCGACGGTCTCCGAGCAGGACGAGAGCGAGCACAACGATGTTTCCGATCAGGACAGTTCGTCGCATCTCTGACTATTGCCTGAGCAGCATCCGGGAGACGAAGACGAGCCGCGCGCGCGCGCACGGACAATCCACTTCGACACCGGCATTCGGTTCTCCTGGGGCCCGGGCGGCGAGCCGAACGCCTAGGACGCTTCCCACAACCCGGCCCCACTCGAAGCTAACGGGGTAGCGGCTGCCTCGCTAGTGGTTCAACCGGCCACGTTCTCCACGACCAGCACGGGCGGCTCGTGTGCTTCATCGTCTCGAATGGCCACGACCCACAGGGCCGCCTGCGCCGAGCGCGATTGTCCCCCACGCGGAACCATTCCGGCCACGTTGAGAGCGGGTGGCCCCGCTCGTTCATAAGGGCCACCCACTCTCACCATGACACCAACGACTATTGCGCGCAGGGCGGCGGATCGTCCTCGATCCTGAAGACGGCCGGGTCCGTACGCGGCGCGATCTGCATCGCGTACTCGACTGCGCCGTTCGCGCTCGTAACCTGCAACGGGGCGTCGCCGCCCTCGACAAAGACAGCGCCCTCCGGAAGGCCGGGGCCGTAGGTCACGGTGTTGCACTCGGAATCCATCACTGTCACTGAGCCGGACTGGACCGTGACGATGATGACGCCCGGATGGTGGTGCCAACCTGAGTAGGCGCCCGGCAGCCACTCGAGCTTCTGGACACGGACAAGCGTCGGATCCTTGGTCTGGAACTTGATCCTGTCGCTGTTCATGTGGACCGTATGGTCGAAGCGGGCGGTCACGTACGTCGTCGCCGTGACGCCCGAGCCAGTTGTGGCAAGCGCAATCGCCGTCGCCGTTCCAGCGACTACGACCGCGAGCGCCGTGAGGACCCACTTCTTCCTGCGCGAAAACAGTGCGCGAACCATCTCTCCTCCTAGATAAAGATCGGACTCCCCGCAAGATGGTCGCACGCTTGTGGCAGATGCGCCTACTACCCGAAGGTCAGGTCCAGTCGACTTGGCGGATCAGCCGACGGTCCCGTCTGCACCCGATTCTCGGCTACTCCTGTCTAAGCGGTGGCGGGTGGGCCACCTCCCCCGCCGGGGCCTCCGCCACCCCTGCCCGGCGGTGGAAGGTGCGCAGCCTCTTACCCCGACGAGTGCATTCCGCCGCCGCCGCCGCCTGACCTCAACTGCAGTGACATCCCCTACCGGAACTTCCGCGTGCTCTGGAACGTGGCCGACCCCGGCCCGCACCACTTCGATGGCGACCACGACGGCGTCGGGTGCGGGACGTAAAGCGCCAACGGCGGCCCGAAAGACGCCGCAACCGTCGGCCTCCCAAGTAGGCCGTTCTAAGCCCTAGCCGGCTTGCGCCTTTGGCCTGCGCCCACGACGCGCCACGGCACGCCCACCGAGCCTTTCAGCTTCGGCGTCGGTCAGGTCTAGCTCGCGCACACCCTTCCGCGCATCCGCGAAGGTGATTCGGACAGTCGGGCCTTTCCCCTCGGGGATTTCGTCGCCGGACTGATCGCTGACTCGGATTGTCTTGCGCGCCACCTAAAGGATCTCCTTTCCGATTTTAGTTTGGGAGATTCGTAACACAGAGTTAGACTCGGCTAGTGCCGGCACTGGGGATGAATACCGGCGATTGGATCTCCGCCGCATTGGCGCTCGTTCAGATTGCGGCCATTTTCGTCGGCGCTC
>DASQXE010000030.1:0-5137 GCA_035639875.1 Gaiellaceae bacterium | reverse complement strand
TCATCGTCACGGGCGCCTGGAACCCCGAGGCCGATCGCCTTGCACGGGCGGAGCCGCTCTACCGCTCGCTCGACGCCGCCATCAAGCGGTCCGCGATCGCGTCGCGCGCCCGTGTCGCGAACATGTTCGCGGCGCTGGACGGGTCCGGGAACATCAAGACCCAGCAAGCCCGGCTCTGCCGCCTCACCTTCTTCTGCTCGAAGGGAGATCCTCATCCGACTGACGCGGGCTACCGTGCGATGGCCGAAGCCTTCATGGCTGCTTCGGGCTACCCGCGGAGGTCGTAGACGCCGCAATCGACGGAGCAGAGGATCGGCCGCCTACCGGGCGGCCGATCCGACTCGTCGGTTGGGTCTCCCCCTCATCTAGTGGCAGCCGCTGAATCGCGGCGACAGAGGCGAACTCGACAGTCTCGCGTCCGACATGATCGCGAACAGCTGCAAGCGTTTTGCAAGCGTCGCGCTTCCGCAGCGATGTCACCGTGTTCCGCCTCATGCACGGCCGCCGCTGAACGACTGGCTCGAGGCCTGCATTTCTGCGGAATGCGGTGGAACTCGTGTACATAATCGAGGCGGCTCATAACCCGGAGGTCGCAGGTTCAAATCCTGCCCCCGCTACTGAGAAGGCCCCGCACAGCGGGGCCTTTGTTTCGCTCCTGGCGCCCGGAGCCAAACTTTTGCACCCATTTTTGCGCAAGGGCGGGCGTGGCGGTCGAGGTCGGGGCCCGAGCTTCCGTACGGATCTCGGCTGAAGAAATGCTCCGGGCCTCGAACTCGATCAGGATGTCATGTGGTGCCAAGCAAGCCGCTCGACGTTGTCTGCCTGGGGATTCTCGTCGTGGATGTGATCGCACGTCCGGTCGACGGCCTTCCGGCGAGGGGAACCCTCGAGCTCGTCGACGAAATCAGCATGCGTGGAGGCGGCTCCGCGCTCAACACCGCCAGCGCCTTGGCCCGACTTGGACTCCGCGCCGGCGTCGCGGGCAAAGTCGGAGCGGACCCATTCGGGGAGTTCCTGCTCGGCCTGATCCACGAGCGTGGAATCGACGGACGCTGCGTGCTCGTGGATCGGGCGGTTTCGACTTCCGCTACCGTCGCGCTAGTCGACGGTGAGGGCGAGCGGACGTTTCTGCACCTGACCGGTGCAAACGCACACCTTCGCAGAGAGGAACTCGATCGGGAGCTCCTTCTCTCCGGCCGCGCCCTGCATCTGGCGGGCGCCCTGGTGCTCGATCAACTCGACGGCGAGCCGGCCGCGGAGATCCTCGCGGATGCACAGCGCCGAAGCATCCAGACGAGCCTGGACACCATCTTCGCGAGCGGGCGGTGGGGGCGCGTGCTGCCACTGCTCCCGTACGTGGATCTCTTCACACCGGGCCTCCACGAGGCTCAGGCAATCACTGGTGAGGAGGACCCGGCGGAGGCTGCCTCCTGGCTCCGCAATCGAGGCGTCAACGAGGTGGTCGTGACGCTGGGACCGGCAGGCTGCTACGCGGCGGCCCCTGACTTCGAAGGCAGCGTGGCACCACCCCCTGTCGACGTGGTCGACGGAACGGGCTCGGGGGACGCGTTCGCTGCCGGTCTCATCTACGCCAAGCTCGCAGGGTGGCCGTTCGAGCGCGGGGTCCGGTTCGCGAACGCCGCCGGCGCCCTTGCCACGACGGCCGTTGGAGCCTCCGAGGGCGTGCGCGGTCTCGAGGAGACGCTCGCGCTGGCGGGGTTGGCATGAACCCCCGGCTCAACCGGCTCTTCGCCGCTGACGGGCGCTGCTTCGACGTCGCGGTCGACCACGGCCTCTTCGGCGAGGAGTCATTTCTGACGGGGATCGAGAACATGGAACGCGTCGTCGCGACGCTCGTCGAGGCGAAGCCGGATGCGATTCAGCTTTCGCCTGGGCAAGCGCATCTGCTGCAGCAGAGGCGTGGCCCGAAGCCTGCGCTCGTCCTACGCACCGACGTCGCGAACGTCTACGGCCGCGAGGGCGTCGGTCGTGAGTACCTGTTCAGCCAGCTCGTCGAGAACGCCGTCGAGAAGGCGCTCGTTCTCGACGCCGCGTGTGTCGTCGTCAACCTGCTTCTACTGCCTGAGCAACCAGAGCTCCACCACGCTTGTGTGCGTAATGTCTCGGCACTCCGCGCCGTCTGCGACTCCGTCGGCATGCCTCTCATGGTGGAGCCGCTCGCGATGAAGCCTGGGGAGTCGGGATATGGCGTCGACGGGGACGTGGGCACGATCGTCACCCTCGTCCGCCAGGCAGTCGAGCTCGGTGCCGACGTGATCAAGGCCGACCCGACCGACGACCTCGATGACTATTCCCGTGTGCTGGAGATGGCCGGCGCAGTACCTGTGCTCGTCCGCGGGGGCGGACGCGCAGCCGACGAGGAGATCCTCCGCCGGACCGAGGTGGTGATCCGCCTCGGCGCCGCCGGCATCGTCTACGGGCGGAACGTCATCCAGCACGAATACCCGGCGGCGATGACCCGCGCGCTGATGGCGGTCGTGCACGACGGTGCCTCGGCAGTCGACGCACTTGCGATGCTGGATGGCTGACCGGGTCATCCGCTTCGGCATTGTCGGCGGAGGGTTGATGGGCCGTGAGTTCGCGAGCGCCGCAGCCCGTTGGGTGCATCTGGCGGACATCGGCGTGCGACCGGAGATCGCCGTCGTCTGCGATGTGAATCCTGACGTGCTCGCCTGGTACGAACGGCTCAACCCGCGACCGCGCCTCGTCACGGACTACGCGAGGCTGCTCGAGGACGAATCTGTCGAGGCGGTCTACTGCGCCGTGCCGCACCACCTGCACGAGGAGCTCTACATCGCGGTCCTCCAGTCAGGGAAGCATCTGCTCGGCGAGAAGCCCTTCGGAATCGACCTCAGTGCGAACGAGGCGATCATGGCCGAGGTCGCTGCACATCCGGAGCTGCTCGTCCGTTGCTCGTCCGAGTTCCCGTTCTTTCCGGGCGGGCTGGCGGCGTTCCGCTTCATCCGGGAACGGCGTTACCACCGTGTCCTCGAGGTGCGCTCGCAATTTCTGCATTCGAGCGACCTCGATCCGGGCAAGCCGATCAATTGGAAACGCCGGGCCGAGCTCAACGGGGAATACGGCTGCATGGGCGATCTCGGCGTTCACGCTCTCCACCTGCCCCTGCGCGCGGGGTGGATGCCCGAGAACGTTCGCGCAATCCTCTCCGATGTCGTGACGGAGCGGCCCGACGGGACGGGAGGCTGGGCCGCCTGCAACACCTGGGACAACGCCGTCCTGCTCTGCGAGGCTCGGGACGGCGACGTCAGCTTTCCATTACGGATCGAGACGAAGAGGATGGCGCCGGGTGAGACGAACACGTGGGTGATCGAGATCGACGGGACGGAGGGCTCGATTGCGTTTTCGACCAAGCTGCAGAAGACGCTCCGGTTCATGGAGTACGCCGCTGGGGAGGCGCAGACGTGGCAGACGCTCGACCTGGGCTCGGAATCTGCGTATCCCACGATCACCGGCGCAATTTTCGAGTTCGGGTTCTCCGACGCCATCCTGCAGATGTGGGCGGCGTTCCTGGACGAGCTTGCGCACGGACGTGAGGGGATGCGGCAGCCTTTCTACTGCGCGACGCCCGACGAGGTCGCGTGGACACACCGGCTGTTCACTGCTGCGCTCCGCTCGCACGCGGAGCAGGCGGTGGTCTCGGTTGCCAGGGCTTGACTCGTGCACCGCTGTCCGAGATTGTGATCTCGCCGATGACGACTCCGCCGTCGCCACCGCTGCTCGAGGCTCGCAACGTCCAAAAGCACTTCGGCCATGTCGTCGCGTTGCGCGAGGCGAACTTCACCCTTCGGCCGAACGAGGTCCACGCGATCGTCGGTGACAACGGCGCCGGCAAGTCGACTCTGATCAAGATCGTTTCCGGCGTCTACCAGGCCGACGCCGGCGAGATCGCGATCGAAGGCCGGCCGGTCACCATCACAAACCCGCGTGAGGCGCGCGAGCTTGGCATCGAGACCGTCTACCAGGATCTCGCCCTTGCGGACCACCTCGACGCCTCAGGCAACCTCTTCCTTGGTCGCGAGTTGCTGCGTCCTCCGCCCCTGTCCTGGCTCGGATTCCTGGACAAGAACGCGATGCGCCGCCGAGCCGGGGAAGAGATGCGCCGGCTCAAGATCGGCATCCAGTCAGTCGACCAGCCGGTACTCAGCCTCTCGGGCGGGCAGCGCCAGGCGGTTGCCGTCGCCCGCGCAATCGCGTGGGGCAGGCGGATCGTGATCATGGACGAGCCGACGGCCGCCCTCGGCGTGCGGGAGTCGTCCATGGTGCTCGAGCTGATCAAAGAGGTGCGGACCCAGGGGCTCGCCGTGATCATGATCAGCCACAACCTTCCCGAGGTCTTCGCGGTCGCCGACCGCATCACTGTGCTGCGGAACGGCAGGACGATCGTGACACTCGACAAGAGTGAGACCAGCCTCGAAAGAGTCGTCGGGATGATGACCGGCGCGTTGGAAGTGGCCGCTTAGGCGGTTGTCCCCTGAACCCGATCAAGCTGGCACCGAACCAGCTGCACCGCTTCTACCGTGGAGGAGAGGCGATCGCGAGCTTCCGCGGCATCCCGTCGACCGACGATCACGCTCCGGAAGACTGGATCGGGTCGACCGCGACGGTGTTCGGAGCGGACGGAGCCGGCCTGAGCGCGCTGCCAGACGGACGGCTGCTCCGGGACGCGATCGCGGCCGATCCAGTCGCGTACCTCGGCCCCGCGCACACGGCGCGGTACGGGACCGATTCCGCTCTGCTCGTGAAGTTGCTCGACGCAGGCGAGCGGTTGCCCGTGCACTTCCATCCGAATCAGGAATTTGCCCGGAGTCGCCTCGGCCTCTTGCACGGCAAGACCGAGGCCTGGCTGATCGTCGAGACGCGCGGCGAGCGCCCGGCCGTGTGGCTCGGCTTTCGCGAAGACGTCGAGCTCGACGTCCTCGCGGATTGGGTCGATCGTCAGGATCGCGCGGCCATGCTCGACGCGCTCAACGAGCTGACCGTCGGTCGAGGCGACTGCTTCTTCGTCCCGGCCGGGCTCCCGCACGCGATCGGCGATGGAGTCTTCCTCCTCGAGCTCCAAGAGCCCTCCGATCTCTCGGTGCTGCTCGAATGGACG
>DASQXE010000029.1:0-2147 GCA_035639875.1 Gaiellaceae bacterium | reverse complement strand
GAATCGGTCGTCCGCTTCGGCGCGGACGGCGTGACACACGCGGCGCTCCTTGGCCCACGCGAGGCGTACGCGCGGGTCGAGGTCGAGCTCGCGTGCCGCCGCGCGACGGACGCTACGCGGGTTGAGGACGACCGAGTCGCTGGCCACCGGCCGGAGCTCGTGGGGAAGCAGGATCGCGTTCGCCTGGCCGGTGAACGCCGAGCGAAAGAGTCCGTGGTGCAGCTCGGTGATCGCGCCTCCCAGCCTGGCGCTCCCGAGCAACGGCCGCGCCGCGACGGCGCCGAACGCGCGCATCCCGCTCCACTCCTCGAGCTTCGCCAGCGACCAGACCGGGAGCTCCTGCAGGCAGAGGGCGGTAGGCCCATTTGAGCTGGCGAGCCTGACCATGTCCGCGAGGAAGGCTTGTCGCTCCGGCGGCACCGCGTTCCCGTGGAAGACGTTCCAGGTGCGGACGAGAAGCCCCAAGGACGCTAAGGCGCCGACTTGGCGGCGCCGACCAGGGAGGCCGCGCGGGCTTTGCCCCTACGGCCGTTCAACGCACCTTCTTGGCAACAACCACGTTGTGGCCTCCTAACGAGACGCGACTAGTCTAGGGCCGTGCTGCGGAGGGGCCGGTTTGGGGATGTAATCGCGCGGCAGCTCGACCTCTTCGAGCGCGACCACGCCGAGCTCCTCCGGGAGTGCGAGGAGGCCGAGGCGGCCTACGACCGGGCTCCACGAGACGAGGCCGAGGAGCGCTACGGCGACTACCAGGATCTCGTCGAGACCGGCACCGAGGTCCTTGCCGACCTGCGGGACCACTTCGCCTCCACCCTCGGCGAGTCGGCGGCGGAGCAGTACGAGGCGGAGTTCAACCGCACAGTCGCCAGGCGTCTCCCGCGCTTCTCGCTCGAGATCGAGAACCGCTAGTCGATCACGAGGACTTCCCCGTCCCGGAGCGTCCGGTGCGGCACGCCCTCGACGCGGTAGTGCTCCGCCAGCCTGTTGCAGCGCTCGGTCTCGGGGTGGTCAGGCGAATCGACGTGCGGGACGATCGCAAAGTCGAGGAGACCGAGGCCGTCCCAGACCGGCTCGGCTCCGTAGGTCGCGTCTACGGCTTCGGGCTCGTCAACGAGCTCCAGGCCACGGAGGCTCGGCCCGAGAACACAAGGCCCTGCGCTGTAGCCGGCGTAGACGAGCGCATCGTCGTGCAGGAGATCGACGAGCAGCGTGTCGGCGCCGCTCGCGGCGAGGGCGTAGCGCAGCAGGAAGACGTTGCCTCCGCGCAACCAGATGAGGTCGTATCCGCCCAGGTCCGGGGCCGACCCGAAGTGCTCCCGCAGGTCGAGCTCGCGCGGTTCGAGTCCGAGCGCGCGCAGAGCTTCGACCTCGCGCTCCACGCCCTCCTTCCGTGTCTCTGCATCCGCGTCGTCGATGGCGTTCGCGATGACTGCGGCCCGGCGTCCCGAGCCGAGCAGCTCGAGCAGGCGCTCTGGATGGTCGCCCATCCGAAAGGAGGAGAGGTACAGCCGCATCCTTAGCCGAGGTGCGCGGCGAAGCCGCCGACGATCGCGCCGTAGGCGATGTGGACGACGAACGTCCAGACGGCAGTGCGGCGGCCGTAGTTGACGAGCAGGAAGCCCGGTGGCTCGAGTAGCGGCGTCTCTTCTGCGTCCGACCACGGCGTGCCCATGCGCGGGTGGACCGCCGGCAGCAAGACGGTGACGAGCGCGCCGCCGGCGAACATCGCGTGCACGACGCCTAGCGCCGCGCCGAAGCCCCAGCCAGCGCGGCCAACCGCGCGGAAGATCCCGTAGTAGACGAGGGCGAACAGCAGGCCGTTCCCGAAGTGGAGGAAGTACCCGTACACGCTCGCGCGGCTGCGGTTGTCCGTGAACACCGTCCCGAGCAGGAGCGGGATGTCCATCCGGGTCCATCCGAGCTCCTGTGCGATCCGGAGCCCGCTCGTCAGGACGACCGTCCCGACGAGCCCGCCCGCGAGTGCGCCCCAGAGCGTCACTTCGAGACCTCCGCGATCGAGACAGCCGCGTTGACGAGTCCGAGATGCGTCAGGCCCTGGGGGAAGTTGCCGAGGAACTCTCGGGTCTCGGGATTGATCTCTTCGGAGTAGAGCCCGACGTCGTTCGCGAGGCCGACAAGGTCGTCCA